>DASYJM010000030.1:0-38337 GCA_035996445.1 Candidatus Acidiferrum sp. | reverse complement strand
GCTTGCAAGCTCGATCTCCCGCGATCCGATGGCCGCGAAAGGTTTGCTACGTCATTCGAGCGTGAACACAACTCTCACGCATTACATCAAGGATGTTCCCGAAGTAACGAAAAACGCTATGAATCAGGTTGAGGCGCTGTTCACTCAGCTTGAGGGTGGGATAGTTCAGTAGTTCGAATTAAGTCGGAAAGCTATTGTGATAAGAGTGTGATAAAACCGTGACAAAAAGCCCCGCAACCAGTCGCCTCAGTAGGCGCTACGCTCTCTGCAACGTCAAGCTTTGTAAGGATATGGCGGAGAGGGGGGGATTCGAACCCCCGTTAGGGTGTTTATTCCCTAAAACGGTTTAGCAAACCGCCGCATTCAGCCGCTCTGCCACCTCTCCACGGTCTGATTTCAACAGCTTACCATACTGCCCTAGTTAATTTGGCGCACAGTTGCTAAACACCCGGCCAGCCCCAGAAGCAAACTTTCCACAAAAAGCTGGCGAATCAAGCGCCCATGGCTGGCCCCCAGCGCGCTGCGCATCGCAATTTCTCGAGAACGCGCACTGTGATGCGTGAGCAGAAGACTGGCGACGTTGCTGGATGAGATCAGCAACAACAGAATTACTGCGGCAATCAGCAGAAATAAAGTCTGCCTAAAGTCGTCTACGATCACTTCGTTCATCGCTCTCGCGGTCATCTGGAAATGCTCAGGATAATCCCTGGTGTGCAGGGTGACGAGTTGTTTGGCGATGACCTGGATATCCGCCGCCGCGTTTTGCCTGCTTACGTTCCGTTTAATTAAGCCCGTAGCGAAAAAAAACATGGGTTCGTGTTGATCCATGGCCTCGGCAAAAGACGCGGGCTCCGGCCGATTCCACGCCACTGGCACGTACACATCAGCGCCAAAAAGCCCAAAGCGCCGAAGCATCACTCCGATGATTGTGCAGCTTTGTTTGTTTAGCGTAATGGTGGTGCCGAGCACGCTTTTGTCCTCATGAAACGTGCTTTTCCAGAACGCATAACTGAGAAGTGCCACCGGACTGGCCCCGGCCTGCGCATCCTGCTCCCCAATCCCGCGGCCGAAAAGAGGAGCCACACCCCAAAACGCCGTGGCGTTAGGCGTGACCACGCAACCATTCAATTGTTCGGAAGTACCCTGGTGGGAATAAATGAAATCCACTCCGGAATAGGCCACGACGTCTTCAAACGTTTGGCTCTGTTTGCGAAACGCTGCGACCTCATCGAGGTGGTAGACCTCGCGAAACCGTTCCGAGTTATGTTGCGTGTCGATGATGCCGATTACCGTCAAGCGTTCCGCGTCGCGATACGGGAATGGATGCAGCACGCCGTTATAGAAGATGCTGAAGATAATCGTGGAAAAGCCGATGCCCAGCGCCAGTGCAACAATAGCCACCACGCCAAAACCCGAATTCTTGCGCAGTTGTCGAACACCGAACCGGCAATCAGCAATAACTGACTGCACCCAATTCCCCGTTCGTTCGTCGCGAACTTGCTCTTTGACTTGTTCGACCCCGCCAAGCTCCATGCGCGCTGCACGCCGCGCTTCCTCGCATCCCATGCCTGCACGCACTTTTTCTTCGGTCATCAATTCGAGATGCGAACGAACTTCGTTGTCGAGGTCTACTTCCACACGCCGGGATAAAAAGAGGTTCCGTAGGAAACTGCGCACTTTCACAAAGAGTGGCATGCCAACACCTCGCTGGGACGCTTCCAAAGCCTGGGTGATTGCCAGTGAAATGCGGTCCCATCTCTTGGTTTCAACAGCGAGTGCTGGCAAGCGGAATATGCTACCGAGAGAGAGGTTGGCGCTCAAGAGCGTCGTTTAACGCTCTCTGCTTTTGCGTCCCATTCCGCGACGAACAGCAAGACCCAGTGACGCGAAAATCGGGACCGGATTTTGGACGCTTGCGGTCAATCTGATCCCGGAGATCAGATTCTCCTTGAAGCAGCAATAAGAAACAGACATACGGCGGACGCGCCAAGCAGGCTACGCCCTGCGTGAAGAGCGCCCCAGCGGCCAATCAGACGACGCGTGTCAGCCGATGCATTTTCAGATTGAGTGGCGTCGAGCTTTCGATTTACCGGCATGATCGCCAGTAGCGTGTACGGCCAGTTCGCGAGAATGATGGCTGCTCCGACAAGCCAAAACGGATCGGAACTCGTCCACCATGCTGCTAAACCTAAAAATCCAGAGATGATCGCGAGCGACGCTTGCATAGCAAAGCCCCGCTTGTATGCGGCCTTCCACTGGGTGAGCAGGGCACAATCATCGAGCCGGAGCCGGGCAGGCTGTTCCGCGACATTGACGTACAGTGCGGCACCGGCGAACCCCGCTGCTGCGACGAGAGCGAGCAATCCGAACATTGTGGCCGCTCCTTTCCAATCTTCAATACACTACATGGCAAAGAAGATTGATGTAGGAGAGATTCATGCTACGAATCCGTAAGAGTGATCTTCATGACCGGTTGAGGAGTCTAAGAACGCTGCTCGCACGCCTGCTTCCTTTCCTCGCAGCGTTCGCCGTGGCATCCGCCCGAGCGGACGAGCCGGTCAAGCCCGCCAACCGTGCCGAAGCGACCGCAATCATCGCAAATGCACGCAAGATAGTGACGCCTAATGGGGTGGAACGTCTGGAGAAAGTGCGAATCGGCGGGATTGATCAATGGGTCTCAATTCGCGGCGCGGACCGCCGGAATCCGGTGCTGCTTTATATCCACGGCGGACCCGGATACGTCGCGATTCCGATGAGCTGGTGGTTTACCCGTGGCGCGGAAGAATATTTCACAATTGTTCAGTGGGACCAACGCGCCGCCGGCAAGACCTATCTGCTTACTGATCCTGGCAAGATCGCGCCGACGCTGACACGCGAACGCATGATTGCCGACACTGAGGAAATGGCCGCCTGGGCTCGCAAGGAGTTCGGCAAGGACAAGATATTCGTCCTCGGCCACAGCTGGGGCAGCTTTCTCGGCTTGCAGCTCGCGCAGCGTCACCCCGAATGGCTGTACGCCTATATCGGCGTTGAACAACTGATCGACGGGCCCGAAAGCGAGCGTCGAGGGTGGCGCTTCGCCATGGACGCCGCACGCCGCGCGGGCAATGCCGGGGCGGTGCGCGAGCTCGAGGCAATCGCCCCGTACGCCGCCCGCGGACAGATCGTCCCCATTAAGGACATTTACGTCCAGCGCAAATGGGTTGGTTTTTATGGCGGCGTTATGGCCTATCGGCCCGACAATACGGCTGACAGCGCGCTCGCCTGGCTTTCGCCCGACTATAGCGACCAGGAGATCGGCCACATCTGGGACGGCAATAAATTCGCCACCCCCTATCTGCTCCCCGAGCTGCTCGCGCTCGATCTCGCGTCGAACCGTAAACTCGCGGTTCCACTGATTCTCTTTGCGGGCCGGCGCGACTATACCGTGAATTCAGAGGTCGCCGCCGCGTGGTTTGACACGGTGGATGCGCCGGAAAAGCACCTTGTCTGGTTCGAGCATTCGGCGCACATGCCGATGACCGAAGAGCCCGGCAAGTTCTGCCTTTCGCTCGTGCGCTACGCGCGGCCGATCGCCGAGAAGACGGGCGATATCGCTCCCTGACCCACAGATACTTTCCGACTACCGAGGTTGACGCGATTCGGATTGCTACCGGAACTCCTGCGACTGACAAACTCGATGGCAGTATGTGGGGATGGAGGGCACTATATTAGGTGGTCGAAATTAGGTGGGTCGAAGCTATTTATTTGGTCGCACCCGCAGGTAATCGTGTGGCCTGGCTCTTTGGCGCTGGCCGTTCGACGCTGCTGTCTTCGACTTCTGACATTTCCCCTTTTTCCTTTTTTGTTAATTATTCGACCTTCTGGAAGCGACGCAATGTCAATCATAGTTTCGCAGATTCGGGATTCTGACCTGGCCAAGATTTGACAATGAATTGACAGCGTTCAGATAACTGCATGGGCTGTTGACAGCCTTAGAAAGGATATCCTTAATTAAATTTGGGCTGATTCAGCTTTGCTGGGCCGGGGGCACCAGGACGTGTGCGACGTTCTAATCGTCGGAGGTGGTGTAGCTGGTTCTTCGCTCGCAATTATGTTGGGTCGAAGCGGGTTCGCGGTACGCCTATTCGAAAAGGCTCTATTTCCGAGGGAAAAACCGTGCGGCGAGGGCCTGATGTCGTCGGGCGTAGCGGTCTTGCAACGCGGGAGTCCGGATGAAATGGTCGGCGGTTGCCATTTCCACGGAGTTCGATTTTATTTCGGCTCGGGTTCAACTCTACAGACGCGTTACAAAACGTTTCGCTTCCAGTCGCCCAGGTCTGGGGCAACGTAGAAAAGTGCTCGACCAAGCGTTGATTACTAGTGCTGCGGCAACCCCTGGCGTTCAGGTGCACACAGGAGTTCGCGTGGATGCGGCTGGATACGCTGATCCAGTTACAAGGACCGGCATGACTCAAGCGTTAATCACGGCAGAGCCGCTGACGAAACATTTCGTGCGGCGAAAAAAAGTAGATGCCGCTTGGTCGCGGCCATTCGAACAACAACGTCGAGCTATTCTTGGCAAGTGGTATGGCACGCGTTGCTATGTGGCTCTCACAAAAACCGAATTTTGCCCGATCAGTGTCGGGCGCAGCAGATCTCTGGTCTTCCCTCGCGTGAAGTTCAATAGTGGTGGGCGTCCAGAGCAAACCCATGTGAGGTGAATGATGAGGTCACTCTTAGCCGCAGTGGCAATGAGCTTGTTATGCGTGCCCCACGTAAATGCCCAGCAGCGCAGCATCGACACGCAGAAATCTAGGTTGACGATTCACGTTGGCAAAACGGGCGCGTTCTCGGCACTGGGACACGAGCACGAAATTCACGCGCCCATTCACAACGGTACCGCCGACACCGGCGCCCATCCTGCGGTTGAAATTCACGTGAATGCGAGAGAACTGAGAGTGACGGACAAAGACGCTTCCGAGAAAGAGCGGGCCGAAGTGCAGAAGACCATGTTAGGACCGGAAGTGCTCGATAGCGAGCGTCACCAGGAGATCGTCTTCAAGTCCACGGGGGCGGAATCTGACGGTCAGGGACGGTGGACACTGAACGGGAATCTAACCCTGCGCGGACAGACGCGGCCGGTCACGGTACAAGTGATACTGAAAGACGGCCGTTATACCGGCGAGGCCAAAGTGAAGCAGACTGATTTCGGCGTCACGCCTCCTGGAAGAGCCGGCGTAAGGGCAAAGGACGAAGTCAAAATTGAATTCGACGTCCGGCTAACCTAGCTCGAGACCCGAATCGCGTAACGCACAAAAGCGGGACCCGGCGATAAGCAGCGGCCCGCTCCCGACGTAAATTCGACAAATTTTTGACAACGTCATGACACATGTGCCGGGTGTGTCTCCTTATCTTGCGAGTGCAATCGAGCAGCCCGGACCCTGACTAGGAACCTTGGCACGTATCCGGGCAACCTCCTCGTTTGCCAAGATCAAGTCAACGTGAGCTACGCTCTCTTCGTTCAGCGCGAGGAAATCAGACTCTACGTCGTGACCTTCCCTCCTTCATGATTTTGTCGGCGCCGTTAATATTTTAAAATTCGGCATACAACACTGGATTGCTGAAATGTTCGTGCTTAAAAGGCCGAAATCGGCTTGAGGACAAGCTTTCCTCTGAGATAGGTATTTTTGTGGAATTGGGTTAGCAGCTCGCGGAGGTGGAGAACCTTCTCAAGATTTTCAGCGGGAAAGCGTGTGTTCGTGGCGAGTTCGCGTCCCTGATTCTTCTGCTATTCCTGTGCAAACATCGTATCGCAAGAACAAACGCGGTTTTCTTCGTCAAACGGGGTGGCGGCGGGAAATGTTTGTATACGCGAGGGAACGCCGTCCAAGCGTGTCCTTCCCTTTTCGTTGCTTTGAACCTAAAATGGTTTATGAGTAACCCGTGGGGCGGGGTGTTATAGAATGACTCGGTCGGTCTGTCGCTTCCCTGTAACCTACCTAGTAGTCTGAAACATTTTGGTCAGCTACGGCGTATGTAGAGTATATCCAAGGTTATAAAGTCTTTATGCCTGTCGGCGTGATGTGTCCGCGACGGCGGACCCTCGTAAGGATCGAACGATGAAGACCTGGCAAAAAGTGTCGCTTAGTGTCGGTGGTGTGGTAGTGCTTGGTGGCATTGTCTTGTTCAGCATCAACCAGGCCAATAAAGGTGTGGTCACTGTGCAGACCGCGAAAGTTGCCTCCCAGGACACCCTGATTTCCCAAGTTACGGCCTCCGGCGAGATCAAACCCACGACTTATACCAACGTGACGGCCCAGGGCTTTGGCAGAATTACGCAGATCCTGGTCAAGGAGGGCGACAAGATTAAGAAGGGCGACCGCCTGTTGCTACAAGAAGCTGTACAAGCCAATGCTGATGTACAAGCACAGTCCGCGGCTATCAATTCTTCCGAAATGGGAGTACAAGCGGCCGAAGCCAGTTTCCGCTCTGCCCAGGCTGATCTAACCCAACAACAGGCCAACCTCGAAAAGGCCAGGCTCGATTGGGAACGTGGACAAGGCTTGTTTAAGGACGGCTTGATTCCCAAGCAGGATTTCGACCAACGCAAAAATGCGTATGATGCGGCATTTGCTGCAGTCGACTCTTCCAAGGCCCGGGTCCAGTCTCTGAAAGCTCAATTGAATCAGACCCAGTCCATGGTGAACCAGAATCGGGCAGTGCTCGTCCGTACCAAGGACATCTTAAGCAAAACCGCCTACATCTCACCGATTAATGGAATCGTGAGCTATCTGCCTGTTCGGCTTGGCGAGTACGTTGTGCCTGGAATTCAGAATTCGAACGGAAGCTTCCTGATGACCTTGTCGGATATGTCCGTGGTCACTGCGGAAGTGAAAGTCGATGAGACGGACATCGTAAACGTAAGGACAGGGCAGGATGCTGATGTGACCATCGACGCCGTCCCGGGCAAAGTATTCAAAGGCAAAGTAACCGAAATTGGTTCTCAGGCTACGCTACGCAGCTCTGGTCTAGCTACCACGCAAAGTACCACCAGCACCCAGGAAGCCAAGGATTTCAAAGTAGTGGTCACGCTTGCCAACCCTCCGGACAATTTACGTCCGGGACTTTCCACCACCGCAAAAATAAAGACCGCCGAGAAGAAGAACGTTGTGGCCATTCCGATTCAAGCGCTGGCTGTGCGGACACGCAAGGACCTGGAACAAGCGGCTAAGGACGCCAGCAAGAATGGCAACTCCAGCGTTACCCTGGCCGCGCCTCCGCCGCCTGCACCCGGTGATCCCAAGAAGGAAGAAGTGCAGGGTGTGTTCGTGGTCAACGGTAAGAAGGCGGTATTTCGCCCCGTCGAGACGGGCATCAGCGGTGTGACCGACATCGAAATTACCAAGGGATTGAAGCCTGGCGACGAGATCGTGGTTGGCAGCTATAAGGCGCTGCGCACGCTGAAGCCAGCGTCGAGCGTCAAGGTGGATAACACACCTCCTAAGAAACCTGAAGAAGAAGGACAGAGTTAGGCTAGCGCGAGGAGATGCAAATGGCTGTTGAAGCAGCTTCCGTCGATTCGTACCGCGAAGACCTGGTGTCGTCTGGCGTTGTCATTAAGACGCAAGAGCTCGCCAAGGTCTACGAAATGGGCGCTGAGCAGGTGCATGCTTTGCGCGGCGTGGACGTGGAGATTCGCAAAGGCGAATACGTAGCGATCATGGGGCCGTCAGGATCCGGTAAATCCACGCTGATGAATTTGATCGGTTGCCTGGACTCACCAAGCTCCGGCAAATATTGGCTGGCCGGACGGCTGGTGAGCGACCTCGACGACGATGAGCTTGCCTATATCCGAAATAAGGAAATCGGCTTTGTGTTTCAAACTTTTAATCTCTTGCCGCGCGCCACGGCTCTTCATAATGTTGAGCTTCCGCTGATCTACAACGGCACGCCGTCGGAAGAACGCATTGAGAAAGCAAAAAAGGCCCTGGAGCGTGTGGACCTTGTGGATCGCATGCATCACAAGCCTAACGAACTTTCGGGCGGACAGCGGCAGCGTGTGGCCATCGCCCGGGCTCTGGTGAATTCGCCCTCCATTGTGCTGGCCGACGAACCTACTGGGAACCTCGACTCCAAAACCGGCGACGAAATTATGAATCTGTTTCGGAGCCTGCACGCGCAAGGCAATACCATTATTCTCGTCACTCACGAGCATGACATCGCGCAGCACGCCCATCGCATCATTTATATTCGCGACGGACGCATTGCTTCAGACGAAGCGGTGGTCAAAACGCAAACTGTAAGTATCTAGAATTTGCCGCTGAATCGCGCGTTTTGGGGTTCGCGTGAATTTTTACAGCTCAAAACCTGATCCCTCAGCAGACCCCACATCCACTTGGATTCTTATTGCATCGCGCTATCCTCGGGCGGGAACTTTCTGCGGCGCATGACGTACATTCATCCGTAATCACCTGTAAGACCAAGCGAGGACCCATGAAAGCAGTATTTGCCACCACAAGAATGCTGTTATTGTTCGTGCTGTCCGGTTTAGGAATTCTCCGAGTCGATGCTCAGACTGTTCCCGCCCTCGATAAAATCAGCTCCCAAACGGAACTGGACGCGGCCATCACCGCGCTGGATGCTGCTCTCTTCGACGCTTACAACCGGTGTGATTTGGATAAGTTTTCATCGTTTTTTGTGGATGACGTGGAGTTTTATCATGATCAGGGCGGTGTAACCCTGGGCAAAGCGAATTTAACCGAAAGCGTGAAAAAGAATATCTGTGGCAAAGTCATCCGCGAGCTTGTTCCAGGAACACTGCAGGTTTATCACATGAAAGGCTATGGCGCGGTCGAAATAGGAGTTCATCACTTTCATCACCCTGGAAATGACGACAAAGAGGGTGTTGGCGAGGGAAAGTTTATTCATTTGTGGCAATACAAAGACGCAGCATGGAAGATTACGCGAGTCATCAGCTACGATCATCACGCGGCCGCTAAATGACACCATCGCATTGGTCTTTTTGTTGACTGAGTAAGACAGCGAGTTTGTCGAATAAAGTCAGGCCACTGCGAAAACGCAATTCCTCATACACAGCTTCAGACGGCCCTGAGCCCGGACCGCAACCCTTCCCACCAACGCAGCGGTCCACTTGGCCCTTCGCTGACTATCCGTACTATCATTGAAGGCTGTGAAGACGGTTATATCGGCACAGTGGCGTGAGGCATCTAATATTTGGCCGCTCTACTGACTGAAATCGAGTATGTTGGCAGCGAAACAAATGGCATCCACCACCGGCAAAACGCAGTTTTCGTATGCTCGCGTAGGAGAGTCGATTCTCGCGCGCATCGGCAACACCCCTCTGTTGCGACTCGTGAGTATCGGCCATGAATTTCAGAACGTAGAAATTTGCGGCAAGGCCGAATGGTTCAATCCCGGCGGTTCTGTGAAGGATCGCCCAGCTTTAGGGATGATCGATGCCGGCCTCAAAAGCGGGGCCTTAGTCGCAGGCAAAACCATTATTGATGCCACCAGCGGCAACACTGGCATTGCCTACGCCATGATCGGTGCAGCCCTGGGCTATCCCGTGACGCTCTGCCTCCCGGACAGCGCTTCACATGAGCGCAAGCGCATGCTTATTGCTTACGGGGCGGAGTTGGTGATGACGCCGGGCGATGAGGCTACCGACGGCGCCATTCGACGCGTGCACGAAATAGTCGCGGCCGACCCCGAAAAGTATTTTTATCCTGATCAGTACGGCAACCCGGCCAACTGGCAATCGCACTATTACGGCACCGCCAATGAAATTTGGGAACAAACCGCGGGGCGAGTTACTCATTTCGTGACGGGCCTCGGCACCAGCGGCACCTTTATAGGAGTAACTCGTCGGCTCAAAGAATTAAATCCCGCTGTTCGCTGTATCAGCTTGCAACCAGACGCCCCCTTTCACGGCCTGGAAGGATGGAAGCACATGGCCACGGCTTTGGTGCCGGCCATCTATGACGAAACTCTGGCAGATCAGAACATCGAGGTGGGCACGGAAGCCTCTTATCGCATGGTAAAAGTCGCGGCTCGAGAAGAGGGCATGCTGCTCAGCCCCAGTGCAGCGGCCGCACTTTTGGGTTGTTTGCATGTAGCTAAATCAATTCCCGCCGACCAACACGCCGTGATCGTTACGGTCTTCGCCGATTCCGCGGCAAAATATTTAAGCGAACGATTCTGGGATGAGGAGTAGTTCTCATGGCCAATCAAGCGCAACTAAAAATTAGTCCCGAACTTGCCGACAAGATTCGCGCTCACGGAGCGCAGACTTATCCGCATGAGTGTTGCGGCGCTCTTCTTGGCCGGGACACGGAAGTTGCTGATCGGCGAGTGTGTCGCGAGATTCATGCGCTACATCCGTTGGTAAATCGCCGTGATGATTCGCCCCACAATCGGTTCTCGGTTACTAGCCAGGACGTTCTTGACGCCGAAAAAGCAGCCCGCCAGCAAGGCTTGGAAGTCGTCGGGTGGTATCATTCGCATCCGGATCATCCGGCGCGTCCTAGCCAGTACGACCGCGATCATGCCTGGCCGTGGTACAGCTACATTATTGTGAGTGTGGCGAACAGGGTTCCCGAGGAAATGACCTCCTGGCGGCTAACGGACGACCGCAGTGAATTCGAAGGCGAAGAAATCGGCTTACAGCGGGTAGCTTCCTGATTTCGCTCATCCGCCAGTTTGTTTTATTGTCGAAAGAGGAGCCTAGATGTCTGTAAAAGTGATTATTCCCACGCCACTGCGCGTGTATGCGGGAAAGGCCGATTCGACTGAAGTTTCCGCCAAAACTGTCGGCGAAGCTCTCGGGCAATTGACCAGCAAGTTTGGTGATTTGCGCAAACATCTCTTCACTGAGGATGGCAAGTTACGTAGCTTTGTGAATGTGTATGTGAACGACGAAGATATTCGTTACTTGTCCAAGGAAAATACGCCAACTAAGGACGGGGACACGATCAGCATCGTCCCTTCTATCGCTGGCGGACTTCTTTAACGACGGGCACGCCATTCAAGGATCTCGCGAGTTCATAACAATAAGAGCTACATAGAAATAAGAACGCATAACACTTTGGAAGAGGAAATAACAATGCCTACAAAAGTTCAGCCCATAACGTCTCAGCCGAGCACCGCCGAAAAGGCGACGACCTTGAGCAACGAAGAAATTCTCCGCTACAGCCGCCATCTGATCATGCCGGAAGTCGGCATGGAAGGTCAGCTGAAGCTGAAAAACGCCAAGGTCCTTTTGATTGGTACCGGCGGCCTCGGCGCGCCCCTGGGCTTGTATCTCGCGGCGGCTGGAGTAGGTCACCTCGGCCTGGTCGATTTCGACGTAGTGGACTTCACAAATCTTCAGCGCCAGGTAACTTTTGGTTCCGACGATATCGGCAAGCCGAAAACCGCAGCCGCGCAAGCTCGTCTCTCTAATCTCAATCCGGATATCGAGATTGAAACCTTCGAAACAAAACTGACCAGTGAGAACGCCCTGGAGCTCTTCAAGAATTTCGACATTATTGTTGATGGCACGGACAATTTTCCCACGCGCTATCTCGTAAACGACGCGTGCATCCTGCTCGGCAAGCCCAACGTGTACGGCTCCATCTTTAGATTCGAGGGCCAGGTCACCGTCTTCGGCATGCCTGATGGTCCGTGCTACCGCTGCTTGTATCCGGAACCGCCGCCTCCCGGCCTGGTGCCGTCGTGCGCGGAAGGCGGTGTGCTTGGTGTGCTGCCAGGCATTGTCGGCTCGATCCAGGCGATGGAAACCATCAAGCTCATCTTGGGCATAGGCGAAAGTCTGAAATGTCGATTGTTGCTCTTCGATGCCCTGGCTATGAAGTTTCGTGAATTGAAGTTGCGCAAGAATCTCAACTGCCCGGCGTGCGGCGATCATCCCACCATCACCAAGTTGATCGACTATTACGAATTTTGCGGTGTGCGTGGTGAAGAGGCGCCTGGTCCAGACGTGCAGGTTCCGGAAATTACCCCGCGCGATCTAAAGTCGCGACTTGACCGCGGCGATGACCTTTTTATTCTCGATGTGCGCGAGCCACATGAATTTCAGATTTGCAACCTCAACGGCCATTTGATTCCACTTGGCGAATTGCCGCGTCGCGTCCATGAGCTGGACTCTTCGAGAGAAATCGTGGCGCACTGCCGCAGCGGAAAGCGCTCCGCCGAGGCCGTCGATTTTTTGCGCAAGGCAGGATTCCGTAAGATACTTAATTTGAAGGGCGGCATTCTGGCCTGGTCCGACGAAGTGGATCCTTCCGTCCCGAAGTATTAATCACGTTGTTGACTGCGTACCGATCGTAGATTTTCGATAAATCTCAGGAGCGTAGATGGCGGGCACAAAAATCACTGTTAATAACAACGGATCGCTGCGTATCGAAGGCGATTTCGAACTGGTCGACCCCCAAGGCAAACCCTTCGGCTTGGGTGGCCGCACCACGGTGGGGCTGTGCCGATGCGGACGCTCCATGAATAAGCCCTTTTGCGACGGCACCCATAACGCCTGCGGGTTCGTAGACACGGTAACCGCGCGGGACCTGCCCCCTCCGAAGCCGAAAATCTAGCCCGTCTCTCCCTGCTCAGCTGGTGAGACTGTCTCACCTTGAGATACGCGTGAGTCCGTGTTGATACTGGCCCTGCGAACGGGTTAACCACAACGAAACATTAGAAATATCTGTTGCTCAGCCCCGTTATGCCCCTGTTTCCCGCGTCTCGCCCAAATTAGAACATTCCCATAATTCTGCACCTCGTCACTAAGCCCTTTAGTATCAAGTTTCTACAAGTGCAACTTTTCCCCCTCAAACGGGCACCCACTTGCATTCTTTAGGCAGTTGTCACGTTTTCTTAGGCATTTGGGGGCAATCGTGGGCGGTTGGGGCAAAATCGTCGGGTATTTACGGGCTGAACAGCCTGCCGACAATCGGCGTTCGCTGATTATCTTCAGCGCTAGCGTCATCGCCGTCGCGATTTTTCCCGCCTTGATGGTGGAGTTACGGCAAGCCAGTCTCGCCGGTTCCCCTCAAACCTATCTGTATCTCGAAGTTGGCGGAACGCTACTCAGCTTCTGCTACGCCGCCAACGCGCTAGTGCGCTTCCGGGGCACGCATGACCGAACCGCGCTCATCCTGGCTTTCGGATTTGTCCTTTCCGGCATTATCGAGACCGTGGGTTATTTTGGGCTGAATGAGGCTCTCGCTTCCGGCCACTTGCTTCTTTCGCGAGTTCCCACGGGCTGGATGGTCAGCCGCACTCTTCTAGCCATTCTTCTGCTCGCCGCCTTAGCTGTGGAGCGATACATGCCCACGGCCCGGCAGCCGAGCCGGGAAACCGCGGGTGCCCTGCTTGTCGTTGCCATCGCCGCTTACGTTACCAGCGCGGCATTCTTGGCTGCCCCTTCGGCACCGCTTGCGCAGCACGGCAGCGCTCTGTCTCGTCCATGGGACCTTTTCCCCTGCTGCTTATTCCTTTTCGCTGCCGTGTGCTTCTGGCATCGCCTCAAAAGCGACAAGAAATCTCAAACCGCTTCTTCCTTGTATGACTATTCGCTGTTCATCGTGGCCTCGCTCAATGTCGTTTGCCACGTTTCGGCTACCTTTTCTCGCCAGCTTTTCGATGGCCCCTTCTTCCTCGCTGAACTCAGCAAGACCACCAGCTACGTGGTGATGTTGGGAGGCGCTTTGTTGGATCAGGCGCGCTTGTTCGATCAAGTGCGTTCCATGGCGGTCACCGATCCACTCACCGGGCTAGCCAATTATCGCCGGCTCATCAGCGTCATCGAAGCGGAACTCGATCGCTCGCGCCGTACTCACCACCCTTTCAGCATTGTGCTGCTCGACATGGACGGTCTAAAAACAATCAACGATCGCTTCGGACATTTGACCGGGAGCCGCGCTCTAGTTCGACTGGGAAAAATTCTGCGCAATCACTCGCGGGCTATCGATACTGCCGCGCGCTATGGCGGAGACGAATTCGCGCTGATTTTGCCCGAGGCTGGCCGCGACATTGCCACTCGCGTTTTCACTCGCATTCGCGAACGCCTGTCCTCGGAAGAGGAAGCGCCATCGCTTTCCGCTAGCGCCGGCGTGGCTTGCTATCCGGAAGACGGCGACACTGCTGAAAAATTACTGGGCACGGCAGATCGCGCTTTGTATCGCATGAAAAATCACGGCAACAGTAATGTGCAAAATCTCACGCGCATTGCGGCGTGCTTGTGAGGATTATGGCCCCCCGCACACGGTCGTTCACGTATCACCGCGGAGAGCAGCGCATTCCCATGGAAGTTCCGGTGTTCCTGGATGGGCATCGTCGGCTGCCCGGAACCGAATCGACTTTTACAGAAAATGTAAGTGCGCGCGGCGCGCGAGTGGTCAGTATGCGCCGCTGGGAACAAGGCGAAAAGGTAACCTTCGCATCGCGCACTGGAGAGTTTCGTTCCTCGGCTCGAGTGGCCTACTGCCAACCTCTGCAAGGCGATGGCTTTGCCGTTGGGGTGGAGTTCCTCGAAGTCAAAGGACGATGGGTTGTTTAATTCTAAATACGCTTGACGTTTTCGGCAGGCGGATAGGAGGGGACCGCTGGAAAAAGGGAAAAACAGTAAACTAGCGCAAATTTTTACTGAGCTTTAAGCGTCGCGACGGTTACCAACGTCCGGCGCTTTTTGCTTTTTATGAAGTGTCCGAAGTTTATCGCGAGCAAACTTCGCAATAAACTTTCTTCATCTCTTCTGCCATATGATCACAGGAAAATATTCTTCCGATGCGCTCGCGGCCAGCCGCTCCCATAGCTCGTGCAAACCCCTTGTCTTGCAGTAGCCGTGTTACGGCCTTGACCAGACCCGCGACGCTACCTGGTTCCACTAATAGTCCACTTTTTTCGTTCTCAATAATTTCTCCAAACGCGCAACATTGAAACGCAATTGAGGGAACTTCATAACTCATCGCCGCCAACAAGGAAGTGCCCAGGCCTTCAAAAGCCGACGGAAACAAGAACACATCCAAGGCCGGATAAACCGACTCGACGTCAGTGACAAATCCGGCAAAAATCACCGCTTCGCTCACTCCTAGTTCCTTAGCCAATCCTTCCAGCATTGGTCTGCTCGGGCCGTCACCTGCAAGCAATAACCGGCAGCCACGATATTCGTTGCGCAATTGGACAAGCGCTCGAATCAACAGTTCGTGCCCTTTGTCGGGAGACAAAACTCCCACAGATCCCAATAGCGGCGACTCTCTGGCTATTCTTGCATCGTCAGAGACGCCCGCGACACCCCAACGCATGCGAGCCAGATGCGGCGATTGAGGTCGCGGATTAGCAGGGACCTCCACGCCCTCATAGACGATGGAGATTTTTTCTTTCGGTGCTCCCGACTCCACTAGCCGCTCGGCAACCCATTGTGAAATCGCCACGATTCGCGCCGCAGCTTTGTAGCGCGCGCGGGCCAGCGGGCTTTTCGCCAGTGGATATCCGACGCGTCTCGAAATTACAAATGCTGCTCGACGATGCGCTCCGGCCAGCCATGCGGCCGTTACGGCATGCGCTTCATTGGCATGCACTACATCGAATGAGCCACGCTTTGTAAGCGCACGAATTTTCAACGCTGCAGAAATCCGTGCCGCGCGGGGCATAACGAAATGCACTTTCAAGCGCTTTCGTGCCGCGCGCTTACCTAAAGCGGAGCCTTCCACGGTCACCAGTTCCGCACAGTCGCCTCGCGCATTCAAAGCCTTCAGCAACAGCAGCGCCTGATTTTGACCGCCGCGCCATTCCGTTTCGAGATCCACAAGCAGAATGTTCACGAAGTGGGCCTGCGATCGCGTTCAAGCTTTTTTCTTTGGATCAGTTTTCCCAGCTTGGAGTACTTCAGGCGTACCGAACGCGCCGCCATTTTAGCGATAAGCGCCCCGCGATATCCGTCCAGGAAGCCACCGCGCAGGATAAAGGTGTAAAACCAACGCCACGGAGTGGCCAGCAGCACAGCGGTTCGCCAATACCGCTTGCCCTCCCAGTGCATCTGTTGAGCTGCGAGCTCCGCGTATTTCTCTACCTTCGCTTCGTGCTCCTGGAAAGTGCGCACTGTGTAGTGCAGCAAATCACCGTTGAGCCGGCCCGGCGGTCCAACAAAGCGCACCGATTCGTGAATGATGCCTGAAAATCGCGCTTCATCGCGATTGTAGAGCCGCCGCTGAAAATCTGGATACCAGCCGGAATGGTTGATCCAGGCTCCGAGGTACCACGTTTTTCTGGCTACTTCATAAACCGGAAATTTTGGCTCGGATTTTTTCCAGGCCAGCAAAGAGGTTTGCAGCGCGCTGCTTAACTCTTCGTCCGCATCCATCGAAAAGATCCACTCGTTTTGCGCGCACTCCGCGGCAAAGTTTTTTTGTTCGCCATAACTGGACCACTCACGGAAGTAGAGATTGGCGCCATGTGCTTGAGCCAATTCCTCCGTGCGATCAGTGCTGCCGGAATCCACGATCACAATTTCGTCGACTACCCCCGCCAGCGACGCCAGCGCGCGAGGCAGATTGTGCTCTTCATTATAAGTAATCAGGCAAGCAGAGATGCGGTTCATGAGCGGGCAGCCCCTACTGTGCTACGATTACCAATTCCAGACAAGTGAGGAAAACGTTCGTGCCGGATCATATTTCACGCAAAGAATTGAAGCATGACAAAATCAAAGAAACGCTGGAACATGGCGCGGAGGCCGTATATTCCCATAGCCAGCTCACATTGGCCGTTTTGCTGCTAGTGCTGGTGGCCGCCGCAGTCTACGGTGGCTGGCGAATTTACCACGATCGCAAAACTGCTGAGGCTAACGCAGCCTTCGATGCAGCGCAGAAAGTTTATAGCGCTCGTGTCGGACCTCCGGCGCCTGGCCAGCCGGTTGACCCGAACGAGCTCACTTTTCCCGACGAAGCTACTCGCGCGCGGGAGGCTTCCCGGCGGTTTACCGAAGTGGCCAACAAATATTCCAGTACCAATCCGGGGAAGCTGGCGCGCTATTATGACGCGTTGTGTCTTGAGGATTTGGAGCAACACAATCAGGCGCTGGAGGAACTTAAGAAAGTCAGCCAGAGCGGCGACAAGGAACTTTCCGGCATGGCGCAATACCAGATCGCGATAATCAATGAACGCACTGGCAAACCAGATGAAGCCGTAACGATCTACCGCGCCTTGGCGGACAAGAAGTTGGTCTTCGTTCCCCGGCCTCTGGCACTGCTCGAACTCGCCAAGGTTTTACGGCAAAACAAGCCTCAGGAAGCCGTCGCCGTTTATCAACAAATCAAGCAGGAATTTCCCGATTCGACTATTTCGGAAGAAGCCGATCGTGGGCTAGGTACCCTGGCGCCAAAGTCCTGAAGTAAATTTCAGGGCTGATTTCATAATATTGTGAGATTCAGCCGAGCCTTCTAAAATCTTTAGATGAACAAACCACTCGCTACCTCTCACGCGGCGGAGCGTTCCATCAAAACCCAACACAGTCCGTCGCGGAGCGCGCCATGGGCGATGAACGTCCGGAATTCGCGCGGCCGTCGCTATGTCGAGCCCGCGCACACCTACCGCAGCGATTACGTTCGCGACCGCGATCGTATTGTTCACGCGCGCGCCTTCCGCCGCCTGGAAGCAAAAACCCAGGTTTTTACCATGCGTTTCTCCGATCATTTTCGGAATCGCTTGACGCACACGATCGAAGTTGCGCAAATCGCCCGTACCGTTGCGGACGCACTGGGATTGAACGCGGCACTGGTGGAGGCTCTCGCGCTTGTTCATGATATTGGCCATCCGCCATTCGGCCATGCCGGCGAACATAAACTCGACGAATTAATGCGCGCTCATGGTGGCAGCTTCAATCACAATCTGCATGCCCTCCGTATCGTCGAACATTTCGAACAACGCTATCTTGATTTCCCCGGCCTGAACCTAACGTTTGAAGTTAGAGAAGGTATCGTGAAGCATTCGCGCGACTACCGTCCTCAGGATTTCCCGGAACTGAGCGAATATCTTCTCGAATTGCGTCCTACGCTGGAGGCACAGCTTATCGATTGCGTGGACGAAATCGCTTACGACACGGCGGACCTGGATGACGCGCTCGAAGCCGGTCTTCTCGATGTCGCGGCTCTGTGCCGGGACGTTTCGTTTTTCGGGGCTAGGTATGCCGCGGCGGAAAAAGAGCACCCGTCCGCGCGTGACAAGTTGAAATTTAATGAAGCCTTGAAGCAGACTCTCAATTTTCTGGTCACCGATCTAATCGAATCGACGCAGCAGAGTGTTCGCGAGGCGGGTATTGGTGTTACGGAAGATATTCGCCGCGCACCGCAACGCCTCGCCGAATTTAGTAAACAGGGCTCAAAAGTCAGCGGCGACCTCAAGCGTTTTCTTTTCGCACATGTGTATAGTCATCCGGCAATTACGGAAGACCGCGACCGTTCGGTGCGCTGTCTGGAGCAGCTCTTTAAACACTACTATTCGTCGCCAGCATCGATGCCCGCGGCCTATGAAGAGGCCGCTACGCAGTCGCTTCGAGCAATTGTGGTTTGCGATTATATTGCCGGCATGACTGACCAGTTCCTGCTGCGTCAGCACCAGGAACAATTCGGCCTTGGCGATTTATAAAACGAATTGGAAATAAATTATCAGCCAGCGTGAAGTTGGCGGATGAGTCGTTCTATTCTGCGAAGGTGTTGCATGCGGAGATTTGACCGCTTTCGAAGCCTCTGCGGAACCACGACATCCTCTGCTCGGAGGTGCCGTGTGTAAACGTCTCCGGGACCACATGCCCGGTGGCCTGTTTCTGCAAGCGATCATCTCCGACCGCTGCCGCCGCGCCCAGGGCGGACTCGATGTCACCCTGTTCCAATAAGCCGCGCTGCTGCGTGTTTTGCGCCCAGATGCCCGCGAAGCAGTCCGCTTGCAATTCGAGTTTCACCGAAAGTTGATTCCTGGCTCGGGGATTTTGCTGCACCATCCGTTGTTCTTGACCCTCAATGCCCAAAATCTTCTGTACGTGATGTCCGATCTCGTGCGCCAGAACATAAGCTTCCGCAAACTCGCCGGGGGCCCCAAAACGCCGCTTCAACTCGTCGTAAAAACCCAAATCGATATAAACCTTCTCGTCCTGGGGACAATAAAAAGGTCCGGTCGCCGAATCCGCGCCCCCGCAACCAGACTGAATGGCATCGCGAAATAGCACCAACTTGGCGTGCCGATAAGGTTTGTTCGCTTGCTGGGGCAGGATAACTGACCAGGATTTCTGTGTGTCGTCCAGAACGAAAGACACAAACTGCACCAGCGGCTTTTCCGCCTGATCGCGTGGGGACGTGCCACGAGGCCGATTTGGATCGCTCACCGTCGAGGGAGCGGGTGAGCCTCCGCCACTAAGAAGGGCGAAAAAATTCGTTTTGAATACGAAACTCAGGATCAGCAGGATGATCGCGCCGCCAATGCCGATGTGCATCCCGCCAAATTGAAAACCGCCACCGCCGCCGGTATCGTCGCGGCGATCCTCGATATCCGGACTTTCGCCGCCGGGAGTCCACTTCATGACGATCTCCTTCTACCGGGCAAGAGAAATAGTAACATGCGACAGTAATTGATAATTCGCTATGGCATAAAAAAAGGCGGAGATTTTATTGATCTCCGCCTTTTAACTCTTGTCAGCTCAACCGGTCCATGCAACACCATCTAATCAGTTGATCCGGCGATGCTTCCCGCTAGTGAACCGATTCGGTCCAGCTGTACTCAATCAGAACCAAACAGGGTAGTGTTTCGTTTGAATCAACTCTCGCGGACGAATTTGGTTGTTGAGACTCCTGCAAATAGACCTCGAGCTAGTGTTGCGTCGACCCATTGAGACCACCCTTGTTATGAAACGCGTCAACGTTATTTAGAATCGAATAATCGGGCCAAACGTCGCCTTCAAATTATGATGCGTGTCGTTGTTGAAATACATCTCGTCGCCGATATCCAGACGCAATCCGATGGGCCCGAGATGCCCTTCAAGACCGCCCCCGGCATAAAAAGTCCCCGTGACGTTGTTTTCGCGCAGGCCGGAGACCGAACTCGTGAACGTTCCAAATGTCGCAGGAGAATTATCCAGGCGGAAATTGATGAGCCCGCCTTTAGCGGTAACAAACGGCTGAATCGCGTGCTGGCCAAGGTTGATGCGCGGTCCAAACAATCCATGGATCACTCGCAAATTGGTGCGCTGAACGAGGACCGTGCCATTAGAGTTGTCAATGAAACCTTCGGTGAAGGCTCTGCTGAAGTCGTAAGACATTTCGGCTTCCAGCTTCAGACGTTTGTAGGCCACGAACGACGCCCGGCCGCCTATTCCTAGCAAGTCTGTGTCGGTCTGAGACAGGCGAAAATAATCCGCGAAAACGCCTACTTGGACATGCTCGTTCTCCTGGGCGAATGCGCCAGGGACTGCCCAGCCGGTGACAAACAACAGTAAAAATGCGACACGTTTCATACCAGTCTCCTAACCCGCTAAAGGATTACCACCCCAACAACCCGAGCAAAGTTCCGTTGCTGTTTGCTCAGTCGGTTTGATGAAGTCGGTTGAAGCCTGGTTGCTGGAGGAAGCGCCAGATACGACGCACTCGAGGCAAATAAATAGCGTCTTTACATGACTTTTCGCGAGGGCCTACCGGATACGCTGTAGAAAAGTTTCGTTTTTAATCACCCAGTTAACATTCTTAACATTATTGTGCTAACGCAGATGGCAGGACAACAGCCCGCCGTACTTGGTACCCACCATCTGTGGGAAGAATTCTAAGGAACTTCGGCGCGCTCCGGCGTGTCGATGCGGATTTCCGTCAAGTCGGAAAGCAAGTTTGCCGCCCAGCGGTAGATGTTGTGTTCGCGCACGTGCAAACGCATGTGACGCATGCGAGAGGCCTGTTGTTCCTCGGGCATGTCCACCGCGCGGTGAATGGCCTCTGCCAGTTGCTGGACATCGTAAGGATTAATCAATAGCGCGTCGCTAAGCTCCAGCGCGGCGCCCGCAAAGGTGCTGAGAATGAGCACGCCACGTTCGTCGTCGCGTGCAGCCACGAATTCCTTGGCTACCAGATTCATTCCGTCATGTAGAGAAGTTACCAGGCACACCGAGGCCGCGCGGTAGTAGCGGTCGATTTCTTCGTGTGAGTGGTGTTTTCGTAGAAAGACAATCGGCTTCCATCGGCCTGTTTGGGGAGTCAGGAATCTAGCGTTAATACGGTCCGCTTCCGCGCTTACTTCATCGAGAAATTGTCGATACCTCTCGATTTCCGTGCGGCTGGGTGCGCCAATCTGCACAAATGTAAAACGCCGTTGATACGCCGGATTTAATTCCAGGAAACGCTCAATGCCGCGAAAGCGCTCGATAATTCCTTTGGTGTAGTCCACCCGGTCTACGCCCACGCCCAGCAAGCTTGCTTCGATGCCCAGCTCCGCGCACAGTGCCGCGCGTTCTGCACCGGCGTTGCGCGATTCGTTGATGGTGCGAATGTGCTCAGGAAAAGCGACGCTGATTGGATAAGGCCGAACGCGTGTGACACGGCCCTGGCGGTTCACCGCAAAGCGGTCCCATTCGGTAAGCGCTTCCACCGCGCGGTCAACGGTCGAAAGAAAATTATTGCAATGCGATTGGGTGTGGAAACCGATCAGGTCCGCGCCCAGCAAGCCATCGATCAATTCGCGCTGCCAGGGACAAATTCCAAACACTTCCGGATTCGGCCACGGGATATGCCAAAAAATTGCTACGCGTGCATCGGGTCGCGCATCCTTCACCATGCGCGGCAACAACGCGAAGTGATAATCCTGTGCCAGCAGGATGGGCGATTCTGTGCCTTCCATTTCATCCAGCACCGCGTTGGCAAAGTCCCGGTTGGCCTGCTGGTAACACAGCCAGTCGTCAGGGCGAAAAATCGGGCGAGTGTGCGCGATATGGCAAAGGGGCCATAGTCCTTCGTTGGCAAAGCCCTGGTAGTAACCCTTTTCTTCTTCTGCCGTCAACCACACGCGCCGCAGGTTATAACTCGGCCGGTCCGGCGGAACGCGCAAGCGATCGTGCGAATCCACTGTGTCGCGATCTCCGCTGCCTGCCCCATGTGCGATCCACGTCCCGTCGCAAGCCAGCAGCACCGGTTCCAGTGCGGTAACTAATCCACTGGCGGGAACGATTACGCTCACGGAGCGATTTTCATTGACCTCATGCATGTATGGTTCGCGGTTGGAGACCACGAAGAGTGGTTGGCCCTTTAATTTGCTGCGCAGGCTGACGCGCAGCCGCTCGGAAGTCCATTGTGAAGCGTTGGTATCGCGTAGCCGGGCCTCTTTTTCAGCGGAAGCACGCGCGGCGTTTAAATCACGCGCCAGATGGGTTACTTCATGATGCAGCTGATCGAATATTTCGCCTTCCGGCAGAGTCGGCGGCGTGTGAGATTGCCCGGTGCGCAGCGTACGGAGCCACTTGGCGGTGCGCGTCAAGGGATTGGTGAACGTCCAGCGCACCAGGACCATGGCCAGCGCAGTAATCAGCAGTGTCTGAATCAGGGCCGTGAGCAGGGCATCGCGGAGCGTATGCGAAAGCTGTACATCGATGTAAGTGGTGTCGTGATAAAGCGCCAGAACGCCCGCCGGTTTGGCATCGCTGTGCAAAGGCAGCGCGTATATATGCATAGGCTGCCCCTCAACTTTTAGGAATTCTCCATACCCAGAATCTTTTTGTGCCGCATGTGTAGCGGTTGCCGGCCTCGTTTTAAAAATTGCCGCCAACGCCGGGGTGATAGCCAGCGCTTTGCCGTCTGCGTCATAGACCGCTACGCCCTTCAGGTGTTCTCGCTGACCGAAGCGGTCCACCAGCCTTTGCAGATTTTTCTCCCGCCCGTGGTCCAGCAGGGGTTCAACGCTTTCTTGCAGACTTTCTCCGAGAATTTCCGCGCGGCGGGAAAGGTCGTTGCGGAGAATACGCCGTTCGGTGCGCACCTGATAACCGGCAAACAGCAGAGAAATGACAGCTACGCTGATTATTAAGGGCAGAACAATCTTCAGCGTCGTGCGCAAACTAGCTCCTCACCCGAGTGCGAAACGCGCGCGCTGATCTGGTTGGCCGGCACAATGGCGGCCACAGCACCATCAGAGCGCTGGGGCAAGTATCTTAATCCAAAAGCGAGGTAGGGTGCACGGCATCGCGCGAACGATGAGCGGGAAAGCGGAATTTCGCGCGGTATTGATTATGTGAGATGGGACGGAAGTGTGGGGGCTGAATCACCCAGCCACGCCGTTTTGATGTACTTACGGGCTGGTTTGCGTCGGGAAAACCTTCGTCGCTTTCTGTGTGAACTCGAATCGCAGCAGCCATTCGCTCGGCGCGTTCCGCCCGTCAACTTGCGGCGGCATGAAGGTCCATCGGCGCGATACTTGGACTGCTTGATCCCCAAAAAACTTGCTGGAAAAATTGTCTAACTCCGCGCTAGTCACGTTGCCGGAGGCATCGACACGCACTTTTACGCCAACGCGAACGGTTCCCTGTATGGTGTCTCTCGCGCGCTGCGAGATGTCGGGCACCACTTGGTAAAGCACCGCCCCGTGGGCGGGAGTTGGTGGCGCCACCTTGGCCGATTTGGTCGCTGGTCGCGGTTCGGCTACGTCTATCCCGCGGCTTGAAACCGGGTCTACAGTGTTACTTGAGGAAGCTGTTTCGCGCGCTGCCGCGGAACTCTTTTCGCGTGCCGCTTGTTTTTCTGCCACGCGTTTTTCAGCCTTTGTTTGCGTGAGCGGAGGCAGGAACGGCGTCTCGGTCTTGGGAGGCGTTAAGGAAGCCGGCGCCGGAGCGATCGACGGTTCTACTGTCGCGGCTTGCGGTTGCAATTGGGAAAAGCGGTTAAGCACGCGCGGCACCAGCAGTATCGCGGTCAGCACCAAGATCACCGCCACCAGCGGGATAGCTAGGCTAGATTTGCGTCGCGGCGGCTTCGTCGTTGTATCGCCTACCGGCGAAGCAGGAATTAATGTGTGTGGTAGCAGCGAAACTTGCTGCGACGCCAAACTTTTCTTTGTGGGTTCGACCGCAGCAACGGTTTCGGCGACCGGTAACGACCCCTTGGGCATTTCGCGATGCTCAGGTGCGGGAACAGGAATCTCGGGATGCTGCGCTGCGGAAGTGTGAATGTCAGTATGCAGAATCGGCTCGCGATATGGAGTGGTCGCGCCTGGGTTCAGCAGCGTCGAAATTTCCTTTAAGCTTGCCCGTCGCGAAGGATCCACCTGCAAGCAGCGCCGTGCGATTTCCAGATATGGCTGCGGAATGTTCTCGGGCACCGGTAATTCAACATCCATCTGGCCGCGCACTATTGGAGTGCGTTGCGTTAACGCTTCCACCAGCGTCACACCTAGCGACCACACGTCAGCGGCCGCGGACTCTGGCGCTGTCGCAGACCCCGGTGCCGCGTAAATGCCAGGTTGCGAGGTGGTTACGGACGCGCTCCCGATTTCGCTCAGCGTATCGCTCGATAACTTAAGTTGATCGCCTGCCGCCAGAATATTTCCCGGCTTAATCCGGGTATGCGCCAGCCCTTGTGCATGCAGATAGGTCAGCGCGTCGAGAGCTGACTCGAGGACCTGGCGCACTTCATCCGGCTCCAGCGCGCGTTGCGGCAGGATCTCCGATAAATTTTCTTCTGCGTATTCCATTACCACGTAGAGAAAATTGGTGCTTGCAAGTTCGCAGCGTCCCACACGAATCAGCTGCAAAAGATGAGGGTGCGTCAGCTCCCCGGCGACACGCCATTTCGCCAGTTGCGTATACGCAGACGCGTCGGCAGGTATGAATTTAATCGCGGCTTTCTGCTCGCCGGAACTATTCAGTGGTGTTAGATAAACTGCGCTGTGCTCAGAGCCGCCCAAATATTGGCGCAGCGGGAAGCCATCCACCGCCTGACCTTCCCAAGTCTTCCAGGCTTCGGACATTTTGCACTCCGCGAATTCGGTTTGGCTGGGTAGTACTATTCTAGGCGAGGTGCTACGGTGGGACGCAAGCGCAGATAACACATTTGGTCATCTGGTTACGTAGCGCCGTTCCGACGGCTGTCTGCGACATCACTGTGATTACCAAAATGCAAAGGGCGGCCGGGCCTCTAGCGCTAGAAACTCTGCGATGATGTTTTTGCCCTGGAAACTGGACTTCAGCGTTGGTCGATCGGGGCGGCGCGCCACGCACTTGGGACACTATTGACGTGCATCGGCGCCAGGATGAAAATGGCCAACCGCTGGGGCACCACTTGATGGGGCCATCTCGTCGTGTTCTACTTCATGCCGGGAGGACAAAATAACGAAATGTCAGAAAACGACGTGATCGCAAATCAGAAGCGGATTTTAAAAAACCAAAAAGTGATTATCGCTAATCAAACGCAGATTAAGTCCAACCAGGAAGCCATAAAGAAGAATCAAGGCACAATTCTAAAAAATCAGGGCAGTCTCAATACCATCATCAAGAACCAAAAACAGATTCTGGGTCTGCTGAAAAAGTAGTTCTCGAGATCGCTGAATTTCTAGTCCTGCTCAGGCCGGTAGTCGCTCGCTGGCTGCGGGCTCCTAGGTTCACCTCCCATACTCCTTTTGTATTATTGACCCCGCTGCGAATGACCCCAATAATCGCGCCACTTTAATTCCACCCAGGTCTCCTGGGTGTCGAGAACGCGTTAAACCCGGTGCCGTTGACGTTACACAACGAAATAAACATCGTCGAGCGAAAAACTGGAGAATCGCATGCAGAATCTCGAGAGCTTGGTGTGCGTTCTTGCGCTTCTAATTTTCTCAGCCGCCAGCGCCTCTGCGCAGCAAATCTCCGCTGTTGTCCGCGGCACGGTCACGGATCCGAGCGGAGCTGCAGTGACCAACGCCGAGGTAACCGCCGTCCAGAGAGAAACGGGTTTCACGCGCACGGTAACCAGCGATCAGCAAGGAGCTTACCTGCTGGTGGAATTGCCGGTCGGCCACTACAAACTCTTCGCCGAAGCCAAAGGATTCCGGAAATTTATCCAGGAAGGCATTTCGCTGGATGTAAATCAGAACGCTACGGTAGCCATCCACCTGGCTGTCGGCATCCCCACTCAGGAAGTTCGCGTCCAAGCCAATGCTCCACTGGTTGAGACCTCGGTAACCAGCCTCGGAAAGACGGTGCAGGAACGCGAGATTCTTGGCTTGCCGCTGAATGAGCGCCATTTCACGCAACTTGGATTGCTGCAACCGGGGGTTGTGCCTCTTACGCAGGGTCTAAAGGACGCCGGGGGATCATTGCGTAATGGACAGGCTTACGCCGTGAATGGCCAGCGCCCGGAATCTAATAATTTTCTGATTGATGGGGCTAATAATTTCAACGGTGTGGACGCTGGCTTCGTAATCGAGCCTCCCGTTGACGCCATATCTGAGTTTCGCATTCTGACAAACACCGCAAACGCGGAGTTTGGTCACAGCGCAGGCTCCACCACCAATATCGTGACGCGTTCAGGCACTAACGAATTCCATGGCTCTGCCTGGGAATTCTTGCGCAACGATGCTTTCGACGCCAGTAACGCAGTTTCTCGTACTTTCGAGCCTTTGAAACGCAATCAATTTGGCGGAGTTTTCGGCGGTCCAGTCAGAAAAGAGAAGACGTTTTTCTTCGGCTACTACGAGGGCATTCGCAATCGCCGGGGTGAGTCCACGCTGACTGCCGTCCCCACAGCCCTGGAGCGCAACGGGGACTTCTCGCAAAGCGGCGGTCCGCTTATTAACGAATTTGCCGGGGTAGAATTCCCCGGCGATAAACTGCCTTTCATTAATCCGATTTCACAAGCGCTGCTAGCCTTCTATCCGCTTCCCAACGCGCCGGGCATCGGGCCCAATGCCTACATCGCCTCGCAAACCGAAGCCGACACCACCGATCAATTTGGTTTGCGCGTGGATCATTACCTGACCGCGCGCGACGTTTTGAATTTTCGCTACATCTTCACGCAAACCAATGCCACCTTTCCGCTTTCCACTGCCGGAGCAAACGTTCCCGGCTTTCCTGTGGGCGAAAACCAGCGCTCCCAGAATTTTGTCGCTCAAGAAACCCACACTTTCTCGCCCGTCGTGGTTGGTGTGGCCAGGTTTTCTTTCTTGCGAAACAAATTTCTATTTGACGAGCATCTGAACCACACCACACCCAGCAGTCTGGGATTCCAATACCAACCTTCTCTGGACGCGGCCATTGGCCCTCCCTTCGTGCAGGTGGCCGGATTTGCGTCCATCGGAGACCCCATTACTGGCCCACGGAATACCTACGAAAACGCCTTCGATGTTACTGGTTCGCTGACCTGGGTTCATGGCCGCCACGAATTCAAATTCGGCGGGGGCTACGAACATGATCAAATCAATGTGCTCCAGGGCATCGCTACCAACGGCTTTTTTGTCTTTTCCAATTTCCCGGTTAGCAATTCTTTCGCGAGCTTTGAGTTCGGCCAGCCGGTCTTCTTTCTCCAGGGTGGAGGCGATTTCTCGCGCGGTCTGCGTGGAAATAATCTCAACGCGTACGCGCAGGATACTTTTAAGCTCAAGCCGCGTTTGACCCTGAACGCCGGGCTGCGATATGAATTGCCGTTTCCTTACACTGAAATTCACAATCGCCAGAACCTATTTGAGCCCGGCGTACAGTCGCAGGTATTTCCCACCGCTCCGGCTGGACTCGTCTACCCTGGCGATCCCGGAGTGCCTGCTGGATTGATCCAAACCAAGAAAACGGCGTTTGCACCGCGTGTCGGTTTGGCGTGGGACGTTCAAGGAAATGCCAAGTGGCTGGCGACCGCGGCGTACGGAATTTTCTACGAACCGTATTACACCGGCCAGGGTGGCCCGCTGCAGACACCCATCAGCGCTCCTCCATACCTGCAGACGCCGCAAATAAGCCTTCCCAATTTTTCCGATCCGTACAATGGAGGCAATCCGTTCAACGGCACATTCGCTCAGCCCATGACGCTGCTGACCCTCGACAAAAATTTGAGTCTCCCGTACGCGCAGGATTGGAACTTAAATATCGAGAGAGCCTTTGGCTCGAACTGGTTGTTGCAAGCCGGATATGTCGGTACCAAAGGTACGAAACTACCCCGCTTCATCGAAGGGAACCCCACAACTTTTCCGGTGGGCAGTACGGCGGATAACACCCTCCAACGCCGGCTCTATTCCGGTTGCACTCTCGCCCAGCCGGTACCCTGCAATTTCTCTTCGGTGGGATTGATTGCCGGTATCGCCAATTCAAATTACCACGCGCTGCAAGTCAGTTTGAAGAAGCGTTTCAGCCAGCAATTCTCTTTCCTGGCTTCCTATACGCTTTCGAAAACGCTCGATGATGTTTCCTCCTTCAATATCACCGGGTCCGCGGCACAGAGCACCGCGGGAGAAAATGATTTGGCGCAGAATCCCTTTGATCTTGGCGCCGAACGGGGCCGTTCGATTTTCGATGCTCGCCACCGCTTTGTGCTGAGCTACGAATGGAACGTGCCATTCTGGAGGCAGCCTGAGAATTGGTATCAATCCATCCTGGGCAACTGGCAACTCAATGGCATCACCACGTTCATGAGCGGCACGCCGTTCACCGTGTATGACTCGCGGGACGTCTCGCTGCAGGGAGGAGCGCCGGAAATTTCCGGTTTCTCCAGTGACCGGCCCAACCTGATTGGAGATCCAAATTCCGGCCCGCGTACCACCGCTGAATGGTTCAACACTTCGGCATTCCAGCAACTTCAGCCCAACGGCCAGCCGCAAAGATTTGGCAATGAAGGCCGCAACATTGTCGAAGGCCCGGGATTTACTCAGTGGGATGTCGCGGCAATCAAGAACTTCCGTATCCGCGAGTCCAAGACCCTGCAATTCCGCGCGGAGTTCTTCAACATTTTCAACCAGACCAACTACCGCTTACCCAACAACGACATCAACTCGCCAAACTTCGGAAAAATCCAGGGAGCGCTCGACCCCCGCCTGATTCAATTGGCACTCAAATTCCTGTTTTAGAGCAGATGACACCCGGAAGGTTGTAAGCTTGCGGCTGCCACCCTCGGCGTGGCGGGAATTGCTTGGTTGCATGCCAATCCTCTATATCGCCTAAAAGCCGTCCGATTCCTTGACTTGCTCGCCCCGCGAATCAATAATGATAAGGCATGAACCCATGCGCGGAGGCGCTGCCGACATGTTCCTTGACGTTAAGGATCTGGCCGTTCGCAAGTTGCGGATCCGGAAGACTTACGCGCCCGGAAGCGTCGATTTCCATTCCTCGGAGATTAAGCAACTCGACCCCCTGGAAGTGAACGCCACTGCGGAGCTGCTCGAGGGGCAGATTCGCGTGGAAGGCCAGCTCGATACGAAAATCGAGCTGCAATGTGCGCGTTGCCTCGAGCCAGTGGTGGAGGAAGTAAACCGCGCTTTCGACCTGTTCTACGCGCCGTTGCCGAAAGATGAAAAGCCGAAAGAAGACCGGCTGAGAGACGACGATACCGAGATTGGATTCTTCCAGGGTGAAGGTCTCTTCCTGGCCGACGTGGTGAAAGAGCAGGTGCTGCTGGCGTTGCCTCTGAAGGTCATCTGCCAAAGCGACTGCCGCGGTTTGTGCCCCAATTGTGGCGCAAATTTGAACCACGAAGAGTGCCGGTGTGAGACCCACGCGACGGACCCACGTTTGGCCCCTCTCGCGCGCCTCAAGCAGGACTGGCTGAAAAAACAATAGTTCTCGGGCTATAAAAAGCCCGATTATCTCCGCCAGCGCGCGGAACAAGGAGTAGTGTTATGCCTAACCCTAAACGACGGCATTCCAAGCGGCGCACCAGCACCCGGCGGGCCAATGACTTTTTGACCAAGCCGTCGCTCGGCAAGTGCCCGAATTGCCATGAAATGAAACAGCCGCACCAGGTTTGTCCCCACTGTGGTTATTACAAAGGGAAAGCCGCTCAAGAACCGGCGTAGCTCGTACTCTTCCCTAGTCTGCGGACGAAAATCCAATGATCACGATTGCTGTTGACGCCATGGGCGGAGATCACGCGCCCAGGCCCGAGGTGGAGGGCAGTGTGCTAGCCGCACGCGAGTACGGCGTGCGCATTATGCTTGTGGGGCAGCCCAATGCCCTGCGCGCGGAACTGGCCAAGCACGCGGCTCCCAACTTGCCGATTGAGATCGTTCCCGCCAGCGAAGTGATCACCATGGATGATCATCCCGCGCAGGCGTTTCGCCGGAAAAAAGACAGCTCTGTGCATGTGGCGTCACGACTCGTGCGTGAAGCCAAGGCCGATGGCCTAGTGAGCGCTGGGAATACTGGCGCGGTCATGACCGTGGCCAGATTTTTGTTGGGTACGCTGGAGTCGGTAGACCGCGTGGCTCTGGCTGCGCCCTTTCCGAACGCCAAAGGCGGTATCTCTGTTTTGCTCGATGTCGGCGCCAACGTCGATTCCAAGCCTGAGCACCTGGTGCAATTCGCGGTGATGGGCGAGATGTATTACCGGGCAACGTTTGGTAACCGTCGTCCGCGTGTGGGTTTGCTGTCGGTCGGCGAAGAGGAAATCAAAGGCAACGAATTGACGCGTGAAGTGTACACGCGCCTGAAGAAAAGCCCCGTTCATTTCGTGGGCAATGTGGAAGGCGGCGATCTTTTTTCGGGCATTGTGGATGTGATCGTGTGCGATGGATTTATTGGCAACGTTGCGCTTAAAATTTGCGAAGGCCTGGCGCTGGAAATTTTCGGTTTGTTGAAAAAGTCCATACAGAGTTCTCTGGCATCCCAAGTGGGATTTCTTTTTTCGCGTGGAGCGCTCAAAGGTTTGAAGAAGACTATCGACTACACCGAATATGGTGGAGCGCCGCTGCTCGGTGTGCGCGGAGTGTGCGTGATCGGCCACGGCCGATCCAATGCCAACGCCATAAAAAATGCTATTCGCGTCGCCGCGGGACTCGCGCGTGCGCAAATGAACGACAAAATCGAACAGGAGCTTTCGGCCGCTGCGGTACACCCAGACCGTTCCGGCGTTCGCGTGCCAGAAATGCGAAAGACATAAGACAGGAAGACAAATGGGCAAAGTAGCGTTCGTTTTTCCCGGGCAAGCTTCGCAATATCCGGGCATGGGCAAAGAACTGGCGGAGATGTATCCGTCGGCTAAAGCCGTTTTCGAGGAAGCCGATAAAGCGTTGGGATTTTCCATCTCGAAAATCTGCTTTGAAGGCTCGGAAGAAGACCTGAAGCTTACCTCCAACACGCAGCCGGCGATTCTGACCTGCTCGATTGCCACGTACCGCGTGCTCGAAGAGAAGGGGCTCGCCCCTGACTTTGTGGCCGGCCATAGCTTAGGGGAATATTCGGCGCTGGTAGCGGCTGGTTCACTGAAATTCGCCGATGCGGTGCGCCTGGTGCGCAAGCGCGGCACCTATATGCAGGAAGCTGTTCCCGCTGGCCGCGGCGCCATGGCTGCGATCATGGGACTTTCACCCGCGGTGGTGACCGACGTTTGCAAGCGTGCCTCCCAGGGACAGGTTTGCGCTCCCGCGAATCTGAATTCTCCCGATCAAACCGTGATCTCTGGTGATGCTGACGCCGTTAAACGCGCCGTCGAACTGGCGTCTCAGGCAGGCGCAAAACGCGCCACCATTCTTCCCGTATCCGCTCCGTTTCATAGCGCGCTGATGATGCCGGCGCAGGAAAAATTAGCTCACGATTTGCAGAAAACTCATTTCGATAAATTGCGCGTTCCGCTGGTCACCAATGTGGATGCCGACACCATCGAAACCGGCGAGCAGGCACGCGACGCGCTGATCCGCCAGGTTACTGCTGCGGTGCACTGGGAAGAATCCGTGCGTCTGCTGATTGAAGAAGGTGTCAACACCTTCGTTGAAGTCGGACCGGGCAAAGTGCTCACTGGACTGCTGCGGCAAATTGAACGCTCGGTGGCCACGTTGAACGTGGAAGACCAGAATAGCTTGCTGAAGACGGTGGAGAAAATTGCCGGTGCGCGTTCCGACGCGGCGTAGACACCGGGATAAAGTTACACAGCGATAACCGGCGAACATTCCGCTTAGAGAGATTCAGGGGAGTAGTTCTATAGATGTTCAGTTTAAAAGACAAAGTCGCCTTGGTAACCGGGGCTTCCCAGGGAATTGGATGGGACATTGCGCAAGCGTTGGTAGTTGCCGGCGCCAAGGTCGCAGTTGCCGCGCGAACGGAAGAAAAGCTCGCGCTGCTCGTCGGCGAAATACAGACCGCGGGCGGCGAAGCCCTGGCCGTAAAAATGGATGTTGCCGATGCGCAGCAAGTGAAAGCAGGCTTCAAGCAGGTAATCGAAAAATTTGGCCGTCTGGATATTCTGGTAAACAATGCGGCTATCACTCGCGATGGCCTTGCCGTGCGCATGAAACCCGATGACTGGGACGCGGTGATGCGCACCAATTTAACAGGCGCACATTTATGCATTCAACAAGCCCTGGGCACCATGATGCGCGCGCGTGCCGGGCGGATCATCAATGTAAGCTCCGTCGTGGCGCAAATGGGCAATGCTGGGCAGGCCAATTATGTGGCTGCGAAGGCCGGGCTCATCGGATTAACGAAAGCCATCGCAATGGAAATTGCCTCGCGGAACATCACCGTGAACGCCGTGGCGCCGGGATTTATCGACACACCCATGACCAACGTTCTATCCGACAAGGTGAAAGAAGAACTGAAGGCGCGTATTCCACTGGGACGCTTGGGCGTGCCGCGTGATGTGGCCGCCTCAATTGTCTTTTTGGCTAGCGACGAAGCTGCTTACATAACCGGTCACGTGCTGGACGTAAATGGTGGGATGTACCTCGCTTGATTTATCGGGTGTGTCATTACAAAACCGTTAAAGTTGACCTAGCAGGATAGGGTGACTAGAATGAACGGGTTATCGGCGCCATCGATATCGGCGGTAGCTGGCACCACTACGCCCGACAGAGCAGATACCAATTTTCCAGAACGACCTTGAGCCTGATTGGTAAAAGGCAAACCAAGCGATAGCAGATCGCGGAGGAAACAGGAATGGCCAGTGTGGAAGAACGCGTTAAGCAGATTATTGTCGAGCAGCTCGGCGTCGATGAAGCGGAAGTTACACCTACCGCGTCCTTCGTGGACGACCTGGGCGCGGATTCGCTCGACCAAGTGGAATTAGTGATGGCCTTCGAAGAAAGTTTCGGGATTGAAGTGCCTGACGAAGATGCTGAGAAAATGACGACCGTAAAAGATGCCGTCGAATATATCGATAAGCACTCCAAGGGAAAGTAAGTCACGGTCTTATCACCTCAACAGGGAGCGCTAAAGAGTTGACTCGCCGGGTAGTCGTAACGGGCGTTGGATTGGTCTGCGCGCTGGGCATCGGCACGGAGGAAAGTTGGTCGAACCTCGTCGCCGGTCAGAGCGGCGTGGGTCCTATCACGCTGTTTGACACCACCGGCTTCGATTGCAGGATCGGCGGCGAAATAAAAAATTTCGATCCCTTCCGCTGGATTGAAAAAAAAGAATTAAAAAAAATGGGCCGCTTTATTCAGGTGGCTCTTGCCGGCGCGGACTTCGCTATCAAGATGTCCGGTTGGAAAAGGGAAGATTCCGACCTTGACGAAGTTGGTGTTTACGTTTCATCCGGCATCGGTGGTTTCGATATCATCGAGCGCGAACACATCAAGTTGATGCAGGGCGGTCCGGGCCGCATCTCACCTTTCTTTATTCCCTCAGCTATCGTAAATCTTGCTTCCGGGCACATTTCGATTCGGTACGGCGCGCGCGGACCGAATTCCGCGACTGCTACGGCTTGCTCCGCTTCTGCCCACGCCATTGGCGACTCTTTCAAAATTATCGAGCGTGGCGCCGCGGAGATGATGATCTGCGGCGGGACGGAAGCTACTATTACGCCCATGGGTGTTGGCGGATTTTCGTCGATGAAGGCGCTTTCTACTCGCAATGACGATCCCGCACATGCCAGCCGCCCTTTCGATGCGCAGCGCGACGGTTTCGTGGTCGGCGAAGGTGCGGGCATTTTAATTTTGGAATCGTTGGAGCACGCACAAAAAAGAAATGCGCCGATCGTGGGTGAGATTGTTGGCTATGGAATGTCCGGCGACGCGTATCACATAACGCAGCCTGCGGAAAATGGCGACGGCGCCTTTCGCGTAATGCGCGCGGCGATCAAGGACGCAAAACTTACCCCTGAGGATATCGGCTATGTGAACGCGCATGGCACGTCCACGCCGTTGGGCGATGTGATTGAAACGCGCGCGCTCAAGCGCGTCTTTGGGGACCGAGCCAAAAAAGTGCCGATCAGCTCGACCAAATCCATGACTGGCCACCTGCTTGGCGGTGCCGGAGGGTTGGAGGCGGGCATCAGCGTGCTCGCGCTCCGCGATCAGGTCATCCCGCCTACCATTAACCTCGAGTCGCCCGATCCCGAGTGCGATCTGGATTACGTGCCGAATGTCGCGCGCAAAACTACGCTGGACTATGCGTTATCCAATTCTTTTGGATTTGGCGGCACCAATGCCGCGCTAATTTTTAAGCGTTGGAGCGGAAAGTAACGCCGTTCCGCCTGCGACACTTTTGTCAGGAAAATATCGTGAAAATTATTGTTTGCATCAAGCAGGTTCCCGCCAAGGATGCGCCGCTCTCCATTGCCGGTAACTGGATCAAGGAATCCGATATTGGATTTGAAATGAACGAGCCGGACAGTTACGCGCTCGAAGAAGCTTTGCGTTTGAAGGAGAAGCATGGCGGAGAAGTGATCGCGATTTCCATGGGTCCGGAACGCGTCAAGCAAACCATCAAGGAAGCTCTGGCCAAGGGCGCGGACCGCGGAATTCACGTTTCAGACGATCAGTTCGCTCAACTCGATCCGCTAAATGCCGCGCGAATGCTTGCGGAAGCTTTGCGCAAAGAAAACGCAGATTTAGTTCTGACCGGCCTGCAAAGCGATGATCATGGTTTTGGCCAGACAGGCGTGCTTATAGCTTCGCTGCTCGATCTCCCGCACGCCACCATCATCATGCAAATCGCAGTGCAGGAAAAAACGATGCGGCTGAAACGGGAACTAGAGGCCGGGTGGTTCCAACACATCGAATGCCCGCTGCCCGCCGTGCTCTCCATTCAGTCGGGCATTAACAAAGTACGCTACGCCACCCTGAAGGGCATCATGGCCGCGAAGAAAAAAGAAATTGTCTCCATAACACGGGAATCGCTGGGCGTTAAGCCTGAGGCTACGCAGAAGATCGAGAAGATTTATGTCCCCACTAAAACCAAAAAGACGGAATTTCTGACCGGTACTCCGGCTGAAATGGCCACCAAGCTGGTCGAGAAATTGAAATTCGATGCGCGGGTTATTTAAATGAATTCTGGCGCGGTGAGGAATCGAGACCGTAAATGAAGATCCTGGTGATTACCGAGCAGCGCCAAGGTAAATGGAATAACACCAGCTTTGAAACGCTGGTGGCCGCGCAACAGATAGCTGCCGATACCGGCAGCGCCATCAGCGCGCTGGTGATCGGGAGGGGTGTCGCAAATTTCGCCGACGAACTGGCAGGCAAGAACATCGCGGAAGTTTTGCTGGTGGAGCATGACCTGCTGGAAGCCTACACGCCCGACGGATACTCTCTCGCGCTGTCGCAGGTCATCGCCTCGTCGAAACCAGATCTTGTTTTGTTTCCACATACCTATCAAGTCCGCGATTTCGCTCCCAAACTTGCGGCCATGATGGGCAAAGGCATGATTGCCGATTGTGTCGGATTTCACAAAGGGGGCGACAAAATTGTTTTTGTGCGCCAGATGTTTCAAGGAAAAACGGCGGCTGACGTCACCTTCCAAGGCTCAGCTCCGTGGTTTGCTTCGTTCCAGTCCGGCGCGTTTCGCGCGGATTTGTTAACCGCGCATCCCAGCGGCAAAGCGCCGATAAACAAAATTCCCGTGGAAGTGAAACCCGAACAGATTCGCACAAAGCCATTGGATCTTTTCAAGGAAGCCAAATCGTCCGTGGATCTGACGCAAGCTCCGGTGATCGTTTCCATTGGGCGCGGGATTAAAGCCCCAGAAAACATACCTCAGGCGGAAGCACTAGCCAAAGCAATAGGGGGAGAAATGGCTGCGTCCCGGCCGATTTGCGATGAAGGTTGGCTGCCGATGGAACGCCAGATCGGCAGTTCGGGTCAGACCGTGGCTCCGAAACTTTATCTGGCGCTTGGCATTAGCGGCGCGATTCAGCACGTGGTGGGCATGAAGGGTGCGCGCACCATCGTAGCTATCAACAAAGATCAAAACGCTCCGATTTTTGAAATCGCCGATTACGGCATCGTCGGTGACATTTTCGAACTGATGCCCGCGCTCACCACTGCGCTGGAAAAAGCGAAAACCTAATCAGTTTTCTCTGATCGTGTTGATTGGGTCCGAATTCCGAAATTAACACCCAAATTGACCTTCGTTGCTCCTCCCCATACCATTATCTCTGGAGAAAAATAGGCACGGCCGTTCATCCCGCATCATGAAAATCAAATCACTTTGCTTCGTCGTTGTTTTGTTTCTTCCATTGCACGCGGCAGCGCAGACCGCCGACGAAATTGTCACCAAGGCTCTGGCCGCACGCGGTGGGGTCGCCAGAATTAAAGCGGTGCACACCCAACGGATCTCCGGAACAATCAATTTTGGCGGCGGCACCGATGGTCCTTTTCTCGTCGAGCTTGAGCGGCCAGGGAAAATGCACATTGAAATTACCGTGCAAGGCCAAACGCTGATACGCAGTTACGACGGCAAGTCCACCGGCTGGATTCTCAATCCCTTCACGGAGAATAAAGGCGTGCAGCCAATGTCCGCCGAGGACATCAGTAATATTGCTGACGAGTCCGATTTTGACGGCCCGCTGGTTGATTACAAACAAAAAGGCAATCTGATCGCTCTGGTCGGTAAGGAAGACGTCGACGGCAAGCCCGCATATCGCTTGAAACTCACCAATAAAAAAGGCGAAATGCGCAACTACCTCTTCGACGCTGAGTCATTCCGCCTGATCAAATGGGAAGGCACGCGCAAGGTCGGCGATAAAAATGTGCCGTGGGAATCGGAATTTCACGATTATCGTGAAGTGGACGGTTTACAATTCGCTTTTGAAATCGATTCCAACGCGCCTGGCACGGGTCAGGCTCAAAAAATCATCGCGGATAAAATTGAAGTTAATCCGCAAATAGATGAGTCCCACTTTGGCAAACCCATCGTTGTTGTTACCGAAACGTCGGCCGATCCCCCGGATGCCACGCCGCCATCAACTCCTGACAAGCCGCCTTCACAAAACTAGTTTTTGCGGGCCTATTCTTCGCTACCCGCCAATAATGCGCGGCGCTATTCTTTGCTTGTGAATGATCCTGCCATTGCCATCGAGCAAGATTCCATTGCCGGACTGTGCTCACGCTGCGTCAATGCCCGCCGGATCGAGTCGGCGCGAGGCTCGACCTTTATCCTCTGCGAACTCTCGCGTACCAATCCGCTATTTGCCAAATATCCCCGGTTGCCCGTTCTATCGTGCGATGGTTTTCAATCGCTCGTTGAATCCCCGAAAGAATCTTCGAGCTAACTCATTCATTTAAGAGTTAATGTATTTACCGTATTGTTATTATAATGCCGCCGGCATCGGCTTTGCACTTAGCGCCTCTGACCTCCTGGCGGTTCTTCAGATTTTTATCCTGCGGCTCCAACCCCCAACGAAAGCGTCGCCGCCTCTGCGAATGCAAAGTTGCCGTCCGGCGCTTCCATGATGAACACGCTGCCAGCACGCAAATCGTTTCCGGCTTTGGAGTCACTGAGATCACCTCCGACCCAACGGCGCGGAGAGTTTCCTCGACGATAAATTCGTAGGCCGAGACGCCAGTTTCGCAGCTCGCAAAATACGGCGCACCGTTTCGCGGCTGACGGAGAGATTCTCCTGGGCACGAAGTTTTTCCGCCAAGTGCGAATCGTTGAAGCCCTGATATTTGCCGCGGGCCAAGCGCAAGATCAACTGCTTCTGGGGAATGGAAACGGCCCAGGGCATGGAACGTCCGCGATTGCCATGCCGTACCCAGCCGACGGAATCGGGTTGATAACGGCGTTTAAGACGCTGTACCTGGCGTTCACTCAGTTGCAGCAGCCGGGAGGCTTCGCGTACGCTCAGCCTCCCGCCCGCCGCATTCTCAATTACTTTCACCCGTTGAAACTCTTTCTGACTCATCGTCACCATCCTGATAGGGTGACAAAGTCTCGTTGCAGTTAAGGGGTGACATTATCTTGGAGCATCTACAGTGCTTGCGCGATTCATTGACAGGGAG
>DASYJM010000029.1:0-3893 GCA_035996445.1 Candidatus Acidiferrum sp. | reverse complement strand
TATTCCTACATTCCTTCCGAATCGAATTTCTTCATGCTCGACACAAGACGTCCGGCGAAGTCGGCGATCGATGCCATGGCCAAACAAAATGTGTTCATTGGACGCATTTGGCCCGCGATGCCTACTTATACAAGAATCACGGTAGGAACCGCGCCAGAGATGGATCAGTTCCAAACGGCTTGGCAAAAAGTAATGTCAGGCGCGGTGACCGCGAGCATAAGCATGAGCACTGATAGATTGCCGGGCAGCAGAAAACGAAATCTGGATGGAATTGTTGTCCGGGCTTAAATGGACCCGTCGTAAGAATAAGAAATCGAACGAATCATTAGCGCGACGCAGCTTCCAGCGCTCGCCGTGGACTCTCTACCGCCGCCGACGGAGACGGCACTGTCGGCTGTGCTTCTGCGGGAGCTACCGGCTTCGTCGCTCCGCGAGTCCCGATTCCAATCTGCATGGCGGTATTTTTCGGGAATTCAACTTCGAGTCCTCGGGCCATGAAGTTCGTGTAAACCGACACAGCGGCACCGTAGGCTCCCATGGTGGTACCGAAGGCGCGCGAGCGTACGAGCGCCCCCACCACCATCCCAACCAGCTTGAAGCCACCGAGGCCGCCGGCGACTCCGTTGCCAGATCCTTTTCCGGCCTCGGCATGGTGATCGTGATCACCGTGTCCGGCGGACGCCATTGCCAACCCCAGAGAGATAGCCGTCCCGAGATAGCGAGTCTTTGAAGTGGTAGCTTCGGCGCCGCCTTCTGCATCCAGTTTCACATTCGCATTTTTCCCGGCTTGCACACCTTCGAGAGTGGTGACAACCTTCTGCTCTACGCCGTCGGGTGGAATAATTTCCGAGAAAGCGATTCGCAGCTGCCCATTCTTCTTCATGCGCCGCGCGGGAGCGGCCTGTTTCACCGTGCCCTTTAGCCGACTGCCTTCAGGCAGAATCAGGTTTGTGCCGTCCATTAGCGGTTGCGAAAGCACGGCTTCCACTTTCTCGCCTCTCTTGGCGGTTGCGGAAGATAGCGGCGTGACCAGGAGCGCGTGGACTACGTGGCCCTCGGAGAGATCGCCGGCCATGGACGAAGCCATCGATACCGTCATTACTTCGCTTCCGAAGTCCAGAGGCTCATCCAACTCGGCAAAATACACCGTGCCCGCTGGAATGAATTGCCGGTGCACTGGCGACTGCGACTCACCGTAACGTTCAAGGCGGCGGATTTTTCCTGGCGCTTTTATCTGCTTCATCGCGCTGTCCCATTGCTGGTGGGCTTGCCGTTTCGCTTGGCTCACTTTGTCGGATCCGGCGTTCTTCATCGCATTTTTCTTTTCCGTTGGATTTGCCGCCGTCACTAACTGGATAACCTGTCCAGATCCCGGCGTGACGTGAGTGTGGAGTGGGAAAACTTTTCCGTTTGGCAAGACCAGTTCATCAAAAGCAACTTCCACCTTCCGTACCGGCGTGAAATCCGCATTCAGAGCGGCTAATGTCCGCTTTCCGTTCGATAAGCCGTCGACCTTCGTAATTTTGCCTGTCACCTTCGAGCCCACCGGAACGACGATGTGGTCAAACGCATAGATCGGTTCCACTGTGCGACCGTGGATACGCTGTCCGACCTTCTTCACCTGGACCTCGTCGTCCAACGCGACCTGTAGAGGTGAGCCCTTTGCTACCGTCAGCGCAATTGTTTGCGGCGCGGCTGTGGCCAATCGATCAGTCTCGGTGGCGGGCGCTATAGGTTTGCGCTCGTAGCCCGGCGTCAGGTGAGGCGTGGGCGGTTCCTGGGCTTGTATAGATAGGCTGCAGGCGCAGAGGCCACAGAGGAGAATCGAGCACATCGCGCTAACGCTTGCCATGACAACTTCTCCGAGGAGGGTTCGAGTGGCCCTTATTGTAGAGCAATTCCGCTGCCCGTTGTCCTATGTTGGATGCGGAATTATTCCTCCCTTAACCTGATTCGGTCATTCCGCCAAACAAACCCACCATCCCCCTATTTCCAGTAGAATTAAGAGCAAGATGTCAAACCGAACTTTTTCCTTAGATGAAGCGCAGGTACTTCTACCCATCCTCGAATCGCTGCTCAGACAAGCCATAAATGGCAAGAAGCTGATTGAAGACGTGGACAATGAATTGCAGGAGACGGCGCACCGCGTATTCCTTAACGGAGGCACGCTCTTGAATGTCGTCCATCTGGCGCGGCGCAAGGCGGAGCGCGAGAAGGCGATTCGCCGCGTAAAGGATGCCCTCGCCGAAATTGATGCCACCGGAGTGCAGGTAAAAGACATAGATATTGGTTTGCTTGATTTCCCTTGCAAGTTGGAAGGCGAAGTTCTCCTGCTTTGCTGGAAACTGGGCGAGGCCGCTATTACGAACTGGCACAGCACCAGTGAAGGTTTCGCATCGCGCAAACCGATCGACGCCCGCATCGCGAACGCGGGAAAGAAGCGCTCGAAGTAAACTCCAATATCCCCGCCTATTGTCATGCTGAGCGAGGATAGAGCTTCGCGAAGCGCGAAGCTCTGCCGCAGTCGAAGCATCCCTACCTTGCAATCAGACGTCTGCGGCTCGGGTTTGCACCGATGGATTGCCGCCCAGAGCAGAGATGAAGTAGGGGTCCTTCGACTCCGCGATGTTGTGCGCGTTCGCGCACAACATGTCTACGCTCAGGATGACACCTCTTTATAAGAGTATTGCCGGGAAAAACCCGCGCAAGTTCGAGACCCTGTCCCGTTCCTAAGATTCAAGAACGCTTTGGATATCTGTGCGTACTCAAGCACGGAATGATCCAATCCATGCACTATCGGAATCAGGCCGAGGCCGGGCGTTCTGCTAAAATCACGCTATCCGAGGCGATTCTCTATGTTGACTGGGCGAAGACTGCCGTTGACTCTTGCTTTTGCTGGGCTACTCTTATTGGCCTTCGGGGCCGGTTGCCGGGGGTTCTTTGTCAAGCCCACGCTGAACTCCGTCACGGTCACGCCCGCAACCGCAACCATTCAAACAGGCAGTTCCGGCAATGCCCAGCAATTCACCGCGTTCGGCACCTTCAATGACGGCAGCACAGGCAATGCTCCGGTAACCTGGACTAGTTCCGACACGACCAAGGCCGAAATCAGCGCTACCGGGCTTGCAACGTCGGTAAGCACAGGAACAACAACGATTACTGCTACCGCTACTCAAAATCCAACCATTAAGGGGACGGCGGCCCTCACAGTCACGGTTGGCTGTATCCAATCCATCACCTTGAACCCCGCCTCGGTTGTAACTCTGAGTCTGGGAACTTCGGGTCGGAATACCGCGTCAATCACCGCAGCCGCGACCACCTGCAACGGTTCAGTCGACATTACGGGTACGGCTACCTGGACCTCCAGCAACACGCAAGTGGCGACGGTAAATGGTGGGACTGTTACGGCGGTGGCTCAAGGTACAGCGAGCATCACGGCATCCGCAGGAAACATTTCAAGCCTCGGAACCACGGTGAACGTCGGCCCCTAGCTACGAAATTGACCAAAATTGACCACACCTTTAAGGACGTGGGGTTCGGATAAACGCGCTGTAATCTACCAGCGAACCGCCGCCGCGCTATAGTAAACGTTCAACATCCAGTGAAGTTCCTCCCCACATTGCTATCTCGATCGGCGGCGGCCGCTCTGTGCCTCACCGGCGCAATATTCTTTTCTGCCTGCAACCGTGGACGCAGCCGCGTCCTCGAGGTCGCCTACGTTGCCGCCGTCCAGGCAAACCTGCGCGACCAGGTTGCCGCCGTGTATGAGAAGGCCGGAGTGGTGAAGAATGGGGACCGCGTCGAGGTTCTCGATCACGATCGCCGCTTCGTCAAGGTGCGCACCGCCACAGGCGCGACAGGATGGCTGGAGCAGCGCTATCTCGTTGGCCAGG
>DASYJM010000028.1:0-3125 GCA_035996445.1 Candidatus Acidiferrum sp. | reverse complement strand
GGCCGTACACAAAAAAAGGCCGCAAGTGTGACCTTGCGACCGCTTTCTTTTAACGTTCCAAAGGCGATACAAGAGCATCAAACGCGACAAAATAGTACCACAAATCCTGACCCTTGCCAAGCCCCTTTTTGCCACCCCCCCCGTATCCCATCTGTCCCCGGAAGAAGGCCTCGATTAGGTTCGATCCCGGGCTTGATTCGGCCGTTTTTCGTCAATTTTCAACTTTTCGTCGATGTCCGAGAGTGTTCAGCGAGATTGACTTGTCATACCTCCCGACCTAACATGGCGCACGAATCGTTTCCGGAAAGCACGCCCCGTGCTGACGCAATTCTACGCAAATCCGCGCAGTTTTCGATAGAGGAAAAAATATGTTGAGGCTGGTGCTTTTCCGCCGGGCGTTTGGGATGCTTGCTGTTCTGTTACTCGCCGCCGGTATCGTCTTTTCAAACTCCCATGCCCCCGGTAAACCAGCGGAGCGCTTGATCGCCATTGGCGACATTCATGGTGACTTCGATGATTTTGCACTGCTGCTCAAGCGGGTTGGGCTAGTCGACACAGGGAACCATTGGAGCGGCGGAACCTCCACATTGGTCCAGACTGGAGACCTTATTGATCGCGGTCCTAAGGGACGCCAGGTGATGGACCTGCTGATGTCGCTTGAAAAAGAAGCCGCCAGTGTAGACGGCCATGTTGTGGTTTTGCTCGGCAATCACGAAGTTATGCATTTCCTGGGCGACCTGCGTTACGTTCCCGCGGAGGATTACGCTTCATTCGCTGATGGTGAATCGGAGAAACGCCGGAAAACGGCCTATCAGGAATACGCCGCTTGGTACACCAGCCATACGGAGTTGTTATCAGCTATCACCGAGCCGAAGCTCGCTGTAAGCGAAGAAGAGTGGATGCAAAAACATCCAAATGGCTTTCTGGAATATCGCGAGGCGATGAGTCCCGAGGGGAAATATGGTAAATGGTTACGGCAGCATTCGGCTGTCGCCAAAATCAGCGACACGATTTTCCTGCACGGCGGAATTCACCCAAATTTAATTTCCTTGAACCTCGAGCAGACGAACCAACAGATAAGCGAGGAGATTGCGGAATTCGACAGAACCAAGGAGCTTTTGGTCTCCCGTAAGTTGATCCTGCCATTTTTTACGATCCAAGAAACTGCTGCTGCTGTCCAGGCGCAGTTGCTGGCTGAAAGCGCTGCAGGTGCGGCAGCGGCCGAAGGCGCTCCCAATGCGCCTGTTGATCCTGAATATCACGCCAAGCTGTCGAAGCTCCGCGATTTTAAGAATTGGCTGTGCATGCGCGACGACGGTCCGCTGTGGTTTCGCGGATACGATAGCTGGAGTGACGCGGAAGGCAGTGCGCAAATCGGCAAAATACTTGAGGCTTACGAGGCGAAGCACATCGTGGTCGGACATACCGTGCAAAAGTCCGCGCACGACCGCTGCCGCTTTGCGGGCAAGGCTTGCCTAATTGATACCGGTATGCTTTCCACTTACTGGAAAGGCGGGCGGGCCTCGGCTCTGGAAATTTTTGGAGGAGCAAAATTCATTGCCGAGTACCTCGATAGCCAAGAGGTGCTGTTTGACGAAAAACCTGCCTTGTCTACGGGAAAAGAGGACTAGGCGCGATGCCAGGCAGCGCGCGTGCGGAAGATTCTGGAGTGAACCGCTGGATTGAGCGGGCTCTGAATATCCATCGAGGGGATCTCCATCGCGGAGTGCTGCTAAGTTCTTGCCTGTTTCTCATCATCAGCGCGTATGTAATCGGTAAAGTAGCTCGCGACGCTTTATTTCTCGGGGAGTTCGCGGCGGTTCGCCTACCTTATGCGGACATCGCCAGCGGTGTGCTCGTCGGCTTCGTCGTAGTCATCTACCTGCGGCTAGGCCGGCGCATATCGCTTGGCACCATGCTGGTGGGCAGCCCTTTAATCTTTGCAGCGTTTTGCATGATGTTCTGGTTCCTGGCCCACTACTATCAGCCACGCTGGCTTTTCCCGGTTTTCTACGTATGGGTGGGCATTTTCGGAGTGCTCGGGCCGACGCAGGTGTGGACTCTCGCGAACTATCTCCTTACCACACGCGAAGCGAAACGCATCTTTGGTATGGTGGGAGGCGCAGGCATTTGCGGTTGGATTTTTGCCGGTTACATTTCAAAGATGGTTACCAAGTCTTTTGGCACCGAGAGCCTCTTGCTTTGCATGACGGCGCTCCTGGTTACTTGCTCTGCCCTTATGGCGGTGACCTCCAAGGCCGGCAACCTTACTCTGGACCTCATGAATGATCCGGCAAGTCTGACCGGAACCGGCCGTAACGATCTGCGGGACAGCTTGCGTTCGGTTTTTTCATCTTCCTACCTGCGTGCTATTGCAGTGGTCATCTGTATTTCTTCGTTTGCAACCACGCTCACTGGATGGCAATTCAAAGCGTTGGCGAAAATGTCTTCGGTAAGCCAGGATAGCCTGGCGATTTTCTTCGGCAATTTCTATTTTTACGCGGGTCTTCTTGCCTTGCTGTTTCAGCTGCTGCTCACCACGCGACTCCTGCGCCGCTTTGGCATCGGCCCCATGCTGTTTGTGCTTCCGATTTTTGTGCTGGCGGGATCCGCGGGCTTGGCCATTCTCGGAACGGTAGGCGCTGCTTTATTCCTGAGAGGCGGAGACCAAGTTCTGCGCTACTCGATCGACCGTTCAACGAGTGAGTTACTGTACTTGCCGCTTCCTCAGCGAGTGAAAATCAAGGCCAAATGGTTTATTGATACGGTGGTCTGGCGCTTCGGAGATGGCATGGCTGGCGTAGTGGTACTTATTTTTGCCGGGCAGTTTCATTGGGCGCCGCGACAACTGAGCTGGATCGCTTTGTTGTTAACGGCGGGTTGGCTGGCCGCCGTTCAGGTTGCAGGTAAGCAATACGTCGCGGTACTGAAAGATTCGATCGGCCAGCATCGCCTTGATGCCGAACAGGCGTCCACCCTGGCGCTGGACCGCTCCACTACGGATTACTTAGCCAGCAAACTGCAAACCTCTGACCTGAATGAAATCCTTTACGCGCTCAGCTTATTTGAAGTCGAGCGTCAGCGCGCCGCGCACCCGGCGATCGAGAGCTTGTTGGCGCATCCCG
>DASYJM010000027.1:0-16757 GCA_035996445.1 Candidatus Acidiferrum sp. | reverse complement strand
TTTTGTCGATCAAATACCGCAACTACGAAATCCTAACGGCCCGTCCGCTTCAGGAAACAGACTCCCAACGATCCGACCTTCGCCCACCCTCCTCCTCTGCCCCGCTGTCCAATCGGGTGGAATAAGTATTTCTTGGCGGTCCTTGTAATAAATATCAGTGAGAAACAATCATTGGCCCAATTGACAAGATAAAAGGCATTTAATAATCTCGAGCCGGTTAGAATGCAAAACGCAAAAGTAAACTTCGCAGGAAAATTCGCTGCAGTGGAGGCGAAGTGAGCGAACCTCTCTTTTTGGTCCATTCCCAAGATTTGGCCGCGGAGCAATCGGGAGAACTCTTGCACCTGGACCGCGACCGGGCGGGGTGGAAGTGGATGAGTATGTCGGTGCGCCGCTTGCAGCCGGGCGACATTGTTCGAGCGTCTGCGCGAAACGAGGAATGCGCATTTGTTTTGCTCGGTGGGAAGTGCGTAGCTGATTGGGGTGAGGGGTCCAAGCACATCGGGAAGCGCGCTAATGTTTTTGATGGGTTTCCTTACGCGATTTACCTTCCTGCCGGTCATGAAATTACATTCACCGCCGAAACGGTGTGCGAGATTGCGGAATGCCGCGTTCCTTCCGAGGCCAAACTCGAGCCGCGACTGATCACGCCGGACGACGTAGCCACCAGTTTGCGCGGCGGGAGCAATGCATCGCGTCAGATTGTAGATATTATCAGGCCTGATTTTCCTGCGGATAAATTGGTGGTCATCGAGGTGTATACACCAGGAGGAAACTGGTCAAGCTATCCGCCGCACAAACACGACGTGCATAATCCGCCTACTGAAGTGGATCTCGACGAGATCTACTATTACCGGATGGAACATCCCAAAGAAGGATTCGCGCTGCAAAGACTTTACTCGGCAGATAAGTCGCGAGACTTCACGGTGCGAACGCAGGACGGCGATGTCGTGCTGGTTCATTCAGGTTTTCATCCGGTGGTGGCCGGGCCGGGGTATAACCTGTACTACTTGAATTTTCTAGCGGGTACATCGCGCAGCTTGTCCGTGACTGAGGATCCCAACCACGTGTGGATTAAATCGACGTGGAAAGAAACCGATCCACGCCTTCCGTTGATTCGATAACAATGCCATCGTTCGGGCTGAGTCAGAATAATTGAAGATAGCCCTGGTAAATGCACAACGAATAAGCGGTTAGCGGATTACTTCAGTTTTAACTGGTGTCGCCGGAAGTTCTACGGCATGCTATGGCGCAAATTGAAGAATCGCAATCGCGGAGAACTTCTCCATGAATCGCCGCCTGACCGTTGCGCAAGCCATCGTCGCATTCCTCTCGAATCAATATTCAAGCCGCGATAACCAGGAACGTAAATTCTTTGAGGGATGCCTCGGAATTTTTGGCCACGGAAACGTGGCGGGCATGGGGCAAGCGCTCGAACAAGACCGGAGGCTTCGTTATTATCTTTGCCGAAATGAGCAAGCCATGGTCCATACCGCCGCGGCTTTCAGCAAAGCAAGTTTCCGGCTGCGCACCTTAGCTTGCACAACTTCTATCGGACCCGGCGCAACAAACATGGTCACCGGCGCAGCGCTGGCGAGCATCAACCACCTGCCAGTGCTGTTGTTGCCCGGGGATATTTTCGCCAGAAGAAACGTTTCACCGGTGTTGCAGCAACTGGAATCTTCCGCGTCACAAGACATTTCCGTAAATGATTGCTTCAAGCCAGTGTCCCGGTATTGGGACCGCATCCAGCGTCCCGAACAAATCCTGACTGCTTTGCCCGAAACCATGCGCGTGCTTACTTCGCCGGAAAATACCGGAGCGGTAACGCTCAGCTTGCCGCAAGACGTACAAGCCGAAAGTTTTGATTTTCCTCAGGAATTACTGGAGAAGCGCGTGTGGACAATTCCGCGAAATCGTTGCGATCGCGACTTCCTGAGGACCGCTGCGGAATGGATTCGTTCCGCGAAAAAGCCCCTGATAGTAGCGGGCGGAGGAGTACTTTATTCGGAAGCGTGGGAAGCACTCGCGACACTTGCGCAGCAGACTGGTATTCCGGTCTGTGAAACCCAAGCGGGTAAAGGATCTTTGCCTTACGATCATCCGCAGCAATTGGGCGCGATTGGAGTCACCGGAACTCCTGGCGCGAATATCATGGCGCGAGAAGCCGATTTGATCATCGGAATTGGAACTCGTTACAGCGATTTTACGACTGCATCCAAAACGGCTTTTCAAAATCCAGATGCGCGCTTCACAAACATCAATGTAGCGGAATTTGACAGCTATAAACATCGCGCGCTACCGCTCACCGGCGATGCGCGCGTGACGCTGGAAGAATTGAGCGAGGCAGTAGCCGGCGTGCGAGTGGATTCAAGCTACCAAGCGAGAATCAACAAATTTCGCGGCGACTGGGAAAAGGAAGTTGACCGCATATACGCCATGCGAAAGGATCCGCCGATCACGCAAGGCGAAGTCATCGGCGCGGTAAACGAAATCTGCCGAGCCGATGACGTGATGGTTTGTGCGGCGGGGAGCTTGCCTGGCGATTTGCACAAACTTTGGCGCACGCGCCGGCCGGGCAACTACCACATGGAATATGGCTATTCCTGCATGGGCTACGAAATCGCCGGCGGGCTGGGGATAAAAATGGCTAAGTCCGATAGCGACGTTTACGTGATGGTGGGCGACGGGTCTTATTTAATGATGGCGCAGGAAATTGTCACTTCGCTGCAAGAAGGCTTCAAGCTGAATATCGTTTTGCTGGATAACCATGGGTTCTCGAGTATCGGTGGACTGAGCCGTGGCTGCGGAAACGAAGGGATGGGTACGAACTATCGTTTTCGAAAAGGTGAGCGCTATGACGGGGAGCTGCTGCCAGTTGATTTCCAGGCAAACGCGTCAAGCTTGGGGGCGTGGGCGGTTCGGGCGCGTACTTCGCAAGAATTAAGAAATGCGTTATGCGAGGGGAAGAAACAGACGCGAACTTCCGTGGTAGTGGTGGAAACTTCTTATGAAGATCGCGTGCCCGGATACGAATCCTGGTGGGATGTGCCTATCGCCGAGGTGTCCGAACGCGACTCAGTTAAGAGCGCACGCACGGAATACGAAAAAGAGCGCACGAAGGAGCGGCTGCTTTTCTGAATGGTGGAGGAGCAATCCGTGTATACGATGTCGGCACCATCGCGCACGAACGCGAATTAACAGAAAGGGGCTGGGTGGAGCGACCCAAGCAGCTCCTCTCGGAACCTTCAACGAAGCCTCACCTGAAACGCGTGCTGACCCTGTGGGACCTTATTTATTTCGGGGTCATCCGTACATCGCCTATCGCGGCAATTCCGGACGAAGGAACTTTTTGGTTGATGCGGTGGTGCCGAGCTTCGGCTTCTGCTTTGTGTTGTTGATCAGCTGACAGACGTGCATCTGGAGCTACTTTGCCTTTTCAAGAAGTGCACTTGGCTTTGCGATGGCATCACTTTCACCCGTGCGCGAAAGGTGGAGAGCGAAGCCGCAGGATTCACGGATTCGCAATTCAGGCCGTAATTTTCGCAGTAGCGGCTTGCTGTGGTCTCCGGAGATACGCTTAATCAGCAATTCGGCTGCTTCACTGCCTAACTGATGTTTTGGCAACTCGACCGTGGTTAATCGCGGACGAAAAATTCCAAGCCAGGGATAATCGTCGAAGCTGACCAAGCCGAAATCTTCCGGGCAACGCATTCCTATTTCTTCAGCAGCCTTAAGCAGACCAACGGTCATCAAATGATTCGCCACATAAATTCCGTCCGGGCGGTGCGTTAGGAGCACGTGGCCGGCCCGGTAGCCAGATTCAATGCGGTAATCCCCTTCGACGATGAGCTCCTTTTCAAGGGGCAAGCCCATGGCTTTCAACGAATCGTGAAATCCTTGCCAGCGAGCTACGGCGTTGCTGACTTTTAGCGGGCCGCTGATGAGCCCGATGCGCTGCCGGCCAGATCGAGCCAAATGAGACACCGCGTCATATGCGCCTTGATAATCGTCGGTGATAACGGAGTCGGCGGTTAATTTGGCATAAGTGCGCATCACCAGCACAAAGGGAACTTTGACCTCTTTAATCATTTGCCGGAGGGGCGCACGAAAATCTTCCGCTGCCTTAGTGAGCAAAATGCCATCGACTCTCTTGGAGAGCAGCAGTTCGATGGCGCGCTCTTCTTTCTCGAGGGAGTCGTCACTGTTGCAAAGCAAAAGGTTGTAACCATGTTTTTGCGCGGCGTCTTCAGCTCCACGAACGACCACCGGGAAAAAAGGATTTGAGATATCCGGAACGATCATGCCGATGGTGTGTGTTTTTTGCTTGGCCAGACTGCGCGCGATCAGGTTTGGACGATAATTCAATTTTCGGATGGTTTCTTCCACGCGGTCGCGAAGCCTCTTGCTGACGTGGCTCTTCTTATTGACCACCTCGGATACGGTAAATACCGAGACAGCGGATTCACGAGCCACATCGTAGATGCTGGCCGCTTTACCTTTATTGGTTCTGGCCTTTTTCATGCGTATTACCTGGCGTCGCTGCCCGTAATTGCGAGTTTTTCCCAAACTGCGAGCCTCCGGGTAGCTTCCACATTTATGGCGTGTCAGGATTCGGCAACAAAACATCTCGCACGATGGCATTGAGATCACTGCATGCCGCGATGAATTGCCGTAATGTTCTTCGCGTGGGGCCGAAGGAATCGAACTCGGCAATCGAAAGTCCATCTTCGGTATTGGCGCGACGGAAGTCGGCAAAGTGCTTGGTCAGACCCTCAACAATTTGCGGCGGCACTTCTTGATTGATACGCGGACTTACTTCAATGTGACTGGCGTTGAAGCGCTTCTGCCATGCGTAGGGGGGCGAAATAACCACCTCGCCTCCAATAAATTCGCTCCAGTGCATGTGATTGCGAAATGCCGCGGACAGCAAGCGGATGCGGTAACCGCGCTTTCGAAAAAGGTTATAAGTCTTTTTGAACACTGCGACGCCGGCCCACTCCAGATAACCGGGATCCACTGAAATATTTTCTCTTTCCAGCACAACTTTAAGCCAGTCGTCCAGACGTCCAACCATAATGGTGCACACTGGGCCCATCGTTTCTATTTCTTTGCCCTCACGCTCGCGGCGTTTCAATCCGCGCTCCACGGCCTCTGCGACTGCAACGCATTGCGGCAAAGTGAAACAAACCGTGGCATTAATGCTGATGCCACGATAAGTGGCTTCTTCAATAGCGGGAATGCCTTCTTTAGTGACCGGAATTTTGACAATCATGTTAGAAGCAACCTGATTGAACTCCATGGCCTGTTCCACAATGGCGTGGGCATCGCGATAGAGCCGCGGATCTGTTTGAATCGAGAGTCTTCCATTTCGGCCCTGATGTGCATCGAAAATTGGTTTCAGTATTGCCGCACTCTCGGCGGAGATTTCGCGAACAACTTGCCACCCTAGCTGATCTTCGGTGGCGCGAGGCATTTCCTCGATCAATTGGCGGATGCGCGGAACCCAGCGGGCCATTTCTTTCTTCAGCACGCCCACCACGATGACCGGATTGCAGGTTGCTCCGACGGCGCCATGGTCGATGGAATAGGACAATTCCTCGAGCGAAGCCGAATCGTTCCAGAGTGTCGTAGAGGTCGTCTGGGTCATCTTGTGCAGCGGGCTTTTGTAGGATGTTGCGGTTGTTTCGGTCATATGACCTCACTACGGCCTAGAATCTTGCGCCATCAAATCACACTGCGGCGTGTTGCGCAGCGTTTTTGACAGGCCTTTTTTGCAAATGAGACGCTTCCGCAGCCGTCGTTTGCCAAAAGGCGCAGCGGTTTGTCATGCAAAATGTTGTGCAAGAAGTCACGCATTTCGATGACATGCGCTTCGACAAATGTCGTCAGCTACGGCATCAAGTCGCGTCTTGGGGACCACGCGGCGTCGATTCTCCGCGTAGCGCTTGCCCGTTTCTCCGAAGCCCACCAGGCCAATTCCTAATTTCCGCATTCGCAAAGCTCCCGAAATTCTACAGTGGTCATGGTAAGCACAATTTAGTGAGCGGCGCGTTCTGCTCCAAGCTCACTCACCACGCCACACAGATATTGCAAACTAGCGGATACGCTTTCTACCGGGGGAATTGGTGTGGCACCAAACTTTACGTCCTGCTCCACCACCGCCCATCCCGAATAGCCATTTTTTGCGAGTGTGCGGAAGAAAGCTAGGAAATCAATATTCCCCTTCCCAATAATGGTAAAAACTTTGTGCTCGATGGCTTTCGCAAATGTCCATTTATTGCGGCGTGCTTCTTCTAGAACACGCGTGTCGCAATCCTTAATATGTACGAAGCGCAGCTTATCCTTGTATTTTTCCGCTTCCTTTACTGAATCTCCGTAACCGTAGACGCAATGTCCAGTGTCCAGGCATAGCCCAACGTTGGTGTGCGAGGCGGCATCGTAAAAAAGCTCGCATTCCTCAGGAGTCTCGACGTAGGTGGCTACGTGGGGATGGAACACCAGATCAAGACCAAATTCATTGGCAACTTTTTCGGCGTCGGCGACGATTTTGCCCACGTGCTTCCACTGTTCCGCGGTTAGAGTCGGGCAATCTTTGTCGTAGGCCCTCCCCGAAAATGCATTTCGCTCCGGCGATTGGTCATCAGCCATCACCAGAAATGGCGCTTTCAAGGCCGCGAGCAAGCCGCCAACTTTGCGGATGCGTTCGATGCACGCCGCGCCCGCCGCGAGATCAGTCATTTTCACCGGCACGAAGGAAGCCAGCAGCTTCAACTTTCTTTTGTTCAGTTGAGGTTGAAGAATTTTCGCATCCGTCGGGAAAAATCCATATGGGCCTAATTCCGTGCCGGTGTATCCTGCCGACACCATTTCATCCAACATTTGTTCGTAGGATTGTTTCCACGACGGACCGGGATGATCGAGCACGCCCCAGCTGTCGGGCGCTGAGGCAAATAAGAATCTGTCTTTCAGACCACTCATCAGTTTTATTTCCTTTCATCAAATCCGTTTACAACCAAACGTTTGCGACCGCGGTTAGCTCGCACGGTTCCAAAACGACCTTCCTAAAGCCGGGGCTATGAGCGTTAAGCGGTTTCCAAGCCAAGAGACGATCGAAAACTGCCGAGAAAGCCGATATCAGAAACTTGGCGCTGTTCGCGGCCAGCAGTTATAGCGATTAGCCGCTCTAACCGGTTATTCGTTCGAGGTGTATCGCTGCGCTTTTTATTTAGTGCAGGGCCTAAGGTTTTGTCAAATGCAAAATTTCAAAAGATGGTCATGCGCGTCGCCCATTAGGTTGTTCCTCTTATGAGAAATTCCAGGGCGAGGCGGGTTAGTAAAAAAAAGAAATAAAGGAAAGAAAATCTTACCCAAGAAACGATCTAACCGATTATAAAGTGGAAGGACAAGGGCATTCCAGAATTGAATTTTCAGGTCCTCCTTATGAGTTGCTAGAGGATCTTTAGTGTGGGAATCGCTAGCTGCGGATTTACCTGGCGGTCCAGCCGCCGTCAATAAGGATGGTATGACCGGTAATGAGCGCGGCCGCGCGAGAGGCCAGAAATATCACTGCTCCGGCGACATCCATGGGCTCGCCAATACGATGTAACCCAGCAATGCGTTCGATTACATCCGCGCGAAAAACCGGATCTGAAAGTGCTTCTTCAGTTCCAGGTGTTGCGATGAAGGTAGGGGCGACGGCGTTTACCGTGATGTTTTGCGGACCCCACTCTACCGCCAGGCATTTCGTTAAATGCGAAATCGCGGCTTTGCTGGCGCAATACACCGATTCCGTGGGTAACGCAGCGAAAGCAGCTTGCGAACTCATATTGATAATTTTACCGCCGCCGTGCCGAGCCATAATTTTGGCGGCGGCCTGGCTGGCAAAAAACGTGGATTTTACATTTAGCGTAAGCGTGGCATCGAATTCGGATTCAGCCACGTCGGCAGCCAGGTTTGAAAATCCGCCGCCGGCGTTGTTCACCAGGATATCGATTTTTCCAAAAAATGCTTCAGCCTGCTTTATGGCCTCGAAGATTTCATCTAGCCGCATTACGTTCATCTGCAAAGCAAGCGCGCGCCGCCCCATGGATTCGATTTGTTGCGTCAACTCGACACCCGTAGCTTTGTCGCGAAGCCCCAGAGCAACATCGACGCCCGCATGGGCAAGAGCGAGAGAAATGGAGCGGCCCAATCCCCGGGCCGCTCCGGTCACGAGCGCCACCTGGCCGGCCAAATCAAAACTAGGATATTCCGTCATGCAGTTCGTCCATCCTAAAGAGTACCTTCTAAAACAACCACCCTTCATCCCAAGCAGTCTTTGAGCTCCTGCCAAAACACTTCCACGCTCTGCGGCCTTTGCTCCTCTGAAGGATCAAAGGCACGTACAAAAAAATCCTGCCATCTATCAGGAGCTCCCGGGACCAGCATCGCAACATTGGAGAACATCACTCCCGTGATAGCGCCGCGCAGTGTTGAAAAGTCCGTCCCTGAAAAGGGCGCGGTACCGCACAACGCTTCGTACGCAATGACGCCCAGCGCCCATACGTCCCAGCGTGCGGATATCGATTTGCCCTGAAGTTGTTCGGGGGACATATACCGCATCGTGCCGACCAGAACTCCAGTGGCCGTGGCATTCGTGTCATTAGCCAATTCTGCCGATGTCTTCGCAATTCCAAAGTCGGTAATCTTCACGAGTTCGAGTACGTTCGGTCTCGATAAAAATATATTCTCCGGTTTCAGGTCGCGATGTACCAGGCCCCGGGCGTGCGCCGCTCCGATTCCCGCACAAATACCCTCAAACAATTCCAGAGTTCGCTCGGCGGTCAATCGTGCTTTCTGACGGAACTCCTCGCGCAGCGTAATCCCCTCCAACAGTTCCATGACCAGAAACACGTGCTGGCTCGCATCGATCCCAAAATCGTGGACTGTCACTACGTTCGGATGCGCAAGGCTAGCCGTCACGCGCGATTCCTGTCGGAACTTTTCCATGGCGTTTTGGTTCGCGAAGAGTTCGTCGCGAATCATCTTTACCGCCACTGTGCGGTTCAAGGAGAAGTCCGTGGCCCGGTATACTTTTCCCATTCCTCCCTGGCCAAGTCGCTTCTCCAAGCGGTATCGCTGCCCGAGCACTCGCGGAGTAGCCACCAGCTTAAGTAACGACGCATCTTTTTCGCATTTTGTAGTTCCTGTGTCGTAGCACGTCCCGCATGAGGGGCACTCCTCAAGCGAGCGCCCGTGCAACGTGGAGGTGCCGCGTGTCAGCAACAGCGCGACCGCACTCGCGACGTTTTCCAAGAGGCCGGTGTCCTCAGCGCTGTAGGGTTCCTCGGATCGCTTCGCACCCACCACAATTAAAGCTTCTATGCCGCCTTCCGCCAGGACTACGGGCACCAACAAATCGATACGCGCGTTGTGTAGAAAGTCTTTATCCACTTGCGGCAACTGTTGTCCAAGCCAACCGCTCTCGGCTAGCATAATCGGCACCGAGCGGTCCAACATTCGCACCAGTGGAATCAATTTGTTTGTGGCCGGCAAATCAGCTGTCAGCGAACCGGGGGGTGCCGCGGCCACCACGCGATACAACGGTTCCTCGGGCTTCCGCACCAGCAAAGCGCAAAACTCCGCATGGAGCGCCTCCACCACACGAGTCACGACACTGGAGGACACCTCCTCGACATTTGCGGCATGACGAATGTCATCCATGACTTGTCTGAATAGCCATTGCGCATCATATTTGTCGCGAAAAAATCTGCGATCCAACCACGATAGCCACACGTTACGTTGCTGGTATGCCAAGCCAGCCAAGGCCCAAACCGCGACGTATCCTGCCCCGTGCGCTTTCAAGACCTCAAACAGGGGCTGGTTTCCATGAAATATTAGATCGAGGGCCAACAATCCTGCCGCCATCATCGGTATGGCCAGGAGAAAACGCCGTGCCATGGCGTACTGCAATCCTCTCCGAATGATGACCCGCACATCGAACAAGCGCTGCCGCAAAATCGCATATGCAAAGGACAGTGGAAAAATCAGGACTCCGACGTTGGACACTAGATTGGCGGTCGGCGACTCCAAGAATTGCGTCAGTACCGAATTCGTTTCAAACGCGGCGGACTCGATCACCCTGGGCAAATAGAACACCATTCCTAAAAGCGCTCCGTAGGAGACCACCCGAAATCGGCGGCGCTCCGTCAATAATTCCAGTCTCCAGTAATTCACTGGCACGACAACAACAGCAATTAGCAGATATACGAGGCTCTGCAACCCAAACGCGGTTAACACCCACTTGGGCGCGAGCCCACTCAAATGCCCCGGGTCGTATACGGTCCGAGCCAACAGATACAGCGAGTACATGGTGGCGAATAATGGCCCCGCAACGAACGCCGTCCATATCCAACGTTTGGTGAAAAGAGTTTTTGGAAACAAGCAGAAAAATCCCGCCAAGAGGGACGTGCGAATCGCCGCGCTCACATGCACCAGCATCACCGGTATTGCCACCACAAATGGCAACGCACGGATCGAGGCTGCCAGTCCGTCCGGGAACGGTTCGTACACGGTTGCCATAGCCACCAACACCCATCCGCCTATTCGCGATACCAGGTCCTTAGGGCGGCTGAATACAACGAAAAGGCCAATTACCAGTGTGATGAGCTTGTTGGCGAGAAAAATAATCTGCGAAGTCCTCGCCGCGCGGTCGAGTTCGTCCCAGATTCTTCCGTGAACCATCATTCTCAGATCAACAGGCTGTCCCGCACGCTCCACACGAATCGCGATGGCCTCGTCGGACTCGAAATTCATGCGTTGGGCCAGCCAGTCGACCTCTGTCCCAATATTCTGCCCATTGACTTCCGACAACACGTCGCCCACAACCAATCCCGAGCGCTCTGCGGGCGGACCTGAAATTGAGGTGACCATGATCCGCCCAGCGTTATCCGCTATATCGATACCATCCGCCGCCAATCCAAATAGCAGGTAATATCCAAGATAGAAATTTCCAACGATGCTGATGGCGGCGATTGCTAAGACTTGCCACGGATATCTCTTGGTTGACATGCTTTTCGTCGCGGAGATGTGGAAGTGGCAAGATTATATGCGCATTCGTGGGCTTTTCGACAAAGGGAAGTTCTGAGTCTGCTGCTATAGAAAAACCAACGACCAAAGCGGAAATGCCCTGGAAGGTCTCCGCTTCGCGCCATGTGCTTGACGGTTTTTGGATGAACGCGCACGCAGGCCGCCGCTTCCTCACAAGTCAAAGGCCGCTCGACCGACGGTTGCAGTTTCGAGAATCGCGCAGAATCGCTTGGTCCCGGTTTGCCGCACTGCATTCGAGTCAAAGCGAGCTGATGATAGAGTCTTGAGGACTGCTGGGTGAAAGGCTGAGCATTAGTGAAGAGTGATGTTGTCATACTCGGCTCCGGTTCACTGGCGAATGGAATCGCATACGCACTTTCTCAGGTTTTCATGGGTTCCCTCCAGATTGCGATCATCGGCCGGTCAACAGTTAAGGTCTCTCGGATGGCGCTTATCGCGAACGCACGCGCTGCGAGCTTTGGCGCACGCCCGTTCTTCTTTCCCTTCGGGATTCCTCAATTCACGGCATTGGCCTTTTCCCGAGCGTTTCGTTCCCTCAAGCCAAAGGTCATCGTTCTCGCAGCTTCCTTGCAGTCGCCGTGGGAGGGTTCCCAGACGCAGAGCGCTTGGACAAAGTTGATAGGAGAGGGAGGATTCGGGATCACTTTACCCCTGCAGCTAAAATTCGCAGCCGACGTCAGTCGCGGCATGGCTAACTCGGAAACTGCGATCGTCAATGCCTGCTACCCGGATTGTGTGAATTTGGTGCTCCACCGCTTGGGTTTTCGGACGACCTGTGGCATCGGGAATTCCGCGATCGTAGAAGCGTTCTGCCGCTCTCATCATAGCGTCGGCAGCAATGATGTGCGTGTGGTAGGTCATCACGGCCACCTCACTGCTTGGTTGAAGGGAAATAAATCCCAAAGCCAACCGCGTGTTTGGGTGAACGGCAAGGAGAAAAAGAGCCTGCGACTGCGGCCTGACCTCGGACGGGTAGATGAAGAACTGAATAACGTAACTTCCTCAATGGCGACCAGACTAATCATGTCTTTGCTTTCGGGAGGAACACTTCACACGAGCGTCCCCGGAGTAGCAGGGTTGCCGGGCGGATACCCATTCGTCCTGCAGGGCAGAAAATTCACCTTACAACTCCCGGCTGGCATCACTGGCGCCGAAGCTATCGCCCATAACAAAACAGGGGAACGACTCGATGGATTGGACTTGGGATCAGACGTAAAGTTTGTTGGCAAAGCTCGCCGGTTTCTCACCGATGTGGGTTTTGAGCATGCGGAGGGCTTCGATCTGGGCGAATGGCAATGCGTCTGCGACAGAATGGTCGCACTGAGAGATCGCTTGCGGCAGACAAAGGCGTGATAGTTCAGGTTGGCCGAGCTTTACGGCATCGTGAATCGATGACGGGCAAACCGGAAGGTGCCGCAGATTATCGCCAAGTTCCTGGCCGATCCGCTCACGAATGCGCCGGCAGGCGCAGCAGTCGCTCACAGGCCGCCGCCACCGGAGAAGAAGCAGTAGGCCGATGGTCCCGAGCACGAAGCCGAGCACTCCCTTGAGGTTCTTGCCGTCGCTTACGACGACCACGTCAATGTCGGTTGTGCCGTTGGGCTGACGCGTGAAGGTGTAGGTGTGGCCCGACGCACCTCCCCACACGTTGGAGTCGGTCGTCATGAGGACGACGCGGTTGGGATTCGGACCAGTCGAAGTGCAGGCGTTCCCAAGGTGCCGCCGGTGGATTGTGGACATGCGTGCTCCTCACAAACCCCCTGGCCTAACTCTAAAGCCTAATGCGCACAGGAAGAAGGAATGCGATGGCCCAGCCTTCGAACGGCTTTAAGCAACTCGTGTCGCAGGTCGCTAATTTAATTCGAAATTTGCGAAGAGGAGGAACGCCTCACACCAACAAATTCTCGATCTTCACCGGCAGTTCCCGCACTCGAACACCTGTCGCGTGGTGGACCGCCGCTGTAATAGCGGCGGCAATGCCGGTCAAGCCGATCTCGCCGATCCCACGTGCGCCAAGTTCGTTCATCACTTTGTCCGGGAAGTCGAGGAAATGAACGTCGATCGGCGGCACGTCGGCGTTTACCGCCACCACGTAGTCGGCCAGATTACTGTTGATCGGCGCGCCGTTCTGCGGATCGTAAGTCGTGTGCTCTAACAGAGCCATGCCGATTCCCATCACGACCGCGCCCTCGATCTGGTTCCGGCCGGCCAGTGGGTTGATAATGCGGCCCGCATCAATGACCGTCACAACACGGCTGACGCGCAGCCGCGCGATTTCCGGCTGCCAGGTAACCTCGACGAAGTGACCGCCGAACGAGTGCGTCGAGAACTTCGGCTTGGGATTGCCGATGGTCGCTTCGGATTTGCCGTTGCCCGCGACCAGGCGAAGGTTGGCGCGGCGGAGCAAATTATTGAACGGCACACCTTTAGCAGCGCCATCAGCCTTCACAAAGACCCGGCCACCTTCAAAGGCCAGATCTGTCGAAGGGCGGTTCTCGAACGGCGAACCCGGTGTCGTGGTGGCGATGGTCAGCAGCGATGCGATTGCGTTGTCAGCAGCCGCAAAGACAGCCGGCACCACCGATGCGGTGGCCATCGAACCACCCGAGATTGGGCCTTCCGGCAGGGCCGTATCGCCGAGTGCGACTTCGACCTTGACGAGCGGCACGCCGGTCTTCTGCGAGGCGAGTTGCGCGAGGATCGTGTACATGCCGGTGCCGATGTCCTGCGTGGCACATGCAACGCGGGCTGTGCCGTCATCGCGCAGTTGTACGCTCGCCGCGGCGGAAAATCGTGCGGCGACCCACGAGCACCCAGCCATTCCCCAGCCCAGCGTCAAGCCATCGTGCTTCATCGAGCCAACCTCAGGCGAGCGCCTGGACCAGCCGAACTTTTCCGCGCCGAGTGCAAAGCATTCGACTAAATGGCGCGATGAGAACGGAACGCCCAACGACTCGTCGATTTTCGGTTCGTTGAGGATGCGGAGTTTGACCGGGTCGATCTTGAGTTGATCGGCCAGTTCGTTCATCGCCGACTCGATGGCGTAGAGCCCGGGCGTCCGGCCGGGGCCGCGCATGTCGGTCGTTGCGCCGACGTTCCGCCTGGCGCGTCCAAACGTCACGCGGAGGTTCGGCACGCTGTATTGGAACGGCGTGGCCTCGCCACAATCTTCGTGGTGGGCTTCGAGCATCGACCGGTGGTAGACGTAGTCGTGCTGGAGCGAGACGAGCTTGCCGTCGCGCGTGGCGCCGAGGCGCACGCGCTGCTGGGTGCGCGCGCGATGACCGACCGACTGGAACATCATTTTGCGGCTGAGCACAAGTTTCACTGGCTTGCCCAACTGCCGCGCCGCGGCCGCGGCCAGCGGACATTGCGTCCATGGCCACAGCTTGCTACCGAAACCCGAGCCAACAAACTTGGTGATGACGCGGACGTTCTCTTTCGGCAAACCGAACATCTGCGCGAGCACGCCTCGCTCGTTGACGACTCCCTGCGACGACTCATACAGCGTCAACGTCGAGCCATCCCAGATCGCGGTCGTGGCGTGCAGCTCGAGAGGATTGTGCGTCTCGGCAGGGGTCACGTAGGTTTGGTCGAGCTTGGCAGGCGCGCTCGTGAACGCGCCCTTGGCGTCGCCGCGCTGGCTTTCCAAGCGCGGGTATGGGCCAAACGTCGTGGCCACTACGTCGGGGTCGTCGTCCGCCTTAAGGTCGGTCTCGACGTTCGGCTTGTCCTTGGCGTACGTCGTGTGGACCGCATCGGCCGCGGCTTTGGCGGTCTCGAACGTGTCCGCCACGGCCAAAGCGATGTATTGCCCGTAATAGCGAACCAGATCGTCCTCGAACGGCGGGCGGCGCTCGTCACAGATACTTTCGAACCCTGGCTCCTGGACTGAGCGGAAGATTCTTCCGATGTTTTCGCGATGAAAAATCGCGCGCACGCCAGGCATCTTCTCCGCCGCGGCGGTGTCGAGTTTGACGACTCTGCCGTTGGCGATCGTAGCCTCGACCGGTACGGCATACAGCATCCCGGGAAAGTGGAAGTCGGCGGTGTACTGCGCCGTTCCGCTCACTTTGCGCGGGCCATCCACGCGAGGTGTGTCGCGACCAACCGGAGAAACGATCGGTGTTTCCTGTATTGCCGGCATGTTCGCTCCTTCGGTGGAATCAGCTCGTCGTGGCGATCTGCAGAGCGTGCGTGAGGCAGCGCTTGGCCAGTTCGATCTTAAACTTGTTCTCGCTCTGCGGTTTGGCGTCGTGCATTGCCGCTTCCCCCGCCTTGCGAAAGTTGGCTGCGTTGGCAGGCTTACCGGCGAGAGCGGCTTCGGCCTCGTGCGATCGCCAGGGTTTAGTCCCCACGCCGCCCAATGCGATGCGCGCATGAGTCACATTTTCGCCCGTGATCGTGATCACCACGGCCGCAGACGCCAGAGCAAATTCGTATGACGCCCTGTCGCGCAGCTTCAGATACACCTGCTTGCTTCCCAACCTTGGTGCCGGGAGCGCGACGTGCGTGACGAGGTCGCCCGGTTCGAGCACTGTTTCGCGGTTTGGCGTGCTGCCGGGCAGAAGATAAAAGTCGCCGATGGGGATCGCGCGTGAACCCTTCGGTCCCTGTACGTGGATCGTCGCCTCCAATGCTGCCATCGCCACGCACATGTCCGACGGGTTAGTGGCGATGCAATGTTCGCTTGTCCCAAGGACGGCGAGCGTGCGGTTGCTGCCGGTGATGGCCGGGCAGCCGGTTCCGGGCTCGCGCTTGTTGCAGGGCATCGCCGTGTCTCGGAAGTACATGCACCGCGTTCGCTGAAGCAGGTTTCCGGCCGTCGTCGCCATATTGCGAAGCTGTGCCGATGCGCCGGCGAGAAGGGCCTGCGACAGCACTGCGTAATCTCGCTGCACCGTCGAATGGTGGGCGAGATCCGAATTTCGAACGGTGGCGCCAATCATCAGCCCGCCGTCGGGCGCTGCTTCGACCTTGTCGAGCGGCAAACGGTTGATGTCGATCAGCCGCGCAGGCGTTTCTACGTTCAGCTTCATCAGATCGACCAGCGTCGTGCCGCCGGCGATGAACCGCATGTCCGCGCCCTGCTGCGCGGTTTTCGCCTGCGCGGCGGCCGCAACCGCCGCCGCGGCATCCGCTGGCCGAATGAATTCGAAGGTGTGCATGGAAATCGCTCCCGCTCGAGGCTAACTGTTTTTGCGAACTTGTTGGATCGCCGCCACGATATGGGCGTAAGCCCCGCAGCGGCAGATGTTGCCGCTCATCAGTTCCTTCACGGCCGCGTCGTCGGGACCGCATGGCTCCTTGAGCAACGCAACGGCCGACATGATCTGGCCTGACGTGCAATATCCGCACTGGTATCCGTCGCAAGCAACGAATGCCGCTTGCATAGGATGTAATGCGTCGGGTGTGCCCAGGCCTTCGATGGTTGTGATCTCTTCGCCATCATGCATTAAGGCGAGAGTCAGGCATGAGTTCACGCGCCTGCCATTCACATGCACCGTACATGCGCCGCATTGTCCGTGATCACAGCCCTTCTTCGTTCCGGTAAGGGCAACGGTCTCACGGATGCAATCAAGGAGCGTCGTCCGCGGGTCGACGCGAAGTTGCCGGTCCTTGCCGTTGATGTGGAGCGTGATCGGAACTCTGCCCTCGATGTTCGG
>DASYJM010000026.1:0-4651 GCA_035996445.1 Candidatus Acidiferrum sp. | reverse complement strand
CAGGGCGCGCTTGGCCGACGCCTACTGCACCCGCGGCGGGTCCTCTAGCCCAAAAGGGAAGAAGTATGAAGCCGCCATCTCGGATTTCGAGAAATCAATCGACACCGGCGCCACCGCCGACGGCTGCTCGTGCGATCCCTATAATCCACTGCTCGCGCTCTACACGGACGGCCGGCGCTTCGACCAGGCCTGGGGGATCGTCTACAAGGCGCGGAAGTCTGGGAAATGGATCGCGCCCGAAATGCTGGATAGACTGAAGAAGGAATCCGGACGCAGCAGCTAGCAACGATTGCAAGAAAACGCAAGGATGGGGCAGGCTCAAGTTGTGGTCATCGATGGAGCGGACGCGAGAAGGTCGGCTAGCCCCCAATCCATCAAGGCCGCCCGGGATCGTCACAGACGCAGATACGACGGACAAACAATAAAGCACACGCGCTACAATCGGGCGCATGAAACAATCACCCGTTTCGGCGTGGACAATCATCGCCTTCCTTATGGGGACGCTGTTCGGTTCCGGTGGCGTTTGGGAATATCAGCGGATTAAACTGGACTCTCAGAAACTAGAAATAGAAAGAGCGGTTCAGACTACAGATTTGCGAGAAAAGGAAAACGAAGAGCTCGCTAAGATTGTGGAACTTAGCAACGAGTACGTTAGTGTGGCCTCCCAATACGAAAAAGCGCCCAACGCTGAATTGAGAAGTCAATTGACAATAAGATAGACCAATTGAGAGCCCGGTTAGCCGGGATGAAGGATAATTTCAAAGCCCTCGAAAACAAACTCGCAGCAGTCGAAGGACGCCAACCGAGGGATATTCGATTAGAGTTCATTGCTCCGGCTTCACCCACTCTAAACGGCGTAAAGGTCCAGTGATAGAGGTAACTAAGCGGAGATTCGGAATGCGAGGTGCTCGTACAGTGATGATCGGGTTCGCGAGGCTTTCCGCTGTTTTTTCAACCATGCTCCAACTATGCTCCGCCCAGCAAGCGCCACAGGATTTTTGTGTAGGCTCAAGGAGCGTAGTTGTTGCCGCACAAAATGGCGGCAATCGAGCGTATGCCGAAACAGTCGCTAAGCGACCCAAACCAAAGGCTGGAACGGGAGTGGTGGCAGTCGCTTGCACCGATCGTGCGAAATTATTTGTCTCAGTCGTTAATGAAGACTTCCAGTTAGCATACATGCAGGCGCCAACTCAAAGTTGGCCCGGTGCTGAGATGAAATTAGTCGACTGGTCACCAACAGGCGAGTACCTGCTAGTCGATTTGTTTACGTTTCAATTCGAGGGAGAGGGCGCAGGGCACTCTCCTTTAATTTATGATGCCGACTCCGGACTTGTTTACACACCAGATTTGTTCAAGCTATTTAAAGCCCATTTCAAGAAAGCTTGCGACGCACCTTCTTCGATCGAAGGTTTTACTTCCGATGGTCTAATTCTTCTAAAAGTGGGTCCACTAATTCGTGACACTACCTTTGAGCCTCTAACTTATCCTTCATGCGTCAAAGAAAAAGGCTATTGGGCAGTCGATTTCAAGAAAGACGAGATTAAGTTTATAGCTAATCACTACGAAGCAAAGAAATACAGTCATTAAATCGTTCCCGAGCGCTATTCTTATGGCGCAGGAGTGCAGTCGTTCTTCGGGGGCGACGCCCCCCCCCCACCGTCGTATTCAACGATGGGCGAGTGCTCGAAGTCGAACATGCCTTCGAGATCGTTTGCATATTCGTCGCGCCTCTTCTGGCGACAAGACCAGGGGAGACTTCTGTCGCTTCGCACTGACGCGGACGCCCTCTCTTCCCCCCAGATCCAACAGGTATTCCCGATGAAATTGGATTGGGGCCACAGAACTCCCAGCGAACCGCGTGCGAGAACGCCGCCGACATCAGGTCCGCGCTCCCGGCTGCGCGTAACATACGTGATGAGCGCGATCGACACCCGCACCGCGCGGGGAAGAGAGAGCCTTATTGACACGTTGAAACACTGGAGGCTATCAACTCAGTTCTCCGCGCAAGAGGATTGGATTTTTGCCTCTCCCGCTCATGTAGGCCGGATGCCGTGGTCATATAAGCAAGTGTGGTGCGCGTATCAGAAAGCAGGTGCTAAGTCTGGCATCGGGAAACTCGGCACGCACTCATTGCGTCATACGTACCGCTCATGGCTAGACGCAGTTGGAACATCGGTGGCAGTGCAACAAAAGCTAATGCGGCACGCCTCAATAACAACCACGATGAACCATTACGGCGATGTCGTGACAAATGAGGAGACGATAGCAAGCGGCAAAGTTTCGCGTTTAGCTCTCAACGGCACGGAAGCGGCACGGAAAGCCTCGTAACTGATTGGAAAATGGTGGGCGCTGTAGGATTTGAACCTACGACTTCCACCGTGTGAGGATGGCACTCTACCGCTGAGTTAAGCGCCCGCTTTTAAGGTCGGAAAGGGTTTCCCGCCGTTCCTTATTTTGAGTAACTTACATCGGTGGATGGTGTCCACCTAGTGGGTACTTTATCGTTTTTCCGCAGCGGTGTCCAACGATTCTGGACAGCCATGTGTCCCTCTGCCATGAACTTTTTGCACAGGTGAGCGCGGCGGCGAGGCACTTCACCCCATGGCGGCTCATCCGTAGCGCGTTTGAATGTGCATTCAATACAGAGTTCGCCCGATTTTCTGATGAGTGATTCCCTGATCTACTTCTAGAGGGTACTCATACCCAATGGGGCGTGGTAGAGGTGTGTGCTTCTCCGGTTGTTGCTGAACTTAAGATACCGTTTCGAATACTGATCGCCGACGACAATGCGTTGGTGCGCACTGCCATGCGTGAAGTGCTGGAAGAGGTTGACGACCAGTGGGAGATCGTAGAGGCCGAGGACGGTCGAGATGCTGTTCGGAAGGCACAACAGCTCAAGCCCGAACTCGTCATTCTCGACCTGGTGATGCCGGTCTCCGGTGGACTCGCAGCTTCGCGACAAATTTCTAAGCTGTTTCCGCGCGTTCCTATCCTGCTGCACACTCTCTATTGGTCGGAGCAGGTTGAGTTGGAGGCTGCTAGAGCGGGTGTGCGGAAGGTGGTGCGGAAATCTGAGACTCGTGCGCTGCTCTCAGCCGTCCAGGACGTGCTTGGTTCGACGCCTGAATCAGCTTCGACGGACTCCGAGCCACAGGCTTCAGTTACCACGGAAACCGCCACGCGTCATAGGGAAGGAAGAATTCGCGAGTTGTGCGATCGACTATTCTCCTCGAAAGAGGACGATAGCCAGGTACCCTTGTTCCGCGAACTTCGGGCGGCGCTGCATGACCATATCGAGAACGTTCGAGCCAAACTCGTCTACTATCCCGGTGTGATTGAAGTGCCGCGACCTCGTGCGGCGACGCAGGAAAACGCAGCGGAGCGCGACCCGAGTAAAGTAATCCCGATCAAGAAGCCAAGCGAGTAGCCCCGTGTCGGCGATTCCCTCGCCGTCAATTCAACGCACACCATTCCCTAGTAACCCCACCTATTAACCCCAGGGCGGCGGTTGTTTCTTTTTACTCAGTTGCTGCGGCGGCAGGAATTGCGCGGGCGCTGCCACGGCCTCTTGGACGGGCAGAAGTAATGTTCTAACAGTAGTGACTTCTAATGTGGGTTGGAGCGATAATCGCGTCGCTATGGCATCGATAAGTGATAGGGATCGCTCCGTGTTTGCTGAAGCCCACAATACAATCTTTGATAGTTTTACGGATGCGGAGCAGGAGCAGATTCATGCTGCTGCCTACTCGCTTCGGACTGTGTTGAGTGCTGCCAAAAAGCGGCTAGCAGTTCTAGAAAGAGGATTTGAGCAACTGACATAAAAGCCTATTGCCGTTTGTTAAATGTACGCTAGCGTACTGACTGAGGGTCGCAATCGGGGTTAGACTTGGGTTCTTCCGAGTATCCCTGATGGCATACTCTCTCGTTAAGCGGTGCGTTCTTTGTGGTAACCCTCTCCAGCTCGAATCCTGCGTAGTGGATGATAAGGGCCGCGCCGTCCACGAAGAGTGCTACGTCAAGCAGCTAGCCATCCCTCTCGAACTCCCCGATCCTCCAATGCCGCGCGCCTCTTAAGAAACAAAGCTAGGGTTTGCGCGAGATGTTTTTGCGCCGCGCTTAAGTGGAGCGCCGCGGCCAAGCAGCAAATGGAACGTTGGCGCAAAAACAGCATATAAAAATCGAGCGAAGCGATCTCCGACGAAGGCGAACCGAAATCGGCTTTCATTTCGCCGACAATCACACTCGCCTCGGCGGAGAAACATCTCGTTCTGTCGATCTTCAGTTGTACTGCCCTGCGTCCCGCCCATAAGCTTGCGGCATTTCATCGCAGCCGAAGACTGCAGGGGGACGCACGAAATGATTACGAAACACGAAATTCATTGCTTGCTCGTCTTTATTCTCTCCGTATGCAGCAGCCTGCAGGCGCAAACCGTTTTCAATGCTCACGGCGTGCGATATCAGTCTGAGATTGTGGGTACGGGGTTAAAACAGCCTTCCGCTATGGTCTTTCTTCCCGACGGGCATGCCCTCGTTGTCGAAAGACAGAGCGCCAAACTTGATCTCCTGGATGTCAACTCGGGCTCTCTTACTGCTCTCGAAGGCGGTTTCGAGGCGCTTATCGGAAAGGATGCGGGTGTGCACGATGCGGCAC
>DASYJM010000025.1:0-2788 GCA_035996445.1 Candidatus Acidiferrum sp. | reverse complement strand
TCGCATCATGGGACGGCTCATGAACAGGCACAACGCCAAGCTGAACGGTTACGCCGTTCGACAGCTTGAGCTGACGCCCTCGGATCGCATCCTTGAGATAGGGTTCGGTGGCGGCGTCACCTTGTCGTCTTTGATTGCGGGCGCTGCGCTTGTTGCGGGTGTCGATCGATCGCGAGAAATGGTCAGGCGTGCAAATGCAAGGTTTTCTGAAGCGGTGTCGGCTGGTCGTGCAATTTTTCGCGAGGGTAACGTGGAGGAACTCCCTTTCGAGGCGGCATCTTTCGGGAAAGTGTGCACCGTCAACTCGATCTACTTCTGGAGCTCGCTCGACGCAGGGTTCGCCGAAATCTATCGCGTGCTTTCACCGGGCGGCCGGGTGGTTGTCGGCTTCCTTCCGAAGGAGCGGATGCATCGCATGGACCTGCCAACGGACATCTTCACGTTACGAGCGCCCGCCGACGTTGTTACCGCGCTTACGAAAGCAGGCTTCTCGGACGTGCGCATCGAACGACCCGAGCCGACCACGCCGTGGAATGTCGTCATCGCGACCCGCTGAGTAGAAGTCTTGGCCATGTCATCGCCAGCCGGAATTTCGTCGATAATTGTAGAAAAATCACAATTGCGTTTACGGTCCACGTTTCAGCGCTTCTAGGAGCATGGCGTGGTCTGATGCAGCGCCTTGGTCTTGACAGCGCTCTGCTCCTGCGATAAAGTCCGCGCCAATGTGGGGTACGGAAGTTCCCGCGCTTCAGGATAGTCGCAATCTCCGATTCTCCTCACTGTTTCTGCAAGAAGCCTAAAATTTCCGTAGTCTAAGGAGTCAGACATCATGGCGTCTCCAATGAAGTCTCTGGTCGTATTCGCTCTGATCGCAACGATTGTCAGCGGTCACGCTTTTGCAGCAGTCACGCACTCGGGCGGGGCCGCCTCTAAAATCACTGTAGTAACTGAGACCAATTCCCAATCCACCAATTCAGGTTCGTTCATCGATTTGCCCGGAGCGACGGTCAGCATTACCGTTCCAGCGGGCAAGACACAGTTAGTCCAGGCTCGTTTTACCGGAGAGTCTGGCTGCGGTCCCATCTCTTCGGGCAGTTATTGGTGCAGCGTGCAGATCGTTGCTGTTGGCACTTCGGGGACTGTCCAAATGTTGCCCGACTCTGGATTGGATGGTGCCTTCGACTCGGTCCCAGGGACTCAAGATCTTTGGGAAGGTCATGCGGTCGAGCGCTCTTTGGTATTGCCTGCAGGCAAATATAAGGTGAAGGCGCAATGGCAAGTGAGTGATCCGGCCGTTACTTTCTCACTGGATGATTGGAGTTTTACGGTCACACAATACGCGGTGGGGAAATAGACTTGTTTGTTCTAATCCTGTAGAAGCTCTATGCCCCGCTAGGCCCAATCGTCTAGTCGGAACGATGTGCAAACGGGTTTTTCATCGTACTGAATTGAATTCTTTCGGAGATAGCATATGTATGCCAGAGCCTTGGTTTTGCTCTTAACGACCCTATTTGCCATCTTTGTATCCGAGGGACATTCGCAAAGCGGGAAAATTTCGGTAAGAGGAACCACGGGCGAAGCGGCAGAATACCCACCGGGTAAAACGTTTCGTGACTGTATCGATTGCCCGCTAATGTTGGTGATCCCCGCAGGAGGCTTCGAAATTGGTTCTCCTAAAAGCGAGTCCGGGCACGCTCAAGAAGAAGAACCTCAACGGGAAGTGAGGGTCCGCCGATTTGCCGCTGGCAAGTTTGATGTGACGCGGAATGAATGGCGCGCATTTGCCTCTGCCACGAAGCGAAATGTCTCTCTGGGGTGTGCATGGACGGCTCGATCCAAAGAGAAGCGAGATCCGAAAGGTTCGTGGGTCGATCTCGGTTTTCCTCAAGACGATAGGCATCCTGTCGTGTGCGTGACGTGGAAGGACGCCCAGGACTACGTGGGCTGGCTCAGTCTGCGGACACATCATGAGTACCGATTGCTAACCGAGGCTGAATGGGAATATGCAGCGCGGGCGGGAACCAAGACTGCATATCCTTGGGGGCCGACTGGAAGTCATGAATATGCCAACTATGGCGCTGAAAACTGGGGAGGTCTGACCGTTGGCCGCGACCATTGGTTCTACACTTCGCCCGTCGGTTCCTTTCCTCCGAATAGCTTCGGTCTATATGACATGCATGGAAATGTTCTGCAATGGGTCGAAGACTGTTTTGCGAATGACTATTCAGACTTGCCGTCCGACGGTACGGCGTATATAGCGGCCTTGCCGTTAAAAACGAGTGGTGATTTTGCATACATGAACGCGACGAGTTCGTGTTCATATCGCAGACTGCGCGGTGGTGATTGGGGCGATCCAGCATGGATGGTGCGATCGGCGGCCCGAAATTGGGCTCCGCCTCCGAATTGGACTCTCAATGATTATCGGAGCGCCGGAGTAGGCTTTCGCGTGGCGATGAGTCTGGACTGATGCGGATTTGTTGCGAAGCCCCAAATTCACTGAGTACAGACTATTTGTGTGGTTTTGGTAAAAAGCCTGATTACAACGATCTAGTTGACCTTACTGGGTCGGTGGGATAATGTTCGTGCCTCCCGATGACGACCACCGGAAAACTCTCTGCCGGTCCTTCGATTGGCGTACGCCCTCGGCGTCCGTTTCGGCGGTTTTTCCCCGGCATGGCGTTATTCGCTCTCGCCGTGCTAATTTTCGCCTTTGTACCGGAATACGTTCGGTATTCGCAGGGGGGCTTCCCAATTGCCTGGGTATTGCACATTCACGGCGCAATCATGG
>DASYJM010000024.1:0-14806 GCA_035996445.1 Candidatus Acidiferrum sp. | reverse complement strand
TACGAACATTCTCATCGCGTAATCGCCGGAGTTTTGGGGCTCCTGTCCATCGTTCTGGCTGTTTGGGTGTGGGCCAAAGATGAGCGCCGCTGGCTGCGATGGTTCACCGTGATGGCCGTCGCCGGAATTGCAGCGCAGGCGGTCCTTGGCGGGGAAGTAGTGCGCCAGCTTTTGCATTACTGGCTGCCGGTTGCGCATGCGTGCTTTGCGCAGATCGTCTTTGCGGCGCTCTTAAGCATCGCGGTGTTCACCAGCCGATGGTGGATTTCGGATCAGCCCCAATTGGAAGACACCGGCTCGCCTTCGATTCACGTCCTCGCCATTGCAAACGCCGCGGCCATTTATTTGCAGGTGATCTTGGGAGCCGGTTTCCGGCACAAGGAAATTCCTGTGTGGCCGCACATGGTAGGAGCGTTGATCGTTCTGGGCATGGTCATCTGGCTTGCTGCTGTGCTGCGCAGACGATTTGAGAAGTCGGCGGCTATTTCCAAGACGCGCATATTGCTGCATGCCATCCTGGGTACGCAGTTGCTCCTCGGCCTCGGAGCCTACTGGTCGCGCCTGACTACTGCGGACGCGCCGCAGCCGATGCCACTGATGGTCACGCTCACCGTTCTGCACACCGTGGTCGGCGCTATACTTTTTGGCGTTTCCGTTCTAATTGTTTTACTCTGCTATCGTCTGGTCCCACGCAGAAGGGAATTGCCTGCTGCCACGCAGCGGCCGGTGGCCATCTAATGAGCACTGCGCGCACCACCGAGTTGACCTTATCCTCGCGCGCCAATGCTTTTGTTGCCCTGACCAAGCCTGACGTTTCTTTCCTCGTTCTGATAACCACTGCCGCCGGATTCTACATGGGCGCCCGCGGGCCGGTGAATTGGCTGCACATGCTGCATACCGTGTTTGCCACCATGCTGATTGCGGCGGGAACGGCCACGCTGAATCATTACATTGAGCGAGATTCCGACCGCTTCATGCGCCGTACCGCCGGCCGCCCGCTTCCCACTGGAGTTGTTCAACCGCGCGAAGCATTGCTTTTCGGCGTGGCCTTATCAATTGCCGGAGCCGTGGACCTTTATCTCGTTGGTGGGGTGCTGGCTTGCGCCCTGGGCATGCTCACTTGTCTGAGCTACCTGCTTGCGTACACTCCGCTGAAGAAGCGTACCGTGTGGGCAACTTTCGTTGGCGCTTTTCCCGGAGCGGTTCCGCCGATGATTGGTTGGGTGGCCGCCAGCGGCTCGCTGGACCGTGGCGCATGGCTGCTCTTCGTCATTCTTTTCTTCTGGCAGTTCCCGCATTTCCACGCCATCGCGTGGATGTACCGCGAAGACTACGCGCGCGCCGGTATTCTGATGCTGCCGGTAGTCGATCGCAACGGCACGCGCACGTTCCGCCAGATCGTGTGGTTCGCCGCCGGGCTCGTGGCGGTGAGTTTGCTTCCTGCGTTGCTGGGCCTCGCTGGGGTTTTATACTTTTTCGGTGCCCTGGTGGTGAGTACCGCGCTGGTTCAGGTAGCCCTCTGGGCGGCCAGCACCAAGACCAACGTGCGCGCCAAGTGGCTCATGCACGCTACCGTGCTGCACATTCCATTGCTGCTAGCTCTCATGGCTTACGACAAAATCCCGCGGTGAAGCCGCCGGCTGATTGTTTTCTTGCGCACCAAAGTTTATTTGAAGCTAGACCACAGGTGACACGCTAGCTCGCTTATGTTTTCTCATGCCGCTCTAAACGCCTTTCTGAACGGTACCAGCGGCATGCTGCTGGCGTGCGGCTACACCGCTATTCGCAAAGGTAAAGTTCAAATCCACAAGCGCTTCATGATTTCGGCGTTTGCGGTGTCCACAGTTTTCTTATTTTCCTACCTGCTGTACCACTACCGCGTTGGCCACGTCCCGTTTCACGGACAAGGCTGGATTCGCCCGGTCTATTTCGTGTTACTTACCTCGCATACCATTTTGGCCATAGTAATCGTGCCAATGATTCTTATTACACTTCGCCGCGCCTTGCTCGAGCGCTTCGACCGCCACCGCGTCATCGCGCGCTGGACGCTGCCATTATGGTTTTATGTTTGCGTTACGGGTGTGATCGTCTACCTGATGGTCTACCAAATCTACGCACCTTCAAACTGAAAATCTGAAGTAACTCCACTCCCGAATTGAGAACATTACTTCTTGAGTTCGATAATGATGGCGTCCATGTCATCAAGCGCTTCGTCGGAACTGGTGACCGGGGGGCGCAAGGAGGCCTGACCTGCCTTTAGTTCTACCATCGTCGAGGTTCCGTCAGCCAAGGTGGTGCGAATTTTGCCGCCTTTGACAACGTACAAAACCGTTTCGGGGTGAGAATGAACGGGAGTCTTGTCACCCTTGGATGGAGTGAAATGCAGGACGCGAACTTTGTCGTCCTCGGCCAACACTTTGATGTGTTTGACGCCGGTTTGCATCACGTCCTGGGCGAATAGGGAGGTAAGAGAGTGAGTGTCAAGGCAATCGTCGCCAGCATTTTCATTGGGAGTCTCCAGTCGAATTAATTCGGCGATCGTCTCTTACGAAAACGCGCGGTCGAAAATCCGAATCAACCGTCTTAGGAAGAAGCGATCGAGTCCCAAGGAATTGCCAGATTAATCAGACCGCAGGGCCTGGATAACGTCCACGCGTGCGGCGCGTGCGGCCGGGAGCGCCGAAGCAACGACCGCGGCGGCCAATAGCACAATCGCCGAGGCCACCACTGGCAGTGTGCTGGGCATTTGCATCCCGTCGAAATATCTGTTCGCCAGCCGCGCTAACGCGTACCCCAACACGGTGCCAGTAATCACGCCGACCGTGGCTATGAGGGCGCCTTGAGCGATTACGCCGGCCAGCAGACGGCTCGGTTGTGACCCTATCGCCAGACGAATGCCAAACTCGCGCGTCCGGGCACTGACCGAAAAAGCCAGCACCCCGGCAACGCCAACCACCGCAATCGCCAACGCTACGATGGCAAAGCCCCCGAAGACGATGGAGTTCAGCCGGTCCGCCGTAAGCACTTCCGATCGAACATCCGAGAGGGTTTTGGCGTGCTCCACAGGTTGGTCTGTTGAAAGGTCATGGATCACGCGGGTAATCGGCGCGATCAGTCCATACGGATTTCCGCTGGTGCGCACAAATAACTCGCCGCCAAACATTAACTGTTCGAAGGGATGGTAAATAGTAAGTTGCGGGCCGGGTATCACGTGCTCGTCGTCGAAATCCCCGTACACGCCCACAATGCGGACAGGGTCAGGGGTGAACCCCGGGATGAACTTTATCACCGGGTCTGTCCACGTGACGTGGCGGTTCACGGCATCTTGATTGGGAAACATGAGCTGCGCAACACTCTGGCTGATGATGGCGACGTGCTCTGCATCCCTGCGATCGGACTCGTTGAAATCACGTCCCGCGACAATGGGGATGCCGAGCGTGGCGAAATATCCAGGCCCCACGGCGCGAAAGTGAGCGCGTTGATCTTCTTCACCGGGGTTGTGGGCATGACCTTCGGCAGTAAACTGGAGACCGGGGCCGAAGCCGCCCGCGTCACGCCAGGGAACGCTGACGGCGAGAGAGACATTGTGCACGCCAGGAAGTTCCGAGATGCGCCGAGTAGTTTCGCGATAGAACCCTGCGATCTGGTCGGGCGTCTTGCCGTAAGACATTACTGGAACGTCCATGCTGAGGACGTGGTCGGTGTCAAGGCCGGTCTGCGCGTACTGCAGAGCCAGCAACGTCTTCACGAGCATGCTGGCGCCCGCCAGCAGCAAAAATGACGCGGCGATCTGCGTTATAGCGAAGAGCCGTAGACGGCGCCCGGTGCTCCCGGTAATGCGCACACTGCCGCTCGGAAGTCCAATGCCGTTGGAACTGTCGGCCGAGGGCAGCCGCGGTACGAACGCCAACACCACGGCGGCGACAAGCGCTAACCCGGCGCCGACCCACAACATGCTGGAGTCGACTTCGAGATCGAGGGCACGCACGGAAAATCGCGAAGCATAGCTCGCCAAGACGGAAACCATTGGGCGTGCGCTTAGTACGCCGAGCAACGCGCCTGCACCGCAAAGTACCAGGCTCTCTGCAAGAAGTGTGCGGCGAAGGGCAGAATTTGTAGCGCCAAGCGCGGCGCGAATGGCGAGTTCTCCTTCACGACGAACCGTGCGCGCAAGTATTAAGTTGGCGACGTTGGAACACGCAATGATAAAGACCAGCGCGGCAGCGGCCAAAAGAACGAGCAGGATCGTTTTGGCACGCGAAGTAATCTGGTCGCGCAATAGCCGGGTTTCGATACCGAATTTAGCATTCTTCGGATAAGCATCGGGATGGTCCTTCAACATCGTGGCGTGCACGCCGCCGAGCTCCGCGCGGGCTTGTTCCAGAGTTGCGCCGGGCGCTAGGCGGCCGAAGAGCTCGGTCATGCGATGAACGCGCCCGGTGACCATGGTGGCCGAGAGGTGATGCGGACTGCACACCACGTTGACCATCATTTGTGTTTCGCCCGGATAGGGCACGGATGGTTCGAGAACGCCCACGACCGTGGCGGTGCGTGCACCGAGACTTTCCAGGCGAATGGCCCTGCCGATGACCGAGGGGTCATTCTTAAGAACCGTGCTCCAGAAGCGATAAGTGAGCACTGCGGCACCAGCGGCCTGGGGACCGTCATCGCGCATGTCGAGCAGTCGGCCGAGCACAGGGTGGAGGCCCATCACTTCGAAATAATTACCGCCAACCACACCAGCCTGCACGCCACGCGGCTCGCCGAGACCAACCATGGTAAAAGGAAAGACGGAGAAATCGCCGAACTCTTTGACACTCTTGCTGCTGGCCCGTAGATCCTGAATCTCGGGTACCGAGAAAGTGGTGTTGTCGGTGTTCAGGCCCGGAGCGCTCTGCCGGATGTAAATGAGACGGTTTTCATCGCGATTCACGAGTGGGCGGAGGAGCACCCCGCGGACCAGCGTAAAGATCGCCGCATTAGCGCCGATGCCGAGCGCGAGGGTCAGTACAACCGTGATCGTAAGGCCCTTGGCATTGGAGAGGGAGCGCAGGGCGGTTTTCAGATCGCTGAGGAAGGGCATGTGTTTCCTCCATATGGCAGACATTGCATCGCGTGGGCCATCGCTAACCATCACATTTTAATCATTTAGTATGCGAATACTAGGTTGCGCTATGTCCGATTTCACAATGCAACTGTAACGATATCGGACACTGATGGTAGGGCGGCTGGCCGTCGTCGGCAGCTCGGTCAGTTCAGTTTGCCAAGGCGAGTTTCCGCGGTCCGAAACTGTCCGCCCGTGCGACAGCTCTGTCCCGCATTCGGACAAGATTCCAGTGTGGCTAGCATTCTGCATGTTTCTAAACAATTTTGCGTCTTGAACTTACGTGGGGCCTCGAATGGGCCGCGAGGTTGCTACAACTTATATGGCCAGGTCTAGCCGCGCGAAGCCAAAGAAGGCTCAGGAGGCACTCCAGTGAAAAAAATCGACCGCATTCGAGAGAAGGTCACAATCCTCCCTACTTCCGTTTACTTATCCAAAATGCATGATGCGGGCTGGAGCCTCGTAGCCCTTGAGTGGGAACGCGAGATCGAAATCTCTGGTCGGCCCGAAGAACCACCGGCCGAGGTAGGCTCCGAAGAGATACCCTTCGGTCTGCGGATCGCGGCCGACTGCCGCCATCTGGAAGACGATCCCCTGGAAACGCAGACCCTCAAATTTCTGGCTGAAATGATCGTTCAGGATATTTCCTTCAATAGCATGGCCGATGCGCTCAACATACGCGAATACCGGACCCGTGATGGGCACCCTTGGTCCGCCGCCAAAGTCTTCAAACTAGTTCCTCGTCTGATTGATGTGGCCCCGCGCCTTCTTTCCGGCTCCGAATGGGAGTCGCGCAAAAAGCAGCTCACCAAAGTCGCCTGGAATTCGTGAAGTTTTTCGTATCGGCTAGCACAGAGGAAAAATAAAATTAGCTTGTCATGCGAGTTGGCTACTTTAGCGCGCCGATCACCGCGTCTGTGAATTCATCCGTACCCGCCCGGCCGCCAACATCACGCGTTGTGTGCACGCCCTCGCGATAGACTTTTTCCAGTGCAGCCTCAATACTGCGCGCAGCGCCGCGTTCCCCGAGATGGTCCAACATCAGAATGCTGCTCAATAGTAGCGCGGTGGGATTCGCGAACCCTTTGCCGGCAATATCCGGCGCGGTGCCGTGGACCGCTTCGAACATTGCCGCGTCATCTCCGATGTTTGCGCTTCCCACGACACCCAGGCCTCCTACCAATCCAGCAGCCAAATCGCTCATCACATCGCCGTACAAATTGGGAAGCAGCAGGACGTCGAACTGTTGCGGGTTCAGCACAATTTGCATGCACGCGTTATCGACGATCATTTCCAGGTATTCAATACCCGGAAATTCCTTGGCCACCGTGCGGATCGATTTTAGAAAAAGGCCATCCGACAATTTCATGATGTTGGCTTTATGAATGGCGTGAATTTTTTTGCGCCCCATTTTCTTCGCATAACTAAACGCAAAGCGGGCAATGCGCGTCGACGCTTTTTCGGTGATGATTTTTAAACTTTCCACCACGCCGGGGACAACCTCATGCTCCAATCCTGAATACAGGTCCTCAGTGTTTTCGCGCACCAACACTACGTCCACGCCCTCGAATCGCGATTTCACTCCGGGCAAGTTCTTCACCGGGCGTAAGTTTGCGTACAAATCCAGCGTCTTGCGTAAGGCCACGTTCACGCTGGGCGCGCCACCCGCAATGGCGGTGGCCATCGGCCCCTTCAGGGCAACATGATTACGTCTGACGGACTCGACCGCCGACTGGCTGACCAGTTGACCCTTTTCGGTGGCCTTATCGGTGCGGCCTTCCAATTCTTCCCAATCAATCTTCACGCCCGTGGCGGCCAGAATGCGGCGCACCGCCGAAGCTACCTCTGGGCCAATCCCTTCGCCCGGTATCAAAGTGACTTTATGTGCCATAGATGCATCACATTGTATGCGAAGTCCCGGCGCTTTTCAGAAAAGTGGCGGGCCGTGTTTCTAGCCACATACGCGCCTGGAACGGTCGCCGTGCAGCAGGTCAAAAGGTTTGCTATAATGAATGAAGGATCGCGGCCTAAAGCCCGCGACCGGAGGCCAAAGGAATTATGATTAATCTGACGCCCGTTGCCAGCACCAAAGTCAAAGAAATCATGACTATGCAGAACCCTTCGCCGGCCGCCTTGCGCGTCGCCGTCGTAGGTGGTGGTTGCTCGGGATTCCAATACCACATGGCATTTGAAAACCAGACCAACGATACCGACCAGATTTTTGAATTTGACGGCTTGAAGGTTGCCGTGGACCAAATGAGTTCGATGTACCTGGACGGCATTGAAATCGACTATATCGAAACCGTGGAAGGTGCGGGCTTTAAATTCAATAACCCCAACGTGAAGAGCACTTGCGGTTGCGGCAGCTCCTTCAGCGTTTAGATACATGACTTTCGTGGGCTCCTGGACGCAATTTCAGGAGCCTTTTTTGATGGGGAACCGTCGTTTCGCGCGGCGGTGTCAGCCGTTCTGTCGTATAGCCTACATTCACACTAAAACTAGCGCCGCTCCAACACTTCTGTTATAACAATTTCGTCTCCAGGCGCAGGAGGACGTTATGACCGTTAAGGTTATATTACCTATCAAGGTACTATTGGCCGACGATAGCGAAATTATGCGCGAGGCCATCAAAAAGCTTCTTGCCGACGAGCCGCGCATACACATTGTCGGAGAAGCTTCCTGCTTCGGCACTGCCATGCAATCCGTTGCGGATGCGAAACCCGACATTTTGCTGCTCGATTTGCACTTACCGCAAAAGCGCGAACTACCCGCACCCATCGTTAGAGCCCAGTTGAATTGCATCAAATATACGTTAGCTATCTCGTTTGCCAATGATGAAGAAGCCAAATCTCTCGCCGCAAGTTACGGTGCCGCCGCGCTACTCGACAAAATGAGCCTTTATAACGAGCTGCTGCCGACTATCATGCGATTGGCGGAGCCGTCGGCCAATCCGTCCTTCAAGATTGATCCTAAAGCCAGCAGGGAAGCAACGTCCCTGGGAATTTCGGAATAACCGCACACCGGCGGCCTCTTCTTCCGCTCCGCAGCATCGTATCCCGCGCCATTTGCTTTCAAGCCCAACGAACCGTATCCTGAAATCCGGGCATGAAAATAGCGCTCGCGCAGTTTAATCCCACCGTCGGCGATTTTGCAGGGAATGCCGCTCGCATCTTGAGCCTGGCCACCACCGCCCATCAACGTGGCGCGGATCTGGCCGTTTTTTCCGAGCTTTGCCTATGTGGCTATTTACCTCAAGACCTGCTGGAGCGCCCTGCCTTTATCGATCGCAATCTCAAGGAACTAAAGGAGCTCGCAGCCAAGCTTCCTTTGCCCTCAATAGTGGGTTATGCGGGGCGCGTGAAAAACGGCCGCGAAAAATCCATCGGGAAAGCCATCGCCAATAAAGCCGCACTCATTTGCGATGGTCGTATTGTTTTCGAGCAAAGCAAAATGCTTCTGCCCACCTACGACGTCTTCGACGAATCGCGATATTTTCAGCCGGCCGACCGGCAATCCGTCTTTGGACTTGGACACGAGCAGTTGGGCATCACCATTTGCGAGGACGTGTGGAACGATAAAAATTTCTGGGCTAATCGCCGTTATGACCGGGACCCCGTAACCGAAATTATCGCGCAGGGAACTACCGTCCTTCTGAATATCTCCGCTTCGCCCTATACCATCGACAAACGAGGCTTGCGCCTTGAGATGCTGCGCTCCATTGCAGTGCACCATCGCCGGCCCATCGTGTACGTGAACCAGGTTGGAGGCGATGACAGCTTGATCTTCGATGGTGCCAGCATGGCGCTAACCGCCGACGGTAAAGTTGCCGCGCAGGCGCGCGCCTTCGAAGAAGACCTGGTCTTCTTTGATACCGTCACCGGCAATGGAGAAATCCACGATCAGCCGCATGAAGAAATCGCCTACGCCTACAAAGCAATTTTGACGGGCACGATCGACTACGTTCAAAAATGTGGATTCAAAAAAGTTTTAGTCGGCCTTAGCGGCGGCATTGATTCCGCGGTCGTCGCTGCCATCGCCGCCGATTCGTTGGGGCCGGAAAATGTTCTAGGTGTCTCGATGCCGGGGCCGTATTCGTCACCGGGAAGTAAGACCGATGCCGAATCGGTAGCGAAAAACCTCGGAATCGACATGATCACCATGCCCATCGGAGACGTCTTCGATGCCTATTTAAAGGTTACCGCGCCGATTTTTGGAACCTTGAAGCCGGACGTTACCGAAGAAAATATTCAAGCGCGTATCCGTGGCAATTATCTGATGGCGTTATCAAATAAATTCGGCTCCATGGTGCTTAGTACCGGAAATAAATCCGAGCTTGCGGTAGGATATTGCACTTTGTACGGGGACATGGCCGGGGGTTTGGCGATTCTTTCAGATGTCCCCAAATTGATGGTCTACGAGCTGGCCAATTGGATTAATCGCGAGAGGGAAGTGATTCCTGAATCGACCATCAATAAAGCGCCCTCAGCGGAGTTGCGCCCCGACCAGAAGGACGAAGACATTCTGCCTCCCTACGACGTCCTTGATCGCATCCTCAAAGCCTATATCGAGGATTTACAAAGTCCCCAGGAAATTGCCGATCGCTGCGGCTACGATTTGAAACTGGTGCGCGACATTGCGCTACTGGTGGACCGCAACGAGTACAAGCGTAAGCAAGCCGCGCCCGGCCTGAAAATTACCTCGCGTGCTTTTGGTTTTGGTCGTCCGTTCCCGATTGCGCAGCGTTGGATTCCCTAGTCACCTTTAGTTGTGCTAATCAAAGAGCAGTTCAAACAGGAGACGCGTGAACACTCTTACGAAGCGATATCTAGGCGCCGCCATCTGTTTCCTCACCGCACCGGTTCTCTTCGCCCAACAATCCAAACCACCTGCGGCTCCGGCAACAAACGCTCAGCCGTCCCCGATGCAAAAGTCTGTCGAAGCCTATCTGCGCAACCTTTATGCCTTTGGTTCCGACGTGCAAGTAACCGTCGGCCCTCTCAAGGAAACCAGTATTCCCGGATTGTTGGCCACCGACATTACCGTCAAGGTTGAGAACAATGTGCAATCGGTGCAGTTTTATGTCAGCAAAGACGGCAAGTATTTATTGCGCGGGGAACTCTCTGACCTAACCAAGGATCCCACGGCGGAGAATCGCGCGAAGCTCCAGATTAAGGATGCGCCTGTCTGGGGCGACCCTAAAGCCTCGATAACCATGGTGGAATTCTCGGATTTCGAATGCCCGGTGTGCAAAAGCCTTCACGATGTGCTTCGCGGCCTGCTTGCGAACTATCCCCAGGTGCGCCTGGTGTTCAAGGATTTCCCGCTTGAGCAGCATCCCTGGGCCCGTAGCGCCGCCATCGCGGGACGATGTGCCTATAACCAAGATCCGCAGGGCTTCTGGAAGCTTTACGACCTCATCTACGACAATCAGGACGTCATCTCGCCCGAAAATTCCTATGCCAAGTTGACGGACTACGCCTCGCAGATCGGCTTGAATCCAGACAGCTTCAAGAGCTGCATGGCTAGCCCCGAAGCCACGGCCGCAGTCGACGCCAGCCAAAGAAACGGCGAGTCGCTCCAGGTCTCCAGCACCCCCACGATCTTCATCAACGGCCGCCGCATCGTAGGCGCGGACCCGCACCTCGTCGAACAAAACATCAAGTACGAACTAGATCAGCAGAAAACCGCGAAGCACTAACTGGTGGCTGGTGGCGCGCGGTCGGTTCGAAGCAGCGAAAGAGAAGAACACCCAGGCAGACCCGGGACTGCCGGAAGTTAAGCTAAAAAGAGTTCCTGATTTCTTAGTTAACATAATATTACTTATGAGACTCGAACGGACACGCAAAAAGCACCGTGGAGCCACAGACGCTGTCGCGTCCTTGGCCTGACGGGCGCCTTACTTACGAATCATCGAGGTACGCTTGATTCAAAAACAGCGCAGGAATGTTTATCTGGTAGGAGAAAAGTTATCGCGCAGCGGTCGTTTCAGGCGCCGGAGTTTTCTCCAGCAGTTGTTCTTTGCGGTAAACCAGCGAATTGATGTCGTACGTCGCCAGCTCAAATCCGTGGCCATGCGTAATCGCGTCAGTCGGGCAAGCTTCCACGCAATACCCACAGAAAATACAGCGCGAATAATCAATATTGTAAACGCTGGCATACCGTTCGCCAGCGGAAATGCGATTCACGTCGGCGTTTTCCGCCGCTTCGATGTAAATGCAGTTCGCGGGGCAAGCCGCGGCGCATAAAAAGCAGCCCACGCACTTCTCCAAACCATTTTCATCGCGATGCAGCACGTGAATGCCGCGATAACGCGGCTGAAAATGCACCTTCTCGTACGGATAATTTTCCGTAACTGTTTTGCGGAATATATTGCGAAATGTGACGCTGAAGCCCTTCGCCAAGGTACTGAAAGTTTCAGCCACTTCCCGGAGGCCTGATGCCATGCTCTAACTCTAACAAACGCTTACCCGTCGGGCAAACTCCGTCCAACGATTGTTCAATAATTATCCAGCAACTACCGCGCCACCTGTGCCCTGCTTGCCAACGAATCGATAATCAACTTTCCATGAAATCTACCGTTCTCTATAAATATCTCGCTGGTATGCCGACCGCCGATGACCACGCCGGCCAGAAAAATCCCCGGCACGTTACTTTCCAGGGTTTCAGGATTCAACTCGGGTTTTAATGTCTGCGCGTGTAACTTTACGCCCAAGCTCTTGATAAATGTATAGTCCGGATGATATCCAGTCAGCGCAAACGACTGTTTCGCCGGCAACCGCAGTTCCCCGCTTTGATTTTCGACCACCACATAGTCTTCCGTGAATTCCTTCACCCGCGTACTAAATAGCCCGGTAATCTGTTTTGCCTTGATGCGATTCTCAATATCCGGCCGCACCCAGTATTTAATGGTCGAACCTAACTCCGCATCGCGGTGCACCAGCGTTACGTGCGCGCCGTTCCGGTATAAATCCAGCGCCGCCTCCGCCGCCGAATTCTTCCCGCCAACTACCACCACATTCTGCCGCCAGTAAGGATGAGGCTCGGTATAGTAGTGCGACACGTTCGGCAGGTTCTCACCCGGGATTCCCAGCATGTTCGGCAAATCGTAATATCCCGTCGCCACCGCAATCTTTTTTCCGCGATATTGATGCTTCGCACCGTCCTGCGCCAGGGTATTTACCGTAAAATTCCCGTCGCTGCCCTCCAGTCCCTCAATCAACTCAAACAACCGCAGCTCCAGTTCAAAATGTTCAGCGCATTTCCGGTAATATTTCAGCGCTTCGACACGGGTCGGTTTCTCCGCGGCGCAAACCAGCGGCAAATCCCCAATCTCCAGCAACTCCGGGGTGGTAAAAAAAACCATGTTCACTGGATAATTAAAAATCGAATTGCACAGCGTGCCCTTGTCGATCACCAGCGATCGCATCCCCGCTCGCCGTGCTTCGATTGCGGTTGCCAGTCCCGTGGGTCCAGCACCAAAACAAATAATGTCGTAGGTTTCCATGATTTTCAGTTTGCAGTCTCATCTGCACAATTGCAAACCGGCCAAGCGCAGAAGCGTTTATCGGGAGTGCGTCACATTGACGCCGCCGTGTCGAGGGCGGCCACCATGTTCACGAACGGATCGCGCTACTCGTAGCGCAGCGCCTGCGTTGGCGCAATCCGAGATGCTCTTCGAGCCGGCACATATGCCGCTAGCATCGTCACCAGAAACATCGCCGGCACCACGGCCACATAAGCCGCGATGTCCACTCCGCCGGCATTGAACAGCATCGAATTCATAAGGTGTTCGATAGCGAAGCCCATCGCCAGTCCGAATACCGTTCCGATCCCGACCAGCACAAGTCCCTTGCCCATCACCAGTCGCATCACATCCGACCTTGCCGCACCCAGGGCCATGCGTATACCGATCTCGCGGGTCCTGCGGCTAGCGTTATACGCCACCAGTCCGTACAACCCAGCGATCGTCAGTAGCAGACCTACCGCGCCCATGGCAGCCACCAGTTTCATCGCAATTCGCGGTCCTTCCACAGCCTGGTTGCGGTAATACTCTTCGTAAGACCTCGTATCCAACATCGGCAGGTTCGCATCGAGCGTCCGCACGGCTTCCTTTACCGGCTCGACCAATTGCAGCGGATCGCCGCTCGATCGCAACATCAAGGTCATTCTCGCGACGGGATGCTGGGCCAGCGGCATATACATGAAATCCATCGGCCTTTCCGCCGTCGCATGATACTTAATGGTCTGCGCGACGCCTACAATCTCAATCCCAGTGCCGTCGCGGCTATCGAGCCGGATGTGTTTGCCCACCGCATCCTCACCCGGCCAGAAGTGTCTCGCGAACTGCTCATTTACGACAGCCACATGCGGCGCCTGCGCGGTATCGGACTCGCGGAAGCCGCGCCCACGCAAAATCGGAATCCCCATCGTCTCGAAGTACCCTTCATCCACTGTGTCCATGGTCGACGAAAAATTCTCGCGATCCCGCGGCATCTGAAATCCGTCCGGCACGAACGCGACACCGTCAAATCCGTCCTGTCCGAGCGGTATGTTCTGCGTGAGAGCCGCGCTCAAAACACCCGGCGTGGATCGCACACGTTCGGTTAGCAGCTTGTAGAACTGCTGTGTCTGAGGAGCGTTGTACTGCACCAGGCGCGGATCAAAACTGCTCATAAGCAAATGTTCTTTTGTAAAGCCGGTTCCCTCCAGCAAAGTGTGCTGAAATCCCCGAACCATCAGGAAAGAGGCTGTAAGCAGCATGAGGGATACGGAAACCTGAGCCACCACCAATACATTTCGGCCCCAAAGGCGTTTGCGTCCCGGTACTTCCACGTCGGCCGACTTGAGCCCGTTCACCAAGTCCGTGCGCGTGCTCTGCAGCGCGGGCACCAGGCCGCATAGCAGCGCGCTCAATGCGGACACCAGGAGGCTGACCAGGAGTACGCGCGTGTCCATCTGGAACGGAATCGCGAACGGTAAATCAGTCATGAATATTACATTTTGAAAACTGCGAAACCACTCTATGACCCCGTACCCGATGGCAATACCCGCTAGTCCAGCCACCGACGCCAAGATCAAGCTTTCCGTCAACAGCAGCCTAACCAGCCGGAAACGCCCCGCCCCAATCGCCAGTCGTACCGCGATTTCCCGCGTTCGAGTGCGGGCACGGCTCAAAAGAAGTCCGGCAACGTTAGTACAGGCTATCAGCAGCACAGACACCGCAAGGATCAGAAAAATCACGCCGAATTTCCAGTTGCCGTCGTTATCTCTAGTGCGCATTTCGAACTGCGTGTGTACCGCCGCGCCGCGTCTGCTGTTGACTTTCGGATACTCAAGCTCGAAGTTTTTCGCAATGACCGCGAGTTCATTCTGCCCTTGCTGTAGCGTCGCGTCCGGCTTCAAGCGTGCCCTTATGGTCAATTCGCGGTCGTCCCGGTCCTCGAAAAAATTCTTCTGGCGGTTCGTTGAAAACACCTGTGCCATCGCCAGCGGCATGTACAAGTCTGGATGCCCGAAGATTAGCAATCCCGGGAAGGTTTCTGGAGCGACGCCAATCACCGTGAAGTTCGTGCCGTTCAAGTGAATCGTCGTACCCACCACGGAAGGGTCGCTCGCGAATTCGTGCTTCCAGAAGTCCGTGCCAAGCACGACTACGGGATCGCGGCCGGGCACCTGATCTTCATCCTCGCGAAATCCTCGCCC
>DASYJM010000023.1:0-21199 GCA_035996445.1 Candidatus Acidiferrum sp. | reverse complement strand
GAATCGTGTCAAGTACGGCCAATCTCGGTATTCCGACACCGCTGCGGCGCGTATCCCCTGCAGCCATTGTCACTGCAGGCGCCATTACCCGCTGAGTTGCGGTAGTCGTTGACCTTTGAAGTTGGGTGGCCCATCCTTGTGGTTTTTTGCAAGGGGGGCTTTTTTCTTTTTCTGAGCGTTCCCCTTGCAATGATCGAACTCTTCCGCTCGCATTACTCCGCGTTGTCGATCTGCGCCCGTTGCAGCTTATCGGAGTAGTCGATATACATCGTTTTCCACTCAGTGAAAAAGTCGATCGCCGCAATCGCGGCCTCGCGATGACCATTGCCCGTCTGCTTCGTCCCGCCAAACGGCAAATGCGTTTCGGCGCCAATCGTGGGAGCATTGACATAAACAATGCCGGTATACAGATCGCGCATAGCCACGAAAGCCAGATTCACGTTGCGCGTGTAAATGGATGCCGACAGCCCATAAGGCACACCGTTAGCCACTTCGATGGCGTGCTCAAAATTATCAATGGGAATAACCGACACCACCGGGCCAAAGATTTCTTCCTGTGCGATCCGCATATTCGGGGCGACATCGCCGAACACCGTGGGTTCATGGAACCAACCTTTGGCGTACTTGCCGCTCGTGAGGCGATTCCCGCCCGTCAATAGCTTCGCTCCCTCGAACTTTCCGATCTCCACGTAACTCATCACTGTTTTCAATTGCTGTTCGTTAATGCACGGACCCATATCGGTCGTCGCATCCAGCCCATCTCCAACGCGCAAACTCTTTGCTCGTGCCACAAAGCGATGAACAAATTCCTTATAAACGCTCTTGTGCACCGCCACGCGGCTGGCCGCGGTACAACGCTGACCGGTGGTGCCGAATCCGCCCCAGATCGCTCCATCCACCGCCAGGTCAAGATTCGCATCATCCATCACGATGATGATGTTCTTCCCGCCCATCTCCAGGCTGCAGTGCTTAAAATCCGGCGCGCACATCTCCGCGATAATCCGCCCCACTGCCGTAGATCCGGTAAAGCTGACTACCGGCACATCCCTATGCCCTGCCAGAGGCGCTCCCGCGTTCGGGCCATCACCGCTCACCAGGTTTACCACCCCATTCGGCAAGCCCGCCTCCATCAACATTTGCAGCAGGTGATAAGACGACAGCGGCGTATCCTCCGCCGGTTTTAGCACCATGGTATTTCCGCTGATTAGCGCAGGCATCATCTTCCACGACGGAATCGCCATCGGAAAATTCCACGGCGTAATCAGGCCGCACGTTCCGATAGACTGCCGCGCGCTCATTGCAAATTTGTTCGGCAGTTCCGAAGGAGTCGTTTGCCCAAACAAACGTCGCCCTTCTCCGGCCATGTAATAGGTCATGTCGATGGCTTCCTGCACATCTCCGCGCGCTTCCGGCAGGACTTTGCCCATCTCCCGCGTCATGTCCTTCGAAAACTCTTCTTTGTGTAGCACCAGCAATTCCGCCGCGCGAAACAAAATCTCCGCGCGTTTGGGAGCCGGCATTAGCCGCCAGCTTTTATAGGCCTCATTGGCGGCACCTACGGCGGCGTTCACATCTTCCTCGTTGGAAGACACAAATATGCCCACGAGCTCATCGGTATTGGCGGGGTTGCGATTTTCGTACGCCTTGCCACTGCGCGATTCCACCCATTCGCCATTTATAAAATTTTTGAAAACGCGAGGGGATGCAGCCGTTGCCATATTTCCTCCTGAACACACCTCAAGCGCGATCCTTGTACAAGTGCGTGACCATGCCTGCCGATACCTAATGATAGTCGATTTAGTGTCGGCTGACACCGCTGAGCGGAACTACGGAACCACTACGGCTCCAAATACTAAAATCGTAGTGAGAAATTATTGTTTGCTGCCGGACTTATACTTACTGCTTAGCGTGTCGCTCTGTGGCCCGCCCTGTGGATCATTTGTAGAGGAAATTCTAGTGGCAGGCGTGGGAGGCGCGATGCCTGCCGTCTGCGAGCCCAGCCCTAATTGTTGCAACGTCTTGGCGTCCAGCTTTCCTGAAGGATTCAAACCGTGCGCGCCCTGAAACTTCTTCATGGCCTCAACGGTGGAAGCATCCCACTTCCCGTTCGGCGTTCCTGCGTAGGCGCCATTCTTCGCGAGCGCCTGCTGAATTTCAGAAATGCGCTGAGCTGTGGGAGCTTTCTGCCCGGCCTGACGCCGTGATTTTGTAGATTTACCCTTGCGGGAGCTGCTGCTGCTCTTGGCTTTTTTCTTGGCCGAACTCTGTACCGAAGTCTGCGCGGATAACAAACAGGGCAATACACCCAATCCCACCATCAGCAGGGACAGCAGGATTAGGTGCATCGGCCGTAAGTGTCGGTTCATATGTTTTTTCTAAGCTCGAATTAACCGAGCGCCTTATCGTTTGTCTTCTGTCGGCACAACACCTGGCAGAAACACGGTCAGCACACGGTCGGTATCCTGATGACGCAGCACTTTGAACACCACGTTTTCGCCGGGCTTCAGTTTACCAATGGCATTGCGGTAGTCGTCCACGGAGCTTACCGCCTGTCTGTTCACTTCGGCAATAACGTCCCGTTGCGCAAACCCGATGTCCTCGGCAAAGCTCGCTGGATCAACATCCGTAACGAGCACGCCCTTCTGGGTATCCATGCCCACCCGGTGTGCCCGGTCCGGAGTCAGTTCCTGGACGTGCAAGCCAAACTCAGCCGGAGCAGTTTCGCCGCCCCGCTGGTCGCCCAACCGTCCTGCAGTATTCGGAAACACTCGCGTCCGATCTTCCACCGTTGCGGTAGCTTCTTTTTGCGAGCGGTCGCGAACGTAGCTCAACTTCACTTTGCTGCCGATGGGAGCCAGCGAAATGGGATTCACGAGGTCGTTGCCGGATTTAACCGGGGTGCCGTTCACGCTAGTGATGACGTCTCCACCCTTCAATCCAGCCTTTTCCGCCGGACTGCCGGGCTCCACGCCTTCGATGACTACACCGTATGGCGCGCCCAAGGCCTTAAGAGTGATTGCATTGGTCCCCAGGTCTTCCTGGAAGCTCACGCCGATGGATCCGCGGGTAACGCGGCCCTGCGCAATAATCTGGTTATAAACGTTGATCGCGGTCGTTGACGGCAACGCAAACCCTACCCCTTCGTAGCCGCGGCTACCGGTAATGATCGCAGTGTTAATCCCGATCACGTCACCGCCCAGGCTGACCAGCGGTCCGCCGGAATTGCCCGGATTGATCGCTGCGTCGGTCTGCAAGAATCGCTGAAATTGATGGCCAATCCCGCCACGGTCTTTGGCACTGATGATTCCCGCGGTCACGGTAGCTTGCAAGCCAAAAGGACTGCCGATGGCCAGAACCCAGTCGCCTACCTGCACTCCGTCCGAATTCCCGAGTCTCACCGTCGGCAAATCCCGGCCTGCATCGATCTTCAAAACCGCCAGGTCGGTGTCCTCGTCTACGCCTATCACCTTCGCGGTGTAGCGAGCGGTTTCGCCATTAAGCTGCACTTGCACCTTGGTAGCCTGATCTACCACGTGGTTGTTTGTCAGGATGTAGCCGCGCTTGTCGACGATTACGCCCGAACCGAGACTGCGCTCGGCCTGCGCTGGCCCTTCCTTCTGCCCGTCAAAAAACTTGTCAAAGAAGTCCTGCATCGGATCGTCCTGATCACCCGGCTGCGCAGGTTGCGCCCGCTTCCGCCGCGAGGAGGGAGAACGATGCTCCATAACCTGCGTGGTCGCAATGTTCACCACCGCTGGTTCCACCCGATTCACAACCCCGGAGAAAGAGTTAGACGCCGGAATTGGATCAGGCACCGCCAACGGCGTCGCGTTCGTTCCCGCAAATGTCGAGCTCTTTACTGCCCCTACTCGCCCGGAAACGACCGAACCGATCATTATTCCAACCAACAAGGTTAAAGCTACAAAGAACGCCGCCATGATCTTTCTGCGGCGCGCCCAGTTATAAATCTCTTTTACCTGCTCACCCATCTTGAAGCTCCTATGGTGTCACACGGGTGCGCCGGGAAGCGCACTTCACCGCTGACGTAAAGTATATCACTGCAAATATGGCCCGGATGCTGCGCTCAATTTGTGCACTGGAATCAACACTGTCCCTAAGGACGGGTGCCTAAACCTGCTTAATTTGCCGCTTGCAGTTTGCTTGCCTATCCATTTGACGCACGATCGCGCCATTCTGTTGTAATGCTTTTATATTAGCTTTAGCTCCAAGCCGTCCATCGCTTCTTTACCGCCCGCCTAAATGCTTGAATCGCTACCAGTTTTGCTAGTGGGCAGTTTTCGATCACCCGCTAACCGCAAATGAACGGCGTTTTCCGGGAGGAACCGCGACGGCTGGAATCCGCGAACTTAATTGCATGCTCGTTCTCAGGCGGCAATTACGAAATGCATGATCAGACGGTAGGCATAGTGCCACCATCAATGACGTAGTCCGCGCCGTGAATCGAAGCTGCCCGATCGGAGGCTAGGAATGCCACCAGTTCGGCAACTTCCTCCGGCTGGCCGGGTCGGCCGATGGGAATGCCTCCGATCATGTTCATGATTTGCCGGCGCGCACCATCCTCGCTGATGCCGCTGCTCTGGGCGAGTTGCACGATCATGCCGTGTGCGCCTGATGTCTCGATGAATCCAGGCGAAATCATGTTGACGCGGACGCCCTTCGGGCCAACTTCGTTTGCAAGGCCCTTATTGTAGGTACGGAGAGCACCTTTCGCCGCAGCGTAAGCGAGCGTCGCGTCATAAAGCGGCAGACGATGTTGAATGGACGAGATGTGAAGAATGACACCTGATTTGCGTTCGATCATGCCGGGTAGAAAAGCTCGGTCGAGACGCACGGATGCCAGCAAGTTGACGTTAAGCGCCCTCTGCCAGTCGTCGTCGGAGAGCGCCTTATATCCGCCGTTCGGAGCATCCGACCCTCCGACATTGTTCACTAGGATGTCGAGTCCACCCCACTCCTTGTGAATGAGACTTATTACCTCTCGGACGCCTGCAACCGTACCGATATCCGTCTGTACGAAGAGAGCAACCGCTTGACCACCCGGCAGTGGCGAGCGTGCAGTCGTTGCGACGGAGGCGCCGCTTAGAGTAAAACGATGCGCTATCGCTTGTCCCATGCCCTTCGTGCCGCCAGTCACCAGAACCCGCTTGCCCTTAAACTCATCCGCCGAAACGGGGAAAGGATATGTCATCGTCATCATTTCAGCCCCTAGGTTTGCCGAGACTGGTTTGGGTGAATCGAGAGCCATCGAATTCTCCTCCGTCCATTGATGTCAGGAGTTTTGCATCACAGTGAGGAAATAGGAAGTACGCACGAAAAAGTGTGTTAGGGATATCGATGCCGAAACGCTATACGCCCACATCCGCTGCGGCAGACGTGGAAGCAGCCCTCCGTCTCTTGGAAGGAAGATGGAAGCTCGTGATTTTGTTCCATCTATTCGGAGGCAAGGTGATGCGCTTCTCCGACCTGGAACGAGCAATCCCGAATATCACTCAGAAAATGCTGGGGCAGCAACTGCGCAGCTTGGCAACCGACGGAATCATTGTGCGTACGGCCTATCCTCAAGTACCGCCGAAGGTTGAATACCGTCTGACACCATGGGGCCAATCCCTTTGTCCTACGCTTGACGCCGTCCTAAAGTGGGCCGATCGACGCCCATCAGAGAGAAGAAAGCGAAATTCACTCTGAGACTTTGCTCCTGCAAAAAAACGGACTGAAGTAATCCACATGCCTTATTAATGGCAGTTATCGGATCCTAACCCACCGATCGAATTTTTCCGGCTTGACATCTCTGCCCGTAAGGCGCATAAAAAGAGTAGCCGGAAGTGGCGGCGCACGTGGCGATTTAGGGCAACTTGCTCCACGTAAAAAACTGCTAAAGAGCTGGTAGAGCATCCCAGAAAGATTTTCTGAGACCCTCCGAAGCACTTTGGCACGGAGGGTTTTTTCATTTAACCCTCCTGCTGCGCTTTCCACAAATTTAAACGGCAGGTCTGGCTCAGGCGTAACAATCGCCTCAGAGTCAATTTAAAGGTAGCGCCAATGTCTGATCTGTATGAATTGCGGTGTCGAGAATGCGAGAAGTCCTGGGGTAATGCGCCTCGCTCCTTCTGTGAAGACTGTTTCTCGCCCCTCGAAGTTGTCTACGATTACGATTCCCTCAAGAAATCCGCGCGACGCGAAAACCTCGTCGCCCGCGACTTTACCATGTGGCGTTACTCCGAGCTCCTGCCGCTCCCCGAAGGCTACACCGGCCCAAACGCCGTTGGCGGAACTCCACTCGTCGCCTCCCGCAAACTCGGCCGCGAGTGGGGCATCAAAAATCTCTACTTTAAGAACGACGCCGTTTGCTTCCCTTCCTTATCCTTCAAGGACCGCGTCGTCGCTACCGCCCTGGCAGCCGCCCGGCGTTTTGGATTTGAAACCGTGGGCTGTTCCTCCACCGGTAATCTTGCCAACGCTGTGGCCGCACAGGCCGCCCAGCAAGGCTTTGAAGCTTGCGTCTTCATTCCCGCGGACCTCGAGCCCGCCAAAGTTTTAAACACCGCCGTTTACGGCGCTCGCATCGTACGCATCGACGGAAACTATGACCATGTGAATCGTCTCTGCGCGCAGATCGCCGACCGCTTCAATTGGGGCCTCGTGAACGTAAATCTGCGCCCCTACTATTCCGAAGGCTCCAAGACTCACGGTTACGAAATTGCCGAACAACTTGGCTGGCGCCTGCCTGACAACGTAGTAGTCCCCATGGCGGGCGGCTCGCTGATTACCAAAATAGCCAAAGCCTTCAGAGAATTGGTAGCCCTCGGATGGGTGGAACCCCATCCAGTGCGGTTCTTTGGAGCCCAGGCCACCGGCTGCTCCCCCATCTCCGATGCCATCAAACGCAATTTATCGCGCTTCGAGCCACAGAAACCTAAAACCATTGCGCGCTCTCTAGCGATCGGCAATCCCGCCGACGGTGGTTACGCCATCAAACAAATTCGTGAATCCGGCGGCTGGGCGGAAGACGTCTCCGATCCGGAAATTGTCGCTGCGATAAAGCTTCTCGCCGAAACGGAAGGTATCTTTGCGGAAACGGCCGGCGGCGTAACAGCGGGCGTCACGAAAAAGCTGATCGATCAGGGCCGCATAGCGGCCGATGAGACCACTGTCGTGTGCATCACCGGTAACGGCCTGAAGACCACCGATGCCATCATCGGCGAATATCCGCTCGGCGAGGCCATCGCGCCGAAGATGGAAGCCTTCGAAGCGCTCATGGATGCACAGTTCACCACTAGCGGACGCGGCGTACTCGCAGCTCATAAAGCCTAGGCAGCTATTTAGAATTCCGCGTTACAGCAAAAGACGAAATGGAGAGAGAGTGAGACACATGCCAGTAATTATCGAAATCCCAACGGCCTTCCGACGATTTACGGACGGTCAGCCCAAAGTCGATTGTAGCGCCGTCACCATTGCCGAAGCCTTGAATCAGCTAACCGCCAAATTCCCCGACCTCGGGCGGCACGTGCGCGACGACCAGGGCCAAATTCGCCAGTTCCTGAACGTGTATCTCAACGACGAAGACATCCGCTTCCTTGGCGGCGAATCCTGCTCCATCAAGGACGGCGACCGCGTCCTGCTGGTCCCTTCCATTGCCGGCGGCTAGGACATCGCGCGTTAAGAAGCGCCGCGGTTGACGAACTACCCACGCATCTGAAAAGCTTCTCCACGATTGCGATGCCATACTTTGCCCTGTTCTATGACGTAGTAGACGATTTTGTCGCCCGCCGCGTACCGTTTCGCACCGAACACCTGCGCTTGGCCGGCGAAGCTCACAGCCGTGGCGACATTGTTCTTGCTGGCGCCCTCGCTGAACCTGTCGATACCGCCCTGATTATTTTTCGCTGCGCCGACAAATCCGTTGCCGAAGACTTCGCGCGCCGCGACCCTTACGTGGTCAACGGCCTGGTCAAAAAATGGACGGTACGTCCTTGGACTGTGGTCGTCGGGCAGACCTCGGAAATCGCCTCTTCACCAGGTGGGCCGTTACCATGATTGCGCGGGTGTGGACAAGTCGGGCGGCGAAGTCCAACCTGAAGTCTTATCTCCAGCATTTTTCGACAAACGTGCTTCCGGAGTTGAAACGCTGTGACGGGTTCGCATCCGCACTGGTGCTAACCCGTGATCTGGATGCTGAAACGGAAGTGGTGGTAAATACCTTCTGGAAGAATTTGGCCTCGATAGCGACCTTCGCCGGATCAGATTTGGATGTTGCCGTGGTGGCCCCTGAAGCCGCCGCATTGCTTATCAGCTACGATAAGCGCGTAAAGCATTACGTGGTAGAAGTCCACGATAGTTCCGAGACGGTCTCACTGTTTGACGACCGCGACTAGCCTGCTGGCTTCTCCCACTTCCCGGATTCTGCCGCTCGAAAAATCGCATCAACTACCGCCATGTTGGCGATGGCATCTTCCAACGGCACCGGCACCTGGCCATTCTCAAGAATAGCCTTCGAGAAAACATCTCCCTGAATCGTGTACTGGTCACACGCAGGAATCGTCTCGACTTTTATTCCCGCTCCTCCGACATCGCTCCCGTCATCCACAAAAATTCGCGTGGGCTTGTTCGGCGGCGCATTGAATGGAATCTCGATCTCAATCCTGCCCTTCGAGCCCAGAAATTGCATGCGCTGGTAAGGAACTATTTGCGTGCTGCAGGTGAACACAACCTGCCCGGCGCTGAATTCCAGAATCGCTGAAACCAGCCTGTCCGTGCCAAACTCCGGATCGCGCTCCAGCACACCAGTCGCTCGCAGCGGCTCCGCGCCAAACATAAACCGCGACATGGTAATTGGATAGCAGCCAATATCCATCAGTCCGCCGCCGCCCCACTCCGGTTTATTCCGCACATTTTTCGCATCGCGATTGAAGTAGCTAAAAACTCCAACAATGGCGCGTAGCTCCCCGATCTGTCCTTTGCTAATCAATTCTTTCGTGCGCAGCCATTGCGGGTGCGTCCGCACCATAAATGCTTCGCCAATTTTTACGCCCGCGCGGTCCCTCACGGGCACCAAAGTGCTCGCCTCTGCCGCGTTCAACGCGATCGGTTTTTCACAAAGCACATGTTTTCCCGCTTCCATGGCCCTGATCGACCATGGCACATGCAAATGATTAGGCAACGGATTATAGATAGCCTCAATCTCCGGATCGGCAAGCAGTTCTTCGTACGACCCGTACGATTTACCGATTTTTAAGCTCGCAGCCGCGGCCCGCGCCTTCGCCAAGTCACGCGATGCGATGGCCGCAATGTCGCAGTACTGACTCTGCTGCATCCCAGGAATCACTTTGCGCACTGCAATCGACGCCGCACCCAAAACGCCCCACTTCACTTTTCTCTTTGCCACCCGTTCACCTAGCTTCCCGAAGCCATTCCCACTCATCGTTTCGCGCGAACGTAATAAATCACACCAGCGCTGTCGTCGGACAGCAAAAAAGAATTCTCGCTCAGCTTAAAAATATCGCAGGGCCTTCCCCGCACCACTCCGTGGTCAAGAAACCCAGTGATAAGGTCCTGCACCTGCCCGTGACCATCGACCCGCACTACGCGATAGCCGCGATCCAATTTTTTCTTGCTCGCCCCATGCAGCGCGACAAGGAACTGCGCTTTCAAGAGCGGCGCCGCGGAGTCCACCCCAAAATAAGCCAACCCCAGCGGTGAACTATGCGCGCCGAAAAACGCAAACGCATCCGGCGCACCTTGGCAATCCGTTCGAGAAGGTGCCAGTGGAAAGCGCGGGTCCGTCTTGGCTTTTCCACCCGAGTAGTAGCAATGCGGCCACCCGTAATCCAGTCCGCCATCCTGCAGTGCCCGGGGATTCACAGAAAACATTGGATCGTCAGGCTCGTCGCCACCTAAATGATCCGCGCCCATATTGGTCAGAAACAAGACACCGCTTACGAAACGCATTCCTACGGCATTGCGCAATCCTCTGGCGATTACGCGTTGATTCTTACCGTCCGCGTCCATCACCGATAAGGTTGCGCGAATCTCTTCTTTTTCATCGCAGGCATTGCAGCTGCTGCCCACGGTTACGTACAGCAAATTGCTGCTGCCTTGCCCAAAGGTGATGGTACGCGTCAGGTGCCATCCGCCGTATTTGTAGCTCAAGCCATAGGCGGGATAAGTTGCCAGCACTTCTGGCTGTGAGGTAGGCCGCTCTTCGCCACGCGTGAATTTGTAGCGCACCAGCCGGTCGGTGAGTGCCACGTAAAACCAATCTTGTTCCTGCGCATCCTCGTAAAAAGCAATGCTGTTTGGATTGCGCAGGTTGGTGAGGTAAGGAATCACGCGCGCGAATTTGCCTTGCCCCCCGTCAAAGCCGTCCAGAATGTACACCGCCCCCTCCGAGTTGTCCGAAAGGTCGTGCATGGTGGTTACAAAAATCCGCCCGTCTGGCGATTTAGCCATAAATCGCACGCGCTTTAATCCTTCGGCAGCCGGAGCAATCGTAAAATCTGCGGGCAGCATCAACGAAAACGGATTCTTCCCCTTCAAGCACACTACATGTGGTGTCAGCTTTACCTCTGGCGCAGACTGTGAAGAACATAAAGGTGGCAAGGCAGCAACACATAAAATTAAACGCGCCGCTACCAGCGCGCGGAAGGCCGTTTTCATGAACAAAATAGTGCCATCAAATTGACAATCTCTGAGATAAAACTGGCGGGACAAGTACAGGAGCTGCAAACGCGCCGCTACTTCTAATGTTTCTTATTCCGGTCAGCCTGATCCTGAACCCTCTTCATGTGACGTGACAAAACCAGATCCGCTACTTTAGGTGTGAAAAACGTGTGATTCGAATGCAAAGCTTGTACCGCCGCCACCAGGTCGCGAGCGGCATCACTCTTCAACACGTACCCTTTAGCGCCTGAATCCAAAACATCCGCGATTACTTGGGAGGAGTCATGCGCCGACAGCAACAATATCTTCGTACGGGGTACCTGGGACAAAATCTGACGCGCAGCTTCCAGGCCGCTAATCTTTGGCATGGCGATGTCCAGCAGCGCCACGTCCGGCTTCAGCGAGAGCACCATTTCGACGGCCTCTTCGCCATCAACTGCTTCTCCCACGACCGCCCAGTTGAGCTGACTTTCCAGTAGCGAACGAAGCCCAACCCGCATGATTTCGTGGTCGTCAGCCAAAACCAATCGAACCGGTATCACTTGTCACCTCAGTTGATGCCGGGCACGTTCTCAGAAAAACTACACGCTCATATCGAGTCTCACAATCCTGATTATCACGAATTAAATTCTAGGGGGCTATAAGGCATTCACTGCATATGGGTAAAACAAGACCGTTATGGACTTTGCTCATCCTGGCTCGTCAAAGCGCGTACGGAATCTTCCAGCCGACTCTGCACGCGGCGCGAACAGCTATCGTTAGCGCAGTAATTTGCTAGTTGCCGGATGCCGCCTTTTTAGCTTCCGCCGAATCGTAACTCTCGCCGTAAATTGCCGGCACCTTCGCGCCCATCGGCCGCAGATACATCGACAATTGACCGCGATGATGAATGCTGTGGTGCAAGTTAAATTGCACATACGCGATTGCCGGAAGTTGAAACATGCCGCGAAAATCAACGACTTTAGTCAGCTGCTCGCCGTTCAACTTGGAAAGCCGCGCAAAATCAGCTTCAAATGTCTTCGCATACCACTCCGCGATCCCCGCCGAATTACGCATGGAATCAGGCCGGTGGTTCGGAGTGAAATCAAACTGGCCGGCCACAATGCCATCCATGAAGCGGTGTTCCGCGGCAACGATATGCCAGGCCAACTCGAGCGCCGTCTTCGAAACGGCGTCGGGCCGGTAATCCCCTTTATCAGCAGGAATAGTCTCGATGATCTGTTTGGTGATGCGGTGCTCATTTTTCAGAGCCGGCAAAGAAAAATTGTTGAAGAATACCGTTGCTTCTCGCGGTTGCAGTGCTTCCATCATTTTATCTCCTCCTAAGTCGCCGAAATTATACTCCACTGAGAAGATCGCCGTTAGCCCGCTATCTGCGCCCGCTCGAAACTACTTCTTCCTGCTCGGCCCAAATCAATCCGGCGGCAATTTCAAAATGGAAATCCTTAGTACGGCGGTACTGTAGACGACAAAACTTCCACGCTGCAAAGTCATGGCAGGCGAGGAATTTTGTTATGTCCCCAGAAAAGACCGGCAGCGACAACACGCGCAACGACCGTAAGCCTTTCTGCCCCATGCATCACTGGCGCATGGCTCACGATGCCGGCAGCACCAAGGTTGGCCCTTCCTACCGCTGCAGCTATGACGCCTGCACGGTTCGCTACACTCCAACGCAAGGCTATTTTGAGTTGAATAATCCCGCGGATGCCCAAGACTTCGTTGTAAACGCCGAGATTCTCTGCTGCACCTATAATCCCCAGCATCACCCCGCCATCATAGGTTACGCAAAGGAATCGATCGGCAATCGGACGGAAGAATCTCGCCACTGGCAATGCCTTGCCGCAGACTGCAACTTTTCGCTGCGGCAGAAGCTTTCGCGCGCGTTATCCGGTCCAAATGCGTCAACGAACTTTGTCCCCAAGCGCGCCCACAACCTGGAACATGACCACGTTTTGTGGCCGCGATAAGCGCTCGGCGCCCACCTAATTTTGCGCTTTTTGCAAAGCGCACACTTCTGATTTTTCCGCTGTTAGCCCCCTCCGACTACCCAGTTACTCACCCGAGTGCTAAAATCGCCTCGAGCCACCATGCCTAAAACTCTCTACCATAAAATCTGGGATTCCCATGCCGTTCGCGAAGAAGACGGGCAGCCCTCCATCATTTATATCGACCGGCACCTGATTCATGAAGGCACCTCGCCCCAAGCTTTCGCCGGTCTTCGCGCCGAAAGCCGCACGGTTCGCCGCCCCGACCTCACTTTCGCGGTTATGGATCACTCCGTTTCCACCACCGATCGCACACTTCCCATCCTCGATCAGGACGCCAAACTGCAATTCGAGGCCCTCGAAAAAAATTGCCGCGAATTCGGTGTGCGCCTTTTCGATATGCACAGCAAAAATCAGGGCATCGTGCACATCATCGGCCCGGAACTCGGCATCACCCAGCCCGGTCAAACCATCGTGTGCGGCGACAGCCACACCTCCACCCACGGTGCATTCGGCACCCTGGCCTTCGGCATCGGCACCAGCGAAGTGGAACACGTCCTCGCCACCCAGTGCCTCGTGCAATCCCGCTCCAAAACAATGAACATCGTCGTAAATGGCAAGCGTCCTCACGGCGTCACCGCCAAGGACATCATCCTCGCCATCATCGGGAAAATCGGCATTGGCGGCGGCACCGGCCACGTTGCCGAATATAGCGGCCAAGCCATTCGCGAACTCTCCATGGACGGCCGCATGACCGTCTGCAACATGACCATCGAGGGCGGAGCCCGCGCCGGTATGATCGCGCCAGACGAAACTACCTTCGCCTACCTTGAAGGCCGCCCATTCCTGCCGCGCGGAAGAGCATTTCAAGAAGCCGTCGACCGTTGGAAGCAATTAGAAACGGACGACGGCGCGAAATTCGACACGACCGTTGAGCTGCAAGCAGAAAAGATCGCCCCGCAAGTCACCTGGGGCACAAACCCAGGGATGGTCACCGGCGTCACTGACCGCGTACCCGATCCGGGTTCCTTCACCGACCTTAACGACCAGAAAGCCACCGAGCGCGCTCTCGTCTACATGGGCTTGAAAGCAGGCACGCCTATCGTGGACATTCCGGTCGATCGCGTGTTCATCGGCTCCTGCACTAATTCACGCATCGATGATCTGCGCGCGGCCGCCCATTTCGTCGAAGGTAAACACGTAGCGCGCAACATTAAGCAGGCGTTGATCGTCCCCGGTTCCCGCGGCATAAAAGCTCAAGCCGAAAAAGAAGGCCTGGACAAAATTTTCCGCGAAGCCGGTTTCGAATGGCGCGACGCAGGCTGCAGTATGTGCATCGGCATGAACGCCGATGTGCTTCCTCCGCACGAACGCTCGGCCAGCACCTCCAATCGTAATTTCGAAGGCCGCCAGGGCAAAGACAGCCGCACCCATCTGGTCAGTCCGGTCATGGCCGCAGCCGCCGCCATCGCGGGCCACTTCGTAGACGTACGCGAATTCGCCGTGGAATCCGTTGAATAGGCGGAGCGGCCATGAGCTGACATGAAAGGCTTTCGGCCGAACATCAAGGTAAGCTTTTGCGAATTGAGTTTGCTGACGGTGAGATCTGCGAAGGTAAATCTCGTGATGCTTTGCACGTGCGATGAGCACACAACATGCTGCGGGACTATTTTTGACTTACTTAGAACAAATCGGGCAGAAAAACATCAGCATGCTTTGCCAAGCAAGCCTCCTGCTGCTATTTGGTCAGAAATTGAATTCGTAAAAAGTTTCGAAGTACTGGAGAGAGAAGCAGTATGAAACCGTTCGTTACTCATACCGGACTGGTCGCACCGCTCGATCGCGTAAACGTGGACACTGATCAAATGGTGCCCAAGCAATTCCTCAAGGCCCTCACGCGTCAGGGCTTTGGTCGCATCCTCTTTTACGATTGGCGATACCTGCCCGGCGAAAAACCAAATCCCCAGTTCGTGCTGAATTTCCCGCGCTACAAAGGTGCATCGGTCCTACTCGCGCGCGCTAATTTCGGCTGCGGCTCCAGTCGCGAGCACGCCCCTTGGGCCATCGGCGACTACGGTTTTCGCGTAATCCTCGCGCCCAGCTACGCCGACATCTTCTATAACAACTGCTTCAAGAACGGCCTTCTGCCCGCCGAACTCACCGAACAGCAAATCGAAGAGCTCTTTGAGCGCGCGGAAAAAGAAGAAGGGTACTCGCTCTCCATCGATCTCCCCAACCAAACGGTCAGCGACAACCACGGCCTGAGCTACAAATTTGAAATCGCCCCATCCCGCAAAGAAGTCCTGCTCCAGGGCCTCGACGACATCGGCACCACCCTAAAACACGAACCCGAAATCACCGCCTACGAAAAATCCCACGCCGCCACCGCCACCATGTACGACGCCGTCGACGTAAAAAACTATTCCCCAGCCCATTAATCCTCAAGCAAAACTCAAATAAGCTCCGGTGGCCCCACCCTCGGGTTTTATGGAGGGTGTGGTCTTCTAATGTGGAATGAAATGAGCATTCATGAGCGAGTGCCGAGTGTATTTCGCAAAGGGGTCTGAATCGCACTGCAGTGTGGCGAATTTCCCCTTCAGAGGAATCTTAAGCGGACTCTAACCCCTCAACTCCCTCGCCCATAGGCTGCGGCGCCTCCGGTGCCGCCGCCGGCCCCAACAATTCCGCTATGAGTATCCCAATCAAAACGAAAACCGCACCCAACATTGACCTTCGGCTCAACCGCTCCCCAATCACCAGGTACGACGTAATCACCGCAAACACCGGCTCCAGCGTAAAGATAATTGCCGCGTGACTCGGCGTCGTGTACTGCTGCGCCCACATCTGCATAGCAAACGCGATCGCGGTAGCAAACACTGAACAAATCCCGATAGCCACAACCAATTCCCATCGCAAGTCAAACCGCGCTGGTTCCCACCCACTCACCGAAGTCGCAACGGTAGCCACACAAGCCAGCGCCCCACACGCCGCGACCTGCAATATGCTCAGCGCCGCAACGCAATGTCGTCGCGTATATTCACTCACCAGAATTATGTGCACCGCATACAACCCCGCGGCTGCAAGGGTCAACAAATCTCCATGATTCAGCCACGCCAGTCCCTCCGCTGGCACAGTAAGCAAAAATAAACCCGCTACCGCCGCGAGCGTCCCGACATAAACCCACGCGGTAAGCTGGCGCTTCCAAAGAATTCCCAAAAGCAGGGGCACCAGCACCACACTTGACCCGGTAACAAATCCAGATTTCGCCGGCGTCGTGTATTGCAGCCCAGCGGTTTGAAATGCATACCCGCCAAACATGAACAAACCCAGCGCAGCGCCAGCGAAAAGCTCGCCCTTCTTCAAATTACGCAAACCGCTAGGCTGAAAAATAGCCAGCAGCACAGCGGCCAGCGAAAAGCGCACCGCCAGAAACAAAAATACCGACACGTGCTCGAGCGCGCCGCGCACCACCACAAATGTCGCGCCCCACAGCAAAGAACAAAACGCCAGCGCCACATCCGCGCGCATCCTGCGCTCAATCAAATGAATTCTCCGTCGAAAAGAAACATAACTTTTGAAAGTGTAGAAGAGTTTAGAAATAATACCGTGAGAACCACAGAAGAAATAAGAATGCAAAAAAATGTGGGGGAGGGGTGCCCACCCTCAGGTTTACGGAGGGTGGGTCTTCTAACTTGGAATCACCGCCAATTCAGCCGCGAAGCTCTTATATCAGTTATTGCAATTTCTCCTGCGCGATCCCAGCAACTTCCAGCAGAGTCAACAGTGCCCGCTGCAATCCCATCTCTCGCCCCACCGGGTCATACCACTCCTGCAAAGAGTGCGCCCCGCCGCCATTCCCGCCCGCCCCAATCGCGATCGCATCAATACCCATGGAGAGCGGGATGTTCGCATCGGTAGACGAACGCTCCAGCCGCGAATGATTGCCAACAAATTCATCGGCCGCGCGCAAGGCCGCCAAAACCGGCGATCCCGCAACCAGTTCACCGCCAGGCCGGCTGCCCAGCAGCTCCACCTTCCATTCCAGCCGCCCTTTCGAACGGTCGCGAGCCGACTCCATCTCATCGCGCACTCCCGCAGCAATGCATTCCCGCAGCGCAGCCTCCAGCCGCGCCAACTCCTCTTCGCTCTCAGAACGAATATCCACCTTCAGCTTCGCTTCATGCGGAATGGAATTTACCGACGTGCCACCTTCGATCTGCCCCAAATTAAAAGTCGTCCGCGGAGCCGTGGGAACTTTCGTATTGATAAATCGCACCGCACCGCGCACCAGCGCGTTAATAGGATTCACCATCCCAAAATCGGACCAGCTATGCCCGCCAGGCCCGCTGATAGCCGCCTCCAGCCTTCGCGAGGCTAGCGCCTTCGTCGTTACATGATCCGTGCCCGAACCGTCCAGAACAATCACGGCCTTCAGATTCGCCCGGTACGCATCCACCAGTGCGCGCATGCCCCGCAAATTTCCTTCGCCCTCTTCTCCCACATCGGCGGCAAACAAAATTGTGCGGCGCGGCTTAATTTTTGCCGCCTGCATCGCGCGTGCGATGGCCACCAGCGCAGCCAAACCCGTGCCATTATCCGAAATCCCCGGCCCACTCAGCCGCTCCCCTTCATGACGAACCTTCACGTCCGTTCCGGCAGGAAACACCGTATCCAGATGCGCTGCCAGGATCACAACCTCTTTCTCATTAGCGCCGCGCAATTCCCCGATGACGTTTCCAATTTTGTCACGATGAACCGTCAGTCCCGCCGCGCTAAGCAGTGCTTCCACTGTGGCCGCGCGTTGTTCTTCCTGATACGAAGGCGCGGGAATCTCGGCAAGTTTTATTTGTACCTCGTTGATAGAAGATAGGTGCGGCTCGAACCAATCAAGCGCCGACTTGGTCTGCGGGTGCTTTGCAATTTCGGACGCAGCAGCCTGGCGAGGCACTTGAGCGGCAAGGGGAGATCGCAGCGGCATACTTAGGAGAATAACCCAAACCAAAAAGTGTTTCATCGTGCGGTTTTCATTGCGCCGCTTCAATTCCCTGCCGATTTCTGGCAAAGCGCCAAGATCTCCGCATCTGTCAACACTCGCGAAGAGTTTTTCGCTGCGTCATAAATGCGATTTACCAGCGTTTCATCCGCGCCCATCCCGCGTTTCTCAAGCCAGTAAAGCACGTTCGATTTCCCACTCAGGGGACCTATCTCGATTACCTGTTCCAGCCCGAAAAGACCCGCAGGCACGCCGCTGTAAACAGCGTTGACCAGTGCGGGATCATTCTTGCGCAGCGCTTTGATGATCGCCGCCGCGTGTACCCCAGTCGCCGTACGGAAGGCGTCGCGTCCCACCAGCGGATAATTAACAGGAATGCTCGTGTGCGTCGCCGACGCCACTCGCTCACAATATTCCTTCAGGCGCGACAGATCCTGCCTAATCAATCCCATCAACCGCAGATTGACCAGCATCAACTCCATCGCGGTATTTCCCACGCGCTCGCCAAGCGAATTCGCCGCCGCATGCACCTGGTTCGCTCCGCCCGCAATAGCCGCCAGCGAATTGGCCACCGCAAGCCCGCGATCGTTATGCCCATGCCAGTCCAAGCGAATATTTTCGCCTGAGGGTTTCACAACTTCATCCACCGCAAATTTCATCAGGTTATAAGCCCCGCTGGGCGTCGCATGCCCCACTGTGTCGCACAGTACAATGGCTCGCGCGCCGTTGCGAATCGCGCAGCTATACAGCCGCTTCACGGTATCGGGGTCCGTGCGCGTCGTATCTTCCGTCACATACATCGATGGCAGCCCGTGCTCCACGGCGAAGCGCACCGCTTTTTCCGTGGTGCGCTCCAGATGATCGACGGTCCAATCCTCCACCAGCCTGCGAATGGGACTCGACCCCAAAAATGTGGCGGCCTCGATCGCAATCCCCACCCGCTGCGATATCTCCACGATCGGCAGAATATCCGCTTCTACGGTGCGCGCCGCGCAATTCGGCTTGATCTTCATCCGCTTGCTGGCGATCTCGCGCGCCAGAGCTTCGGTGTCCGCAACCGCCCGCGCTCCCGCGCCCGGAAGCCCAATATTTACCGAATCAATTCCCAGCGATTCCATCAAATGCAGAATTTCTATTTTTTCTTCAATGCGGGGATCAAAAACAGAAGGATTCTGCAGACCATCACGCAAAGTCTCGTCATTCAACAAAACTCGCGTGCCCGCCGGTATCTCCGGTGGAGAAGCCAAATTCCAGTCGTAAATCAAATCATCTTTCATGCACGATTACTCTAACCGACTTTTCCCGCCTTCGAATCAGCACAGCGCAATGTGCCAAGGCGCAGGTTATCTCACCTCGACGCTTACAAACCAACCTTCCACGACTCCTCGTGGACCACCGCCACCATGACCAATCCTTGTGCAGGAACGGTCGGTCCAGACTTGGATCGGTCCTTAACTTCATAAAGCCGCTCTATATCGTCCGGGGTAAGTTTGCCCCTCCCAATATCCAACAACGTCCCCACCATTTTGCGCACCATGTAACGCAGAAACGAACGCCCGCTTACAGTAAACACTAATTCCTCATTATTGGCGCTGCGCCCCAGTTCCGAAGAAAACACTGCGCGCTCCGTAGAGCGTTCCTGATCGTCATCCTCGGAGCCCGTCGACGCTGCGAATGACGCGAAGTCATGTACGCCCGCAAATCGCGCGGCCGCATCGCGCATGGCCTCTTCATCCAGCGGAAACGGATAATGCAGCACGTAGCGCCAGATCATCGGCGGCACCACCTTGCCACGATAAATCCGGTAACGGTAAATTTTGCCGCGCGCCGACCAGCGTGCGTGAAACGTAGGTCCCACTTCATCGGCACCAACGATTCTAATCGTGGGAGGAAGCAGCGCATTCAAAGCGCGCTGAAATTCGCTGGCGGACAACGCCGAGGATGTTTTGAAGCTGGCCACCTGGCCCAGCGCATGAACACCCGCGTCCGTTCGCCCGGCGCCGTAAAGCAACACGCGTTGCTGCGTCAAGCGTCCCAGAATATTTGTAATCTCGCCTTGAATGGTGGGCTTATTTGTTTGAACTTGCCATCCGTGAAAATCCGTTCCGTCATACGCAATGGTGAGCTTGAAGTAGCGCATGAGGAATTAGCCGGCGGATATTTCTAGCCAGCGAAGTAAAATTTCAGCGGCCAACAGTCGTCCGCGCGTTCGAACTGCCGCTAGCATCCGCGCCCTTGCGCACAAACCGGCTGCCAGGCTTGACCGCGGTACTCCCGCTCGCGCACAAGGGGCAATCCTTCGGCGGGTAACTCGGAATTGCAAGATCGAGCAAAGCCTTAGCGGTAACTCCCAGCTGAATCGTGCCGCCACTGCGATCGATCAACGCTCCGGCCGCCACCACGCGCCCACCCAATTCTTCAACTACCCGCATGGCTTCGCGCGTCGATCCACCGGTGGTCCACACATCCTCAACCACCAGCACGCGCTGTCCGGCTTCCAGAGAAAACCCGCGCCTCATGCTCATCGTACCGTTTGCGTCGCGCTCCACAAAAATTGCCGGCACGCCCGCGCCCACCGGTGCATCGCCTGACCCATTACCCTCCGGCAGCGCCCGCGCGACTTCCTGCCCAATAATCAACCCGCCTATGGCCGGCGAAACCACTGCATCCGGCCGCAGGTCGCCAAACAAAGCCGCCAAACTTTGCCCCAACTTCTCCGCAAACCGGGGATACTGCAGCACCAGCGCGCACTGCACATACATCCCGCTGTGAAGCCCGCTGGATAACTCAAAATGACCATGCCGTATGGCTCCGGCACTTTCAAACATACCCATCAATTCTTCACGCTTCAGCATCGCATCGACTAACCGTGACCCCGCTCTAACCGTCGAAACGTCTGCAGCCTAGCCGCCAGTCTCTGCGTTGTCAAGGATGCACGCCCCTGCTAGACTGCTTTTCGTTCGGGCACGCCGCGCGCCGGTGTTCGTTAGCCCCCTTTTTCGTAATTTATCTAAATCGAATTGAAACAAAACGCGTGCCACTAACGTTTTACAAGTGAGTCCGACATTTCCAACTTCGTCCCTTAGGGACAACTTTCAGAGGGGTAAGGAATACTATGAGCTTGATGCGGATGACCGCGCCGCGGTCCATCTATCGCCTGATCAAGAAATTGTCGGGACGATATGCTCGCCCAATGCTGGCGGCATTATTGGCGTTGCTGGTCGCCACTGGAAACGTAGCACCCGCCTTTGCTCAAAATCCTCCTCCCAAGCAAGATCCCACTAAGCAAGACCCATCGGAGCAGCAGGCTCCGCAGCCCGGCACATATGGCAACGTGCCGCCCGCCTCCCAGGCCGGCCCTGAAGCCGCGGCCGGTACTGCGCCTCTGCATGCACCACCCATTCCTGTCTCACTAGGCTTGTCAAAACACAGTTTTGTTCACGGTCCGCGCGCCTTCCCAACTCTAATCGCGCCCTATAAGTCCATTCAAATTGATGAACCAATTCTGGTCAATTCGCCCCGGGTCGACCAGTTGATTCACGAC
>DASYJM010000022.1:0-9358 GCA_035996445.1 Candidatus Acidiferrum sp. | reverse complement strand
ATTTCATCCGCGGTGTTCAGAAACTCCCGCGGAACCGTTTGCCCCACTCGTTTGCCCGTCAGCTTTTCCACTGCTTCGCGCTGATCTTCGATGTATTGCAGGTTCACGGAGGAGACCACCGTGATTCCAGCGGACAATAGTTCCTCAACATCCTGCCAGCGGTGTGCATTTCGGCTCCCCGGCGGATTATCGTAAGCGAGTCCGTCGATCATGCATATGTGGGGTTGCCGCTGCAATATTGCTTCGACATCGACGACTGGTACTCCCTTGATGTTGAGCGTAGGGATAATTTCCAACGAACTTAAGAGCGGCCGAATCTCGGGTGAAACTTTCGGCTGAACAGCGCCGACCACGACGTCCTGTCCGCGCTCGCGCCGCCGCCGTCCCTCGTCGAACATGCGAAAGGACTTGCCGACTCCCGAAGCATACCCAAGAAAGACCTTGAGGCGTCCCCGCGTTGCGGTCGCTGCTGTTTCCTTGTCGAACATAGTCCGGCGATTGTAACCTCGCAGGGGCGTTTCGTTCCGGTATTTAGCGAAACGAATTAGATCGTCAGAATGGGTGAGGTGGTTCGGGCATTAACTTACGCATTGCTCTGGCGGACAGATTAGGACTCGCGGCATCTAGGGCCTTCCGACGAACCGTATCCCAATCCAAGCTGCGTGCCCACGATTATCCTTGGGAACGCATAGCATTAATACATATGGCATTTACAATCTGGCGCCGCCGTCCGAGTGTCGTGCTTGGGGATCGCCCAGCAGGAAATACCCCATCTGACCCAACGGCTTGAGAAAGATTTGAAGATTCACTTATCCGATCGGCGACGTATTTTTCGCCCATCTCTTTCGTGCATTTACATGTCAGCCGGCCCTTCATCGAACGCACTGGCAATGAACGAAGAAGAAGAGCGTTATCGCTTTTTTAGTATGCGAAGCCAAACAAACAAGTTAGCGTTTTTGCTGTTATTTCTTTCAATGGCTACGAACCAGAAGGCCGGGAGTTCGAATCTCTCTGACCCCTTGGGCGCACCAGTTTCTCCAGGCAAGCGAAGACACACCCTTTCAAAGTACAACCCCGTCAGTGCATTCGTAGTCCTTAGAAATAAGAAAGTACCGGAATGCGCGGCCTCTAGAAATTGCCAGTGGAGGAGTTCATGAAATTATGAAATTGGAGGGGAATGTTGAAGAGCGAGAAGACAAAGGGGGTCGAAAAGCGCCCCACCCTTTGAAAAAAATGCAAAGGTCGGCATTCACTCACGTTGCCGTCGAACACATGGCGCGCGTGAGTGAATGTCAGTCCACCGTTTCAATCGCCAGCTTGGGCAGTTTCGTTGGCTACGATCGTTTGCTGCCGGCCTTGGGCTAGTTGTTGTTCTTCTTGCTTGGAATAGACTAATTCGTGGCCACTCGTACTGCCAGGATAAAACCACTTCACGAGCGTTTCGTGCCTTCCATCTGGTTGTTCCGCCAGGACCACGACGGTGTCCCCGGTTGGCCTGGGTCGTTCGGTTCTAACGGTCTCAAGAGTCGCATACAAGTGAGTGCCTTCAGAATTTAAGATACGGACCAAGTCCAGGTCGTTTGGGTCCGCCAATTTGAACATGTAGGTCCCGGCCGGCAAAATCTGCCCCGGAATTTCTATCGCCTGGCTGAACGTGATTTTGATGGACTGGTTCGCTTCATCGGCATGAGCAACAACTTCCAGGAACAGCACCGATGCAATGGCGAAACCAATTAGCAATGCCACTTTGTTGATTTTCATTTTTCCTATCTCCTTTTTATTTGTCTACCGACTTCACTTTTTAAATACGCTAGAACATGAGCTTCAGGGCCTTGCCGGTTCCCTTCACCGTAACCTTCGCAGCTTTGTAAGAGCCCTTGGCTGCGACCTTCGCGGACCGGGTGACAACGTGTTCGGCCCCGAATGACGCACCCCCAACAGCCAAACAAAATGCAAGTACGGCAATGAGCTTTTTCATGACGTCTCCTTTATGGGTGGTGCGGCTGAGTGCTGGCGAACGCATGTAGCTCGCATTCCACAACCAATCTTCCGTGCTTCTCACCGTCATCGCGCCCTCGTTTTTTCACAACATGAACAAAGGCAGCCTAGATGCCAAACTCAGAAGCGACTGCGTTTCGTACGTAAGTGATTTATTTTTGGGAAGTTAGGAGCCGTTGCTAAGCAGATGGGAGGGTTTCTGGAGTGTGGGAAGTGTCGATATTTGGTGTCGATGTCAGTTTCGTGACGCTCCAAGGCGCTGCGGGGCAAGAATGCTCGTAAGTTAGTGGGAATACAACGGGATCACCGAGCTGCGCAACGAAGCGGGCGCCATTGTTCTCTCCCCGGCTGCATAACCCCGCTAGTGCATTCGAATTAGTCCCTAGAAAATGCAAGGATGCACCAGCTCACGAGGTGGCCAGCGAGCGGCTCGTAAAATTATGAAATTGGAAGTTGGAATACTTGAAGATCGCTGCAAGATGAAGGGAATCGAAAAGCGCCCACCCTTTGAAAAAACCAAAGAGTAGGGCGCCCGGAGCCGTCTGGCAACGTAAGGGTGTGCCACCCGCCCAGAATCCTCTACTAGCTTAAGGGTGTGTCACTCGCCAGCGTAGCCGTTTACACGTCACGGCTGACGCCTCATGGTTCCAATCACGAGGCGGTTGGTATCCACCCCCACGAGGAGTAGCGTGTTCTCGTTAACAACATACACAGTGAAGGTGAACGTGCTTGCCGGAGTCGTTTGCGCATCGACCTTAAAGGTGTTGGCCTGCGTGCCGTCACCAATAAGGGCGAGACTGCCTTTGACGGGAATATCGAAAAATTGTTTACCGCTCGTAAATTCGTTGAGATCCATCAAACCGCTAAAGGTACCCGAAGACGTCAAAGTGAGCTGGCCAATAAAATCCTGTGGGTCAGGGCTGATGCCGTTCCAGCCAAAGACATAGTCTCCGGCCAATGCTGCGGTGGAAATGGAACTGGTGGTCTGCGCGGAAAATGACCCGTCGCTCACGATCTGGGAGTCGGTCTCCTGAAAGACCGCTTGTGTCGGCGAAACCAAATAAAAGATGAACGAAGACGTACCGGCCTTGGAGTCCGTCCAGGTAAGCGTTCCGCCACCAAGCTGATTGGCATCCACAGTGTAGGTGCCGGTTAACGTTCCATTTGGTAACAGCGCTACGCCACCATTGTTGTTTTCGTCGACCACAATATTTGTGACGTTGCCGCCGCCGTCCGCGGTGAAACGTCCCGCTGCGGCGATGGGCCCGCTCGAACTCGTACCGTCGATCGAGAACGCATAGCTGCCGCTGAGAGAGGCAACGTTGAATGCAATGTTTTGCTGCGTGAAGGCTTCTCCTATAAACACGGAGGGAAAGCCTGTTCCAATGAACTTCACGCGGGTCGCGTCCACAATGTAGAATGCAAAATCCTGCCCTGCGATGTGTGCGGTGCCGCGACCGAATGCACTGCCGTCGCTATTTGAATCCACTTTATAGAATGACCCAGGAAGGAAGGTTTGCTGGCCCGAAAGGGTACCTGCAATGTTCGAGTCGAACAGGCCGTTGCTGACATTACCACCACCGTCCGCATCGAAGCGGCCCACGATAGACGCGACATTGACAGCGGTGCCGGCAACTTCCGCACCCTTAAAGTCAAACACGTAGCCCCCATTGATCGCTGCATTGGCGAACGCTGCTGGATTCTGCCGTTGAAACGAACCGCTGGCCGTAGTACTCGCGTCTGTCTGCCCGATGAATCCTTGAGTAGCGGTAGAAAGTGCGATGCTGTAGGTAGTGGTGCCAGTGTTATTCGTCAGGCTTATACTGCCTCGGCCGTCCGGGCCGACGGAATACTGTCCACCCGTGAATGATAGCGTCTGGACCCCCGTGCATACATTGATGTCCTCGAGACCCCCGACTATGTGGCCGTTGCCGTCCGCGATAAAAGAGCCCGCCCGGCTAAAAATACTTGCCTGCCCGGCGCACAGTTCCGTGCCGGTCATGGAAAGGGCGTACTGTCCGGCCAAGGTCGCATTGGAAAACTTTGCCGCAGGCGGAGGAGGAGGCCCTGAACTTGATCCACCTCCACCGCACGCTGCAGCGAAGTACGCTACAAAGAGCCAGGCGAGTGGGACGAGCCGGTTCATCCGAGTATTCATCACCGGGGCACACCCTTTTGCACGTTTTGCGTGCCCGCAGCTTGCGGCAATGCGCGGGCAGCGGTAGCCGCTAGGAGAAATCCGTTTGGGGATCGCAGCGCCAGGGCTTGTTTGCCGTTTTGCATTAGGCGAGCCAGAAAGACGTTGCCCTTCTTTGTCGAGATACTCACACCGACGAACCTCACGGGGTCGCCTACGGACAGAGAAAAGTGATTGCTCCGAAGATAGGCGGCCGGGCCAAGATGCACGTCCACGGTGGCGCTGCCGGTTTGCACCGCGACATGGGCGCCCATCGGTGGCTCCGAAGAGTCTTCCGTGTAGCTTATAACCACTCCCTGGATAATCGTTTCACGGGCCACGTCATAAGCGATCGGGCGCGAGGAAACCGGGGCGTTTCGCTGCTGCGCGCCAGAAGCCGAGGGAAGAAGGATGGCTACGGCGAGTGCGGCGCTGCCAATCGTCTTGCGGATGTTATGTTTCATATGCAATCCCGTTTCATTTCCATTCATGTGCTCCCTAGAGGCGCCTGCTTGGCATGGATGGGATTCTGGTTTGTGGGACCCAGCTACCCCGGTGTCATGCTCCCACAAATGAAAACCCCTTTGGGAAAGAAAGTCTCGGTATAAATCGTCGCGGTTTAGAGCCTCTGTGGTAAGGCCGCGCGAAGTGTGCCACCCGCCCTGCAACTTGTTGAGATGGCGAAGCAGATCTTCTTCAAACCCAAATCGTTGATCCATAGACAAAAGCGGTGTGCACACTTCTCGCCTCCCGGGTGAACCGTCTGGACTATTTTTCTGCGAAGGCAATCAGCGTGTCGCTCATAAGCTCACGGACTTTGGTCCCGATTCGATCCCATGGATACTGCCTGGCAAGCTCTGGACCGTTTTTGCTTAATTTTGCTCTTAGCGTGGGGTCGGATAACAATTTGTTCACCGCCGCGGCAAAGGACTCAGGTCCGTCCGCAATCAACACATGCTTGCCGTGGACGCAAGGCAATCCGGCAGCTCCCAGCGAAGTCGTCACAGTCGGAATGCCCATGCTTAAAAATTCCAGCAGTTTGAGTCGCATTCCGGTGCCGCTGAAGACCGGCACAACACCGACGGCGACATCCGCCGTCGCCTCTCGAACGCTGGGCACATAGCCCGTGAACTTCACCACTGGCCCTGACAATTTTTCGCGCAGGGCCGAACCGCCAGGGCCGATCACGCGAAAACGGGCCTGCGGATCAACGGCCATCACTTGCGGGGCAACTTCGCATACGAGCCATTGCAAGGCATCTACATTGGCTCCCCAGTCAAGATTGCCCATAAAGCAGACCACTTTGGTATAGGCATCGTTTTCGCGAGGGGCAAATTGCTGCAGTTCAACGCCGATGGGAATTGCTCGCACTATATTCTTGAGCTGGTACCGTCTTAGCAAATCCTGCGCATCTTCCTCGTTCACCGTGGATATGGCCGTCGCGGCACGGCAGATTCTGCGCTCGTAGCGACGTATGACCCACTCATCAATGGCCCACCTGGGATGCCACATGCCGTGGCGCTTCCTCTGGTCGCGAGCGTCCACGGCGTCCACGGATAGCCGGCTAAGAATGATGGGGACGGTTCCTTGGAGGATCGCGGAGTAGCCTGCCGCGCTGCCCCCCCACAGGACCGCCAAATCGTATCGCTGCTCCATCACCGCCTGCCGTACGTATTCGACAGCTGCCTGGGGCATGGAAATCTGTGCTGACGTGGGTATCCCGGAAATTACTGAGCGTGCCACACGAATCACGCGGCTAAGCAAGGCTGTCCTGGGGGCCTCACTCAGATTTATGACTTTCGCGGACGTCAGCTGGGGAACATCCATGCGACCTTGCGAGTACGACTCGACCAATAGAAAATCTACGTCATGTTCCGAGCTCAACGCCTTGAGCCAATAGTGGACGTGGTACCGCGCGCCCCTGTCGAGGTTATCCGGAAAGTCTATGGCCGACACAAACAGGATTCTCATGCCCGACTTTCGGTATCACGAACATCTAGCTCTTGGCAATCTTCCGTTTTTCTTCTGTAGATGCTCTCACCCACAGAAACCAGTGGTTCTGGCCGCGACATTGCAGCATTTTTCGCAAGTTTGATTTAGGAGACACGTAGGATAGGGTCAAAGGAAGTCGCTCTAGCAGTTAAGTCAGCTGATGAGATGGTGACGGAAATGACAGTTGAAAGATTTGAGCTGCCGTACTCGGAAGCGGCGGTCGAAGATCTTCGCCAGAGGCTGGTGCGGACGCGGTGGCCGGACCAGATTCCACGTTCACACTGGGATTACGGGGTAAGTCTCGAGTACATGAAAGAGATTTGCCAGTACTGGAAGGATGAGTTCGATTGGAAGCGGCAGATTGAGAAAATGTCCGCCTTTCACCACTATCGCTATACGTCGCGAGGTGTAGGTATCCATTTCATCCACGAGCGTGGTCAAGGGCCGGCGCCAATTCCACTGATTCTCACCCATGGCTGGCCGGGTTCCTTTCTGGAAATGCTGAAAGTAATTCCCATGTTGGCTGACCCCGCAAGCTTCGGCGCAAACTCAGCCGACGCGTTTGACGTGATTGTTCCCTCTCTTCCCGGATTCGGCTACTCAGACCGCCCCACCGAATCTGGAGTAAACACATTTCGCATCGCCGACATATGGATGGAGCTCATGAGGGAGCTGGGCTACGAGCGGCTGGCAGGACAAGGAGGAGACTGGGGTGCGGATGTGACCACCCTTCTGGGGTTGCGCTATCCTGAGCGGGTCATTGGCATTCATCTCAACACCATCCCACCGTATAAGCCGTATCTGGAGGCCGGCACAGTCCTCGCTGAGGTCGAACAAGCGTTCCTAAATGAAGCGAGTCGCTGGTATGAAAAGAGCGGAGCGTACGACCATATTCAGAAAACCGCTCCACAAACGGTTGCTTACGGCCTAACTGATTCTCCGGCTGGACTGGCAGCTTGGATTCTCGAAAAGTTCCGTGACTGGGGGCACTGTGACGGCGACATAGAACGCAGCTTCACCAAGGATGAACTGTTAAGCAACATAACGCTCTACTGGATGACGCAAACCATCCATTCCTCATGCCGGCTGTATTACGAGGATAACCGCAGCACCCCTCTTCATTTCCAGAAAGGTGATTACGTCACAGTCCCGTGTGGGATCGCGCGTTTTCCGAAAGAAGGCCCGTTAACTCCCAAACGGTGGGTCGAGCGCGGATACAATATCCAGCACTGGACGGAAATGTCCCGTGGGGGCCATTTCGCCGCGCTCGAGGAGCCGGAACTGTTGGTGGAGGATATCCGCTCGTTCTTCCGAGCTTTACGGACTGATTGAGGACTTCTTATGGTCTGGTGTGCGGGCTTTCGTGCGGGTAACTAAAAGTTCAAAAAAACGAAAACTGAAAGCATGCGAGCTTGGCTGAAGGTGTCTCCGTTTTCCGCTCGCTCCGCCCCGGGCCACTCAGGTCAATCTGCGAAGGCGGTTGCGACTGTGCCCATTGTTGTGATCGCGGTCAAAACACAATTCATTAGGGTATTTAAGAATTCTGGTAAGACAACCTACGAAGTGTGGAAATGCGAGAGGCTTATAGACGCCTCACGGAGTCGGGATATACTTTGGCCAAGCTACACCTAAGCAATCCTGGACTGAGTGCGGGAGAGGTTTTCCCGCCTCTTTTTTTTGGTTTTCCAATCGACTCGAGGTCCCCCGGTCCAGGCTATCCAGACTTATGACAGAATCTTTTAGGTACTTAAGGGTATAGGATATTTCTGTCTGTTCTTTCTCGCGAGGAGGCCACAATGCTTGGCATTTATCTTACGCGTGCCAGCGTGTGCACTGTCCTGTTTTTACTTTCTTGGCCCTCGTGTCTTTGGGCGCAGGAAGCGACGACCAACCGCAAGGTTATTCTTCGTCGCGATCCCTCAACATCTAGCCCGGCGGTAGAGCATCTTGATAAAGGTGCAAGGCTGACGCTAGTCGACGCAGCTCCGGACCGCGGGTTCTACCACGTCAAAACGGAGGATGACCGAGTTGGCTGGGTATTTACGAAATTTGTCGCCATTTCAACAGTGCCAACCGTAACTACGCCTACAACGCCGAGCGCCGCGACGTCAACAGAATGCAATCCAAGCATATCGGCGCACGTTTATCATCCCCAACGTTTGATTGTGAAGCAGGAATGCATTTCTGTTACAGGAACAATTGTGGACGCGACAGCGACTCAAACGAAGAAGCAAGCGGACGGAACGCGGCACGAACGGGACGGAGATACCCACGGATGGCTGAAAGTTGATTCCGGATTTGAGAACCTTTTAAATTCGGGGAACATAAACGATGAGGACGGAAACTTAGTGTTCGAGATTATCTGTAAATTTCCGGTAACACAGCCGGATGCCAAGGCCTCCTGCCAAGGCTACAGAGATCAAGTTATGCTGCCACCCGTGGGTTCTCACGTCCGCATTGTCGGAAGATATGTGCAGGACACGTTTCATGGGCAGTGGAATGAGATTCATCCGGTGACGAGTATCGCGGTCATTCCATAATTTAACCAGTTACCCAAATGTTTAATTGCCGTCACCTTGGCGCCCGCGCGCTTTTTTCCCGAAGCTGGCCTCGCTCCGCAGTGGTCAAGGCGACAAGCAAGCGCTCAAAAAACCTCCACTGAGGTTAAATCATGGCCGAGTCTTGTCTTCGACTTTTTCAGCGCCTTGTTTTGTTTTTTGCGCAGTCTTATGAGCGGCCTTTTTGGTAGTTTTCTTTGTCGCACTTCCAGTTTTCTTCGCAGCGCGTTTCGTGGAGCGCCCAGCGTCTTTTATATCCTGTTTTGCTGTGGTGTCATCCTGCAGTGTTAATCCCGTTACGGACGGAGTGTACGCGAAAGCGATTAGCACGAATGCAAAGCTAGCAACAATCTTCAAAGCCTTTTTCATTTCATCTCCTTGTCGGCCTGGAGCGGCTCCCAGGGCAATCGTAATCATCAGCTTGGTTACCATCGATCAGGTGTTCGCGGTAGCTCCGATTCCTTTCAACCTGCATGGATCCTCAATTTGACCAACTGGTCCATGAAAGGCGCCTGCCCTTTGCCAAGCCATGTCCACTCCCGAGACATGGTTTACAAAGTGTCCCTAGAGATCTTTTACATCGGCCGGGTAGGCCTAAGGGAGTACCACCGACCAAATGAGGGCCTCAATTGCG
>DASYJM010000021.1:0-3967 GCA_035996445.1 Candidatus Acidiferrum sp. | reverse complement strand
CGCGCAGTCAATCTTTCCTGAGTCGATGCATTTCGCCTGTTTTGATGATGCCTTTCACCGCACCATTCCTGAAGTGGCATCTCATCTGCCTCTCCCGCAGCGCTACTACGACGCAGGCATTCGTCGCTACGGGTTTCACGGTCTTTCTTACGAGTCGCTGGTGCATCATTTTGGAGATCAGCTTCCCGAACGAGCCATCTTCGCGCACCTCGGTAACGGATCAAGCCTCTGCGCTCTTCGCGACGGAGTTTCCATCGATACCACCATGGGGCTCACTCCGACTGGAGGTATCCCGATGGGTACTCGTTGTGGCGATCTTGACCCCGGCGTCTTCCTCTATGTTCTACGCACCGAGAAACTGGACGCCGGCCAGCTTGAAAACATGCTCAACTATCAGAGCGGCCTCTTCGCTCTCTCTTCGGGTGAGAGCGATGTGAAGACGCTGGAAAAGAGCATGCGCTCCAACGACCCCCACGCCGCTCTTGCGCTGAATGTCTTTGCCCTTTCCGTGCGCAAGGTAATCGGTGCATATGCAGCTCTTCTCGGTGGTGTGGACCTTCTCGTCTTCACCGGCGGCATCGGACAGCACAGCGATCACATTCGATCCTTAGCTGTCGACGGTCTCGAGTTCCTTGGCCTCGCGGCAGACAAGATTCAAATTGTCCCCACAGAGGAAGAAACCCAAATCGCGCGCCACTGTCGCGCAATGATGAGCAAAACTCACTGAAGGACCTCCAAAAAACAGCAGCGGCGAAAGATTTCATCCGAGCGCTTCTCGCGAAATGTAATACACGCCGACTTTTGGGGCAATAGGATTTGCCAGACCTGCCGCGGACTTCGACACCGCCCAACATGTCGTCGTGTAATCTAAGTACTCTTAATTCAATGCTGGAGAGATCGCATGGCGCGGAAATCGGATAGCAAGAGAAAAGTTGCGGTTTTAGGCGCGGGAAAGATGGGCGCGATTCTGGTGCAATCTTTTTTGCGCGATGGACTGTTGTCCCCGGCGCAGACCTGGGCGACAGTGGCGCATCCGGAACGCGCGCGCCTGCTCAAGGAGCGATTGAAAATTCATGCTGGAACGGATAATGCTGAAGCGGTGAAGAGTGCCGATATTATTTTCCTTTGCGTGAAGCCCCAAGTGGTGGCGGATGTAGTGCGTGAGATTCGAGCCCATGTGCACGAGAAGCAGTTAGTGATTTCCGTCGCGGCGTCCGTTCCAACCGAGATGATTGAACGCGCGCTTGAAAAAGAAGTACCGGTGGTACGAGCGATGCCGAATACTCCCTGCGTCCTAGGCGCTGGCATGACCGCGCTTTGCAAAGGTAAGTTCGCGACCAAACAGCATCTGGAGGCAGCCACAAAGTTTTTCGACGCGGTCGGCCGGACGGTAGTGCTTGACGAAAAACATATGGATGCGGTCACCGGGTTGTCGGCGAGCGGTCCCGCATATATCTACATCATTCTGGAATCTCTCGCGGAAGCGGGTGTGAAGGTCGGCCTTCCGCGCGATGTGGCGACGCTTTTAGCGGCGCAAACAACCATGGGCGCAGCACGCGTGGTGCTGGAAACCGGAGATCATCCAGCACTACTCAAAGACGCCGTCACAACGCCTGCGGGGTGCACGATTGACGGCATCATGGAGCTCGAAGAAGGCAAACTGCGTGTGACTCTCATTAAAGCTGTGGTGAAAGCTGTGCAGCGAGCTAAGGAGTTGGCATTTTCGTAGAGTTGTGCTCAAAAGCGCGAATGAAAACGAAAGGAAGATGGGCATATGTTGGAGAGACCTGCGCATGGCCTGATGTGCAAGCAAATTGCGAGATCACCGTTCTGTGTTCTGTTCTGTATAGCTCTGTTCTGCGTAGTTGCAGTCTCGCTCGCGAGTGCTCAATCCCTCCCAGAAATGCGCATGACGATCGACGAGATTCGCGGCAGCGCTCTCGACAATAATCAGATTGGAAGTTCGGGTGTTGCTGGCGTGCATACCAAAGTGCTCTTTGGCGATCCTGCGAAAGCCGGTTTTTACACGATTCTGCTATTCGTGCCGGCACACACCACCATCCAAGCGCATTCCCATCGCGATGTGCGTGTCGCAAGCGTTCTGTCAGGCGAATGGCATTTCGGCTACGGCGATCATTTCGATGCCGCGTCGCTGAAAACGCTTCCGGCGGGAAGCGTCTATTCGGAACCGGCCGCGCGAGATCATTATGCCCGGACTGATGCGGAGCCCGTTATTGTCCAGATCTGCGGGTTCGGTCCGACTGACACCCGATACTTCGATCCGGCGAACGATCCGAAGTTGCGACCAAGCAAATAGTCGTGCGCATTATGGAATTCATCGCGCCGAACTCGGATCATATCTAATCTAGTTGGGGGCTGTGAAGCTCACAGTAACATCGGTCTGGAACTGGGAAGGCAAGTTATGTACGCGGTAGGGTTGGTAGCGCCATTTGCGGACAGCGTCTGTGGCTGCACTCACCAGCGCCGGGTCTCCACTTATAGTGTGAATGTTAGAGACGGTCCCGTCATCGGCTACCAGTATTTCAAGCACGACATTGCCATTGCCAGTGCCTTTAGCAGCCAACGCTTCGGCGGGAAATTTGGGCTCAGCATGGTTCAGAAGTCGTCGTTCGGCCTCCTGAGGAGAAAGCCAAACGCTTTGGGACGGAGCGATTCTGGCGGTCGATGAAGCTTCTACAACTGCATTTTTGTCTTGCACGTTGGTCTCACTGGCCGGGGCGGAACCTTTATATCGGCCTTTGGCGGCCTCAGTCGTGGATGCGGCGGTAGCGGGCGCAGGCTTCATGCGAAAAACGACTTTACCTTTCTCATAAATAACTAGCTCTCCTGCGTCTGCTGCTGCAATTGCAGATTTTTCCTTCGCTTTCTCCGCGCCTCGTGCTCGCGTTCTGTCCAACGTTCTCGGTTCGTTGCCGGCTGATTTCCTTTCCGACAAGGAACGCGCTTGCGCAGGCCCTGAAACGGTTGACCTCCCACCGGCTAGACATGTTGGGTCGCCGGGTCGAGTGCAAGGCTGAGCATCCGCTGGCGACACGGATACGGAGTGAGAAATCGCGACCTGAGAAGCTTGTCGGAACCATCCAATACGGGAACCGATCAGGAAGCTGATACCTATGGCCGCTAATATCACCAACGCTGCGAGTACGAGGCTCCAGCCTTCATAACTGGCGCGGTAGGCCAGAGGGGTCACAACAGATATCGGATGCTGCTGGTTCGCTATTGCGGCGACGGACTCCGGCGCGACAACATCGGCAGCTACAACGTCACCCGTGACGGGCATCGACTCTGGGGCACTCGAGGGCATCCCTTCAGACGTGGGCGCGGCCGCGTCGTGAGGCCATGGCAGTGCAAAATCCGCTGGGCCGAAATCGGGCTGTTGAAGCGGCGGGGGCATGAAGTCGTCCGATACTGAGGCGACTGGCTTGTGCCAGCCGAGTTCTGTAGCCACCACGCGAATGCGAGCACATTCAGCAGCGAAGCCTTGCAGCAGCGTCTGATGGGAATCGGAAAAGGCATGGGGAGTGGCCGAGAAAACCTCGATAATTCCCGTCAGCTCTGTATCCCTATCACCCTCCTTTCCGTTACTCCCCGCGATCTGATGATCAGGCGAGTCGTCCTTTGAATTGACGGAATCATGCGGTGTGTCCTCGTCATTCCGACGGAACACGGGGACAACAAGAATGGAACGGATGCCAAGACGTTGTGCCGCGGTGAGGTCGACACGTGGATCGGATTCGGTATCGACGGAAATCTGGGGTTGACGGGTTTGCAAGCAGGCGCCGGAGAGTCCGTCGGCGGGATTGAGGGTCAGGCCGAGGCCGGGAGCAAGTTCTCCAGTTGTGGCTCGGCAGACCATGGTATCGCCGCGCGGGAGCGCCAGCGCGGCTCCGCCTGCGGCAGTCGCGGCGGCGGCCCGGGCAACAAGTTCATTCAGTACCAGATCGAG
>DASYJM010000020.1:0-7350 GCA_035996445.1 Candidatus Acidiferrum sp. | reverse complement strand
GCCGTTCGAGGAGGCGATGCTGGCGCCGCCGCGCCCGGTAGAGCCACCGCGCGAGGTCGCGATCGAGCCGGCTCCATCAGCCGCGCAGGACAATACTCCGGCATTGGCCGCCGTCGAACCGGCCCCCGCCGCGGCGCCGGTGCCCGAGCCGTCACCACCAGCACCGCCCACCCCCGCGCCAGCGCCGCCGCCACCCGAATCCCCGACCGTCACGGCCGCGCCGCTGTTCCGTTCGCGCCAGGATATCCCCAAGCTCGCCCCCTCGCGCATTCCGGTGGTGATTCCGATCGTCCGGGCGCCTGACGATCCCGGCATCGATGACGAATCCGGAAACGATGAATTCGCGGAACAAATCGGTTCCGCGCAGGGCCAGGCCGGCGGCTGGCGCGGTTTCCTGTCCCGCTGGGGCGGTTGATTCCGTCACCCGGGCCGCGTTTTTCTTGCAAAACCGGCCCGTGCCCGATATCAGATGCGGGCGTTTTCCGGCAGCCGCCGAACGCACCGAATGGTCCGCCGCAATAGCTCAGCTGGTAGAGCACGTCATTCGTAATGACGGGGTCACAGGTTCGAATCCTGTTTGCGGCACCAGCTAAATCAAGCACTTACCCAAATTTCGAGAATTTCAGCAAAAGCCCTGTGTCGGCACTGTGTTGGCAAATCGATTGCGGCGGAGTTCTCAAACCTGGCGCGTGCCAGAAAGCGCAGCAGGGCCGCCGGTGACTCCAGGAACGGTGCGCGTCCGGTTTCTTCAGCCCTGTGGGGCTGGCGCCATCGCTGGAAAATTTAGGGGCGCTCCTCTAACCGAGACAGGCCCTACAGGTTTGGGCTGCCCAGCCATCCTTTTGCGCACCACTCCGGATAGCCGGTTACGAGCGCGCCCTCTTGGAATGGAGGAAGTTATTTCCGGCGCTATTGCATTTTGCAGCGAGTCTACCTTCGCTATAAGCGTGGAAAGCTGAACAGATATCTTCTTCACGTCGACCTGCTCATCCGTGATGCTCTTTCTTAGAGAAACAAGCGCAGTAGAATCCTGCTGGAGCAGAGCTGTGTTCTGTTGCAATGATGAGCTATTCGCTTGCAGCGAGGCAACGTGTTGTTGCTGAGTCGACTGAATATCCTTCAAAGCAGCGAGAACCGGATCCGGTATTGGATCGGAAGCTTTCCGGTGCGGAAGCAGTTCGGCCAAATTGCCAATATTCGGCAGGGCAAAATCGGAAGGCGACATTGTATAGACGGCCGCAGTGGCGTTTAGGCCAAGAGCGAACACCGACAGCGCCAAGATCGATTTCCGGCTGGATCGCCTGCTCGGTGCTGTGGATTCGGGTTGTTCGGTTTGGCTCTGTGTTTCCGGTGTCTCAGTCACGTGCATCGACCTCAACTGAGTGAACAAAAAAGGAGCCGCCGCCGGATCGTCCTTGCGACGGCTCCTTTACGCTGCACCCATATAACTGACCTGGATTATGGGCTGATGAGATTAATTCCCCGTTATCGCCGCAGCCGCTAAGCGTGTGTCGCCAGCCGCTGCCTATTTCGCTTCCGGATCCTTCTTGAAATTCCGGCCCTCGCCTTCGAAAAAGCAGCGCGGCCGTCCTTCAACGGGAGGGCGCCGTGAAGGCGTCATGGTCCGCCTCGAGCCTGCTCAGTTTGAAGCGCTGGACGGTTGGATCAAAAAACACGATGTCGAGTCCCGCCCCGAAGCGATCCGCCGCCTGGTCGAGCTGGGGCTCAAAGCGAAGGGAAAATGACATGAACGAGATCGACTTCGAGGCAAACCTTAGAGCCGACGGTTACACGGAAATAGATACCCAGACCTTACAGCCGCGACCGGCAAAGGGAGAGCACGGACATCCGTTCTCAATCCGCGGCCTCGTTCTCGCCGGCACCTTCATCGTGACGCAGGACAATCAGCGAACGGTATACGCCTCGGGGCAAGTCGTCGCTGTCGACCAGGAACACCCGCACGACGAGTCGATCGGTCCCGAGGGCGCACGCGTCCTCGTTGGTCGTAAGTACGCAAAAGCATAAGTCGTCAGCCGTTCCGCGCGCGCCCCAGATGACGGATTGCCGAGCCGTGACGGCGGGGATTTCGTGTGTCCTCTATTGCTTTCGCCTTCCGGTTGCGCTTGGGTGATTGTGGTCGGGGGACACATTCAAAATGCGAATTCTGGGAATAGTGGTGCTTGGCGCCGCGCTGGGCGGATGCGCCTCAAGTTCGGCGGAGATTGCGCCGGCGTACATTTCGCCCGTCATGTATCAGCAATACACCTGCGCCCAACTAGCCCAAGAGGCTCAGGGCGTGTCTCAGCGAGCGGCGACTCTATCGGGTGCTCAGGATCAGAAGCGAACTAATGACGGGTTGGCGACCGCGGCGGCGGTGGTCATATTCTGGCCCGCTGCGTTCTTCGTCGGCGGCGACAAGCAGACGGCGGCGGAACTGGCCCAGATGAAGGGACAGATGGTCGCGATCGAGCAGGCATCGATTCAAAAGAAGTGCGCAATCCAATTTCAGAGCAAACCGCCAGGCTCCTAATTTGCTGAATTTCAAAGAAGCAATTCCTCCGTGGGGACCGCGCAGAGCAAAAGTTCCCCGTCCACACGAAAATCTTTGGCTGTGGTTTTGTCCGGAACCGGGGTGACATTTCAGAATTTGTGAGTCAAAATTTCTCTACCTCCAACCCCTGTTTTAGGACTTCAGGGAGCGATCCATGCGCAGCAAAATAACGATCGAACAGAAGTGGCATCAGCAATCGGAAGCAGCCAAAAACGAGGCTGAAAAGCTTCCCCACGGCAGAGAGCGCGACGCCATCGAGCGAAGGGCTCGGCAACTGGAAACGGCCTCCCAGGTAAATCAGTGGCTATCATCCCCCGGCCTTAAACCACCTGAGTAGAATTTAACTTGCCCGTTAATACTTGGCGCGAGCGTTCCCAACATCGACACAGGCGTTGACATCGATGCTTAGCCGGCGCGAGCTGCCGTCCGAGGCGATCATGGCTAATGTCTCGGAGTTTTCAGTTGTCACGTACTTGCGCAAACCGGGGCACTGGCGCGCGGCCGTTACCCGGAAGGCGCGGATTGGAAGCGTCGGTGGCGCGACAGTGCTTAGTACCGTGACGCCAGAAGACTGCGCGTCCGAGGCGGAAGCCCAGTTGGCCGCCGAACAGCTAATAAGAAAACTTTGATCCGCGGTATGCCCGCTTCGATGTGTGGGCTGCACCCCTGCGGCGAAGGGTCAGGCTGCCAAGGGCCAACCAAAGGGCTGAGCTGCTCATTCAAGCTCAAAGTATCTCATTGTGACGTTGGCTGCCTACGTGGCCAGTATCCTTGCAACTCATTCACAGACACCGGTCTGGACTTTAGAGGAGCCCGAGGTTGTTCACACCAATCGCACGGGGACCAACATCAAGCTCCATGTTGCAAATGGATGGCCTGTGGCTTTGCTTTTCGTCGAAGGACGCACATCGACTCGGAATCGAGTTGCAAGAAGCAGCGGCGGCAGCAAATTAGCTGCTAAAGTAAGAGGTCTGCCGCGGTCGAGCTCGGGCTGAAGGCGAAGAAATGAGCCAGTGATGAACTGCGCTAAATGAAAATGAAAGCAGACTTACCGCAGTTTACCGGGCTACGTGGAATAGCAGCGCTTTTGGTTCTTTTCTTCCACCTGCGGACCCCCATTGGCATTGACTTAACATTCGGTGTTGCTGATCCATTTTCTAAATACGGCTATTTAGGAGTGGATATATTTTTTGTATTAAGCGGCTTTATCCTGAGCCACGTCTACGCCGAGCAGTTTTCACAGAGCCTTTCATCAAAAAGCCTGCGGGCATTCGCAGTTGCGCGATTTTCTCGCATATATCCGCTACATTTTCTCACCACAATCCTGATGCTCCTGGCCTATGGCATTGCCCTGCGGGTCGGCGTCACACCGACCGAGAGCAGCGGGTATAGTCCGACATCCCTGATTTTGGGTCTGCTGCTGGTGCAAGAGTGGTTTGGAGTTGTCGCGCCAAATCCGGGGGCATGGTCGATTTCAATTGAGCTATTGAACTATATCACGTTTCCATTCCTGATTTTCATTTCAACGAGATTGCCAAGATATTGGCCTGCCCTTGCGATAATTCTCGGGACGGTCGTTGCGGCACTGCCAGCAAATACAAATGTTCTGCATGGCGTCGCGGAGTTTGTTATGGGCTGTGCAGCTTACGCCGCATCGAAGCAATATAAAGGCGGTGTATCGTGGCCCCTATCGGGAGCGTTTTTCGCTCTTCCATTTTTTGTATTCTACGCCTTTAACATCTCTAACATCCATAACATCGGAGGTTTTGGTCTCCCAGCGCTAAGTTTCACAGCGGCTGTTTATTTTCTGGCCATGTCAAACAAGTATGATCCGTTCGCACGACTATGCACTATGCGACCGTTAGTATTCATAGGTGAAATATCTTACTCAATGTATTTACTCCAATGGTTTGTCTGGGTCGGCTGGAAGCACGTCATCGCGAAGTTACCTTTCTTTTCAAGCCATCCGTACGGAATGGTAACGTTGGCAGCAGCAAGTCTGTTTATTCTATCAGTCGTTAGTTTTTACTTTTTTGAGAAGCCTTCTCGTTCTTGGCTTCGTCGCCTTCTCTCTTAGAGAGCAGCGGTCCCAAACTCCCGATGGGCCATTTCCGAGCCGATCTCCAAGCCCAATCTGTAGGACGATTTGCCTACGCGTTCGGTCCACGCTCCAATGTGGTATGCCCTGGACGATCACGAACCTCCTGCTTCACGATAAAGCCCGCGCGGCTGGGCAACATGCGCAGCCACGGGCGAAAGCATGTGTTTGTCGTTTGCGGCAATCGGAACTATCACCACAACGCTGAGATCGACGCCAGCGACTTTCCCGACGACGTGACATTCGGAGATCTGCAGCCCCGGATGCTTTGCACCGTGTGCGATCACCGCGGCGCCGACGTTAGTCCGTCATGGCTGCACGGCTGATTGGTCGCACCCCTTCGACGATCCAATCCCGCTACCGGGTCGCCGTCGGTTGGTGATGCTGCGGCAATGCGAACTCCTACATGCATGAGACTAAGCAGGATACTTAGCCGCCCCAGTAATGCTGCGACGATCCCGCTAGAGCCAGCGCGCACGTTTGCATTCTGCTCGATAAGCGAGCATATCAATGTGAAATCAACCAAGGGTAGGCCCATGCATTGATTTTTTTCGGCAAATCTCTCGGAATCAAAGTGTATTCTCGGGAAATTGCTTGGGTAGGCGCCGCACAAGCGGCAGCCTTTCTCGGAGGCCTTGCGACTGTCAAAACTGCAGCGGTCAACCTTGGGCCATCCGAATACGGAAAACTATCAGCAGCTTTGGCGATTATAGGCATCGCTCAAATTTGTCTCTATGGGCCCATTGCGCAGACTGCCACTCGTTTTCTTTCTTTTGCAGCGGCAAGAAATATGCTGCGGAGCTATGAAGTCTCCCTGGTAAAGTTGGTCTTTGTTGCCACCGCGATCATCGGATTGTTGTGGGCTCTAACGTTTACCCTGCACCTTGACAGCTGGTTGCCGCTTCCGGCCGCAGCTCTCTGTGTATATATTGTTGTCAGCGGCTTTCAGATGGTCGCTGTCGCGGTATGCAACGCTGGTCGAAAGCGAAAGATAGTTGCACTTGTGCAGGTCGCTGAGGCCGTTGTCAGACCAACTCTCATTTTCTTCATCTTAAAACTATCTGTCGTTACGGCGTATCACGCATTACTGGCCTACGCGCTTTCTTCCTTCTTGCTCGTCATTTTGATTGCCTCGCTATGGTCTTCAGCAGCGCTACCGCTCCTCGATGTACCAACTTCTGCCGACCGATCAATCACGGCAGGCCGCCTGACCTTTAATATGGTTGCGTTTGCTTTGCCGTTCGTCCTGTTCGGCTTGCTAGGTACGGTTGGGAGTCACGGCGAGAGGTTGCTTCTGGCAAGTTGGGCGACGTGGTCGGAAGTAGGAAGTTACGCGCTGATGTCACAGTTGGTGATGGCGCCTAATTTGCTATTCACCGGAGTTGTGAACCAATTCTATTTTCCTCTCGTATTCCAGCACGACCCTGATGGCACTGGAACAATAGTTCGTAGTTTTCGCGTTTATCTTTTTCTGAGCGTCTTAGGAATTGTTGTAATCACAGCGACGGCAGCCACGTTTGGGGACTTCATCATTCCAATATTTTCAAGCAAACTGTTTCTGGGGCACGAGCACCTGTTGTGGTTTCTGGGCATATCTGCGGGACTGTTCTGCATCGGCCAACAGCTTGTTTTGCCGGGATTGAGGATGAACAAGCCAGAAATTTATATGCCGGCCAAATTTATTCACTCCGCTTCCTTACTCGCGTTTTCATTCTTTCTTCTGCCCAGATGGGGAGTCGACGGGATGGGAGTAGCTTCATTGCTGGCATCGGCCGCCTATGTCTGCGCAGTGTTACTGGCAAACACATGGCTAAAGCGTAGAACGAACCTTGCAGTATCCTCGGAGTAGCCATGGCATGGGTACAACGGATACGTCAATTCACCGCTACCCTTCTGTGTGGAGCGGGTGTCTTATCGATCTTGCAATATCCTGGAGACAAATTCATTTTTTCCGGCTTCTGCATCGTAATCTTCACAATTGGGTATTCTGCCCTAAAATCGAATGAGTACTCGCATTTTTTTCTAGGGATTATTTGGTTCCTCGGTTTCTGGGCGAAGTATGTTTTTCATTGCCTAACTGGAATTTGGTACGGTGAGCCAGTTGGCGCTTTCAATAATTCTGCAGCCAGCTGGGACGCTGTTTTTTTTCTGATTGCGATCGGCGGCTCAGGTTATTTAGCTGGACGATTGCTCGTTCTACCCGCGATTAATGCGCTGAGTGAGCGGGCGATGCGTCAGCCCAACAACGTCCCGCGCGGATGGCTCAAATATCGAAACCTGGTTTGGGCCGGTGCTGCAGTCGCTGTGGCGGTGGCTCTGGCAGCAAATGCAATTCTCGGAATCCTTGTCCGTGGCCACGTTGCAAAAGTAATCATGCCCTGGCCACTTGGCGGTCTATTCGCATGGATGACGGACATTGGCTTTGCTTTAATTCTTTCACTTTTTCTGGCTTGGGATCGCGCCTCGGGGAAAGGTGTTGAACGAGGCTTTCTTGCGCTTTGTATTGAGGGGGCGGTTTTTTCACTTTCAACTCTAAGCCGCGGTGTATTTTTCTTTCACACCGTCCCAGCGATTGTCACTGAGACGCGCGTTTTCGTAAGACTGGGTGCTCTGAAACCTTTGGCAATGTTGTTCGCCATATGGCTTCTCGTCGGTTCCTCAGTTCCGGCGATCTCTACTTTCATCCGGCTATTCGGGTCCG
>DASYJM010000019.1:0-6832 GCA_035996445.1 Candidatus Acidiferrum sp. | reverse complement strand
CGGAGGTCCCGTGGCACGCGGGCAGCAATTCATTTATTACTACCACGACGGCCCGAATCCTGATGAGGTAGACGACCCCTTCAGCGGAATGCCTGTTCCGAAGAAGGGAGAGGTTATCGAGCGCCGAGGGAAAAAATATGAGGTAAGAAGTGTTCAGCCTATCGTTGGCAGGGCTATACCTACTTACATCGTGCGGTTGATGAATACAGTGTGACTTTCATCCGTACCTTGAAGGACTCACCACGGAGCGCTTTTTGGTACAGGCATTATGCGCATCACTCAACGACGGTTAATCCAGCCTTGGCTATCCGGAACCTGTGCAAAAGCGAACATTCCTGAAATTTTGCCGATGGCACTCTTCAAAGTAAGATGCCCATCACAATTTTATTGGCGACGGCCAGCGATGCCTTGGGTGACGCCGTCCGGTTAGCCTTTGGGGGAAGAACCCGGACTGACGCAACTTTCGTCAAACAATGCACATGACCAGCGAACTTAAACCAAGTGTGGTTTTGTTGGATTTGCATCGGCCAGAAAAACACGAATTTATGACTACTTTCGTGAATTCTTCGTTCCGTGCAACTGCTAACACTTTCAGTTGTAACGGACGCCGAAGCAAGAGAGCTAGCGGCGAGCTCCGCCGCGCTTGCGTTGTCGGACAGTCTCAATCTGTATGGGGAGCTGGTCCCAACGATAGTGGAGTCTCAGCCTGGCACCGTTACTCTGCCCTAGCAGGGGCCCGCCCACTCGACATTTAACTCCAGCGAGTCCATTACGCTTTCAATTTGGGAGCTGAATATGAACATCAAGACAGCACTCGACAAGTAAACGACGTCACAATTGTGCAGATGAAGGGCCGGATCGTGCTAGGCGAAGAAAGCGCCTCGCTGCGCGATTTGGTTCGCGATCTCCTAAGCAAAGGGCGTAAGAAGATTTTGTTCAATCTTGGGGATGTCGATTACATCGATAGTTCGGGCTTGGGTTCTCTGGTCAGTGCCTTCACCAGTGTGCGAAGGCAAGGTGGAGAACTGAAACTGCTGCACCTCACCAAGAAAGTCCACGATGTGATGCAAATTACAAAGCTTTATACAATTTTCGACATTTTGAACGACGAGGCTGTCGCCATAAAGTCGTTCGGTCAATCAACAGCCTCGACAGCCTAAGTGCTGCCACCTCGGACACTATTATCGACAGTCTCAGTCTGGCCAGACTTGCCTAACATTTCGCAGAGAAGCTTGCTTGGCAGGATTCGCAAATACTTTCTACATCAATGGTAATCCTACGGCTCCTCATGAGGATTAGCGAAACTCTCGGCCCAATTAAATTCGAGCATCGATATTCTGTGAGCAAGAATGCCGTGGTTGGGAGTTGCCCGTTTATCCAGCTGCTGCCAGTGTTTTTTTGCCTGTAGTGTCTTGCTTGCTCTCATCGCTCAACCGCGTCACCTCGTCGGCGGCTTCAGCCAGTACCCGCGAAACGCTGGCGTAATATCCCTGAACGGCCTCATCACACCCACTCACAGTCGTCAGACAACAGCAGCGTAACTCCTGCAATACGCCGATAATGCCTATAGCCCGCACGCACCGTACACGTCCTCCTTCGCTTCTCGAATTTGGATCCTGGGTCTACTCACTTTGTTGCTCCTTTACTCCCATCAACGAAAGGCGGACCTTCGGGCCCGACAACAGCGTCAGAGCGATTAGAGATCGTGAGGATCCTTTGGCGAGCGGTACTTGGCAGCCTTTGGCGAGTGCGAGTTGCGGTAGTCATCCAGTTCTTTCACACCAATGCAGTAGTGAGCCTGGGGAGGATGGTTTCCGAACGCAGCTAGCTCGCGTCCCAGCCTTATCGAGCAGATCTCCGCAGCGTCTTGAAAACGCACGCGCCGGGAATTGAACCATTCGTTCGCGATTGTTAAGGTGTATTCGCTGATCTGGTTTGCGGCTCCCCGCACGACAAATCTATACTCGCGCACGGGCGCTTTTGCTTCGAAGCCGAGATACTGGACGTTCACATTCTCACTCAATTGCGAGATAACTCCGTGATATTTTCATTTAGGAGGGGGAGGTCATCCAAACCACTCTTGCCAAAACTTGTTCCAGGTCCAAATAGTTCGGGCTCAAACTGCGGCGCAATTGGGGATCTCGTTTCGGCAAATCGGTTCGGCGGGTTTTGTGCGTCAGCCACAAATCCGAAACTGGATAACAGTAATGCTGCCACCACAAAAGTTATTCTTATCCCCATTTGTTCCTCTTTCTTTATGACTGCCGTACGGGCGAGCAGTCAAGATTTGTTTCGGAGAGCGAGTCTGATTTCGCAGGAGACCACCATAGAAAGCATTAGGTGGAGAGATGCTAGGGAGACGCTTTCAACCATACTCTCTTGTGGCGTATAAAAGGAAGAATCAATTTGATGCGAGTGAACGAGGCAAGAATCACTGATATTTGGGGGCCTGTGCTTGGCGGTTGCAGCATAATCCTTCGGAGCTTTTGTTTTAAGTAACTCGTCAGATTGAAATACATAACGAGGACCAAATTAGTTAAAAAACGAGCGGCCCTTCGTCGGAAAGCCCTTTGTAGAGCGGATGACCGCATATGCTTGGTCCATTAGTTTTCTACTACGCAAGAGCAGCGCCGAATACCCCGCAATGTCAGGAATCGAACCTGGTATAAGTTTGGGAACAAGAGGCCCTAATTGAGGTTTAGGGAATCTCGACGGGCAACGTTGAGTCGCCCGTTTCTTCCAGTTCAAGGCCACAAGCGCTAAGTGCATCGGGGGTAGCGCCTAATTTCACGAAGTATGCTTTGAGATCGCCCCAGGACTTATAACCGGGCGACGTAAGCATCAGTGTCTTGCGTCCCCATGTGTTGTCTGTGACGAAAATCGTGTTGCGGCCTTTATGGATTGAGAAGATGCGTGTCATGCTCTCCGAAGCATATCGCAGCACTACGTATGGCAGGAGAATTTTAATGGGAATCTGCGAAGACAGAGAATTAGGCCGCCCTAAGAAAGGCCTTAGGGATATAGAGTCGCCGTATCGACGCCGTGCCTTAGGGCAATTATGGTGTCGGCCAAAGAGCAAACGGGTCTTGGGCACGATATATGTGCGGGGATTATCATCGCAGCGGGTTGTTACTTTTGGCCGGGCAGCGCTACATCGCAAATAAGCAGCTCGCGAACCCCGACGCACCTTAAAGTTGCATCGGCTAGTGCAGATAAAAAACAGGGAACGACAAACGGCGTTAATATTTTGAGTTATAAACCATCATCCCGCCGTCTTAACCTTCACTCGGTAGGCTTCAACGGTTGCCATGGATGGTCGCAAGCGCAAGGCGATTATTACTGAACCCGGTGGCGGCCTTCATTCCATAGGTATCGTTTGCGAGTTTCTATCGAGGTTTATGCACAGTGAGCACAAGGTTGTCATGACCGGGTGTTCGTTCTGCCACAAGCATTTCAAAACGCAACAGTAATACAGTTGCGTTATTTAGAACACGTTAGCCATCGAGTTTTGCCACGTGGCACTATTTATCATGAAGTTGTATTTCTAGACGGGCTCTACGAAATCCAGTTGTTCGATGAGTGCTCTTAACAGGACAATTCTCCTTCGTTTTTGGTAGGAAGTTCCGTTGCCAGTAGATGGTCGAGTTACACCATTCTTTAATTGATAGGTTCGTTACTACAATATGGAAGTTATCGTGATATAAGTGTCCTGGTGAGCTTTGCTCGACGGGAAGTTTGCGTGGATAAAGGTGTTTTGTGAAACATTTGGTAACCGCATTTTGTTTAATCCTTGTTCCGTTGGTCTCTGTAATTCAAACGAACCCTCTAGCACAAACTCCTACGTTAAGCATACGGGGTAAGGTCTTACAGGAGCCGAACGGCCAACCGATAAGAAAAGCAAATGTGCAACTGAACGGCGGAAAGGGGCCAACTGGGGCGCAATACTCGGCTGTTACCGACGGGGACGGTCAATTCACGATCGAAGATGTGCAAGCTGGACGGTACGGCGTCGTCGTCGAGCACCCTGGATTTGTTCAGTCAAACATCGGCGGGCACCTAACAACTATTTCAGTGCAGCCGGGCAGTGGCAGAAATGACTTGATCCTACACATGCAGGCTGCTGCGATCATCACTGGGAAGATCGTAGACTTGGACGGAGACCCTATGCGTGACGTAAGCGTCACAGCAACCAGGGTAAGCTCCATTGGAGTGGGACGAAATTCCCATAACTTCGGTTATGCAGCTACGAACGATCTTGGAGAATTTCGGATCTCCGACTTACGAGCGGGACAGTATAAGATTACTGCCGCTCCCCCGCAAGGGTCTCGACCGCCGGATCTAAAAGAGCAGAGCAAGAAGAACGATCACTCAGTTTACCTACCAACCTACTATCCTGGGGTTTTAGAAGACGAACAAGCTGTTGCGCTGGAGATTCGTTCCGGGGCCGAGACACCTATTAATTTTGCCGTACTGACTGGTCGGGCGTACCGCGTCAATGGATCAGTAACTGGAGTTCAGAGCAAGGGCAATATGGCGCAGATAATCTTGCAGCCGAATGGAAGTGGGCGATCGGATATGGCTCCGCAAGAGCTTGGCGAGGGCGGCAAATTTGAATTTGTGAACGTCTTACCCGGCTCCTATGTGGCAATCCTGATGACCGTCACATTTGAAGGCGATCGACCCGCCATGCAGTTGGTCCGCTTGGGTCCCTCGATCGAAGTCAGTAATTCTCACGTGGTAGGATTACAACTTCAGCCAGAGGCTAGTGGGCAGGTTCGGGGGAAGTTCCGGCTGGATACGGGGCAGAAATTCGATTGGACACAAGTGACGGTAACCCTTCTACCAGTTCAGGGATTCGGCGTCGGGCTTGTACAAGAGGGCGTATTCGCCCTCCCGACTAGTGCCAGTGTGAACATTGACGGAACTTTCGAGCTAAAGAACGTGGGCGGAGGTAGTTATCAGGTGGCGGTTGGGGCCAAATCCGACAATCTGGCCGACTACGTCACAAAGTCGGTCAATCTCGACAGCCAGGATGTGGCTGATTCAGGTTTCAAAGTTCTCCCACAAACGTACCTCGATATCGTGGTAAGCCCAAACGGAGCGAGCATTACGGGGAAAGTTGTTGATACCAACGGCCAGCCGATCGCGAACGCGATCGTTGTGGATGTTCCCATGGCGGAACACCGAACGCGCCCCGATCTTTACCAGCGAGATATAACGGATGAGAGTGGCCACTTCAACTTGCGCGGCCTAAATCCCGGCAAGTACACGGTGCTGGCCTTCGAAGACCTGCAGGAAGATGTCCGCCAACCCGAATTTTTGAAGTCCTATCGAACTCGCGGAGAGACCATCCAACTGGACGAAGGTAATCGAAAAAACGTCGTCCTAAAGTTGATCCCTTATGACGCCGAAGTGCCATGATTGGCAGGTTCGCAGCGGTTCACCCTTCCATAGGCACTTCTTCTTCAATTATCCATTGATGTGCTTATTTGGGAGTGCGAAGAAGTATCGTATCTGCTTCACAAGCATATCGGCGACCGCAGAAAAGGCTTCGTATTCCAGACTCGAACGGGACAGCCCATCAGCCCGCGCAATATCGAGCGAGATAGCCTTGACCCAATCTTGGCTCAAATGGGAGTCAAGAAGGACGACAAACTATTCCACTCGTTTCGACGGTTTCGCTCGGAAGTTCTCCGAAAGAATCGTGTACCGTGGCAGCTTGAAAAGTTCTGGCTCGGCCACGCTTCGCGGGATATTTCTGACCGATACGCCGAAAGTCTTTCCGACGATTTGCAGTGGCGTAAACAAGTCGCACAACAGACTGGATTGGGATTCTGTATTCCAGTTGGGCAACTTGGGCGACTTTCAATTGAAGAAAAATCGTTAGCGGTTGCTGCCTAACTCATTGAGGGGACTTGATTGAGCGACCTGAGACATAGGTAACACATTGTACCGGACACATAGGTGACACTTTCTCCCCTTAGAGGGGAGGGAGTGATGCCTTGGAAGGAGTGTTCGGTAATGGATGAGAGACTGCAGTTTGTGGCTCGCCGGCTAGCCGGCGAGGCGATGGCAGAACTTTGCAGGGAGTTTGGCATCTCCCGCAAGACCGGCTATAAGATCTTCGATCGTTATCAGGAATGCGGCATGCAGGGGCTCACGGACAGAAGCCGGCGTCCGTATCGCTACGCCAACCGACTTCCGTTCCAGGTCGAAAATTTCATCTTGAACGTAAAGCACGAGCACCCCAGCTGGGGTGCTCGCAAAATCCGTGAGCGTTTGCTGCGCCGGTTCTCCGGTATTCCCATCCCGGCGAAAAGTACCATCCATGCGGTGCTGGATCGCTGCGGCTTGGTGGAGCGCCGCGGTCGGGTGCGTCGTCGCGCCCAAGGGACGCCGCTCTCGTTAGGCCAACGACCCAATGAATTGTGGTGCGCCGATTACAAAGGCGAATTTTTGTTGGGGGATCATCAATACTGCTATCCGTTGACGGTCACCGACCACGCCAGTCGGTTCCTGCTCACCTGTGAAGCCCTTTCTTCGACCCGGGAAGAGTACGCTTTCACAGTGTTTGAGCGGCTTTTTAAGGAGCGTGGCCTGCCCGCCAACATCCGCAGCGATAACGGTGTGCCGTTCGCTTCCGCACATGCGTTGTTCAACTTGAGCAAGCTCGCGGTGTGGTGGCTCCGCCTGGGGATCGGTATTGAGCGCATCAAGCCCGGCCATCCGCAGCAGAACGGGCGTCATGAGCGCATGCATCTGACCTTGAAGAAAGAGGCCACCAAGCCGGCCGTCGCCAATTTTCTTCAGCAGCAGGCGCGCTTCGAAAAAT
>DASYJM010000018.1:0-7824 GCA_035996445.1 Candidatus Acidiferrum sp. | reverse complement strand
TTTGCTGGGCTTGTTAACTATTCCGTTGTTTGCTGCGGTTATCATAAATATGCATTCTCCACCCAGTTGACTACACCTTCATGCGATGGGTTATACCGATATGTTTTGGAATTCTAGCTACTTCGGAAAAAGTTGCGAGTGAAATACGAGTGACGCAGGAAGGTGCTCGGAAAAGTACGCGGGGTCATGGCGACCTGGGTAAATGTGAAATTCATGAGGAATATGACGAGTATTCATAATTTTATCGAGCGCAATCGCTCCAACTTCAAAGCCAAAATCGTCCTGGTCTCCGCAATCAAAATAAATATGCAATCGCGCTAGATTCGCCGCCCGTGCCATGACTATGGGACTGTGCTCCTGCCAGAAAACCGCATCGGGCGGATTTCCAAATGCGCCACCCAGCACGCGAGCCCGTGGTGAATTCGGCTGGACGCCAGCAAGAAAGGTCGGGAGTCTTACTATCAGCGCGGCACTGTGAGCGCTTACCGAAGAGAAAAGCTGTGGATGGCGGAACGCCAGGTACAAAGCTCCATAACCGCCCATGGAAATTCCGGAAATGGCTCGATTGGCACGGCCCGCCGTGACCCGATAGTGCTTTTCCACGTACGGAAAAAATTCCTGTAACAGGAAATCCTCGTAGCGCTCTTTTCCGTCCCGGGCGTCGACATAAAAGGTAGAGCGGGCATCAGGCGTGGCGATTAGAAAATCTTTCAGCTCCCCTTTTTCGCGCATGTCCTCTGCCAGATTCCAGGCCCCGGAATGGACAAAAAACTGTTCGTTATCGCCAAGGCCATGGAGGAAATAGAGCACAGGAAAAGTACGAGCTTTTTGCGCGTCAAATGAAGCTGGAAGTACGATGCAGTACGGCACGGCGCGCGCCAGGACCTTGCTGGGAACGGAATTGCACTCGACGCGCCCGGCTGCCAGTGCCGGTCGCGGCATTAACAGGATGCAAAGTAGCAAAAGCAATTCGACGCCTCGGCGCGCCGGCCTATTCATAACGAAGGGCGTCAACTGGATTGAGCTTGGCAGCACGGGAAGCAGGATAGAGCCCAGCAGCGAGACTCACAAGCACGGCAAAGCCGAGAGCAGACAACACCAGCCACCACGGAACGGAAGAAAGCTCAATGGAATTGAGATTTTGGCGGTGAAGATAGACGTTGGTGCCATACGTTAGCGCGCGGCCCAGCAGCCAGCCAAAGATCACACCGAGTATTCCGCCCAGCAAGCCCATGACGCCCGCTTCCACAAAGAAAAGTCGCTGCACATCGGAATCAGCCGCGCCGAGAGCCTTCAACACTCCGATCTCGCGACGCCGCTCGAGAATCGCCATCACTAAAGTATTGACGATGCCCAGCGTGGCGACCGCCAGCGCCAGGCTGCCAAATATTCCCAAAAGTAAATCAAACACGGAAAAAAAAGTACGCAGCGATTTGGAAGCATCCAGGAGAGAGAACGCATTGAAGCCAAGATTCTTGATTGAGGCCTCCAGGGCCTCAACCTGCGAGGGCGACTTAGCGCGCACGGAAAGCGATGGATATGTAGTCTTGTTCGTGGCTGAATCACGCACAATGTCCCGCAGATCATTAACCTGCGCGGCGCGAAGCGTTGCGGCAGTATCCAGAGGTATCAGCAAGCGTGCGTTGCCGTACCCGCCGTATCCTGCCGCAGGCTCGGTTTCGACGACGCCGATGATCTTGAGGCGCAACTCTTTCGGGACAACAGAGAAACCACCAGCGGACTCGGTCGGGTGGCCCGCCGACACCGGTCCATTCGCTTGCAACGCCTGGCGCTCCGCGTAACGTAGTAGCAGTTCCTGCCCGATCAGCGAATCAGGATTTTCGGAAAGTTCTTTCGCGAATTCAATCTGCAGGATTGCTTCATCGGCGGCAGGCGCGGAAAAAAAATGGCCCTTCATGCCATCGAACGAACCGGAATTCTTAGACGATTCCGGCATTCCTGCAACCACCGTGGCGAAAGGTTTGTTGTTCAACCGCACTTCCGTGAAGAAGCGGATCTGAGGATAGACTTCGAGTACATTTGAAAGTTTTTCGATTTCTTTGCGGGCATCCTCATCCAGTACGCGGACGGGTTTGCCAGGCTGCTCTTGGCGTTGCGGCCGGCCTACGCCTCGAAAACTATTCTTCGCTGTCACCAGAATGGTGTCGAACAGTCCACTCTGCGAAAGCCGCTTGGAAGCCAGCTCCTGCAGGCCTACGCCGAGTGAAAGCATCGCCACAAGTGAAGCCACTCCGACGGCCACGCCGAGAGTGGTAAGCGCGTTGCGCAATAAAGCTTCGCGCAGATTGCGCAGCGCCAGATCGGCGAGGTCTCGTGCTTTCATTGCACGAGACCTTTCGTAGCCGATGTGGAAAGCAACTTGCCATCGCCCATGATGGCCAGGCGGTCGGCGAATTTTTCCGCCAAGGCGCGCTCGTGAGTAACCATCACGATGGTCATGCCGTACTTCGTTTGTTCCTGCAACAAGGTGAGAATGGCCTCACCGGTGGAGGAATCGAGATTCCCAGTTGGTTCATCGGCGAGAAGAATTTTTGGCCGATTGACCAACGCACGCGCAATGGCCACACGCTGCTGCTCGCCGCCGGAGAGTTCCACCGGACGGTGGCCCAACCGGTGCGTCAATCGCACGCGCTCGAGCGCTTCCTGCACCCGGCCAGAGCGCTCCGCGCGATCAACTTCGGCAAGGCGCAGCGGCAGCTCAACATTTTCTTCCAGCGTCATGCGCGTCAGCAGATTGAAGGACTGAAAAATCATCCCCACGGCATGGCAGCGATAGCGCGCCAGGTCCAGAGACGAAAGTGTGGCGATATTCTGCCCATTCGAAACGATGGAGCCGGAGGTAGGTCGATCCAGCCCGCCGATTAAATTCAACAGCGTGGACTTGCCGGAACCCGAAGAACCAAGAAGAGCGAGAAATTCATTTTGGGCGATGACCAGAGAGAGATCATCGACAGCTCGCACGCTACTCGCACCCATGGTGTAGTAGCGGGAGATATGATCGAGTTGGATGGCGGGGATGGGAAAGGGCACGGTGTTTACGGTCAATCAATGATACGTGGGAACCAGGATAAAAATTTCATCTTGGCCGAATTAATCGGCTGCTCAGGGAATCGCATATGAAAAAGGCGATTCAAACAATCGCGACATCCCTTACTTTCATCGTACTTGTGGCAATGACAGCACGAATAACATTCGCGTGGGACCAGGCGCGCAACATTCCGCCGGATGTTTTAAGCGTTGTTCCATTCCAGCAGGAAGCCGGGAACATCGCGTATTCGCTGGCAAGGGGTAAGGGTTTTGACTCGGTGTTTCGCATGGATACCGGCCCCACGGCGTGGCTCGCGCCGATTTATCCCTTGTTGGTCGCGGGGATATTTAGGATTTTTGGAATTTTCACAGCACAGGCTTTCTTTGCGGCGGTTTTCCTGAACATTATTTTTTCCTCGGCAGCATGCGTGCCTATTTATTTTGCCGGAAAGCGAGTCGGCGGATTGGGTGCGGCTAGCGTGGCGGCGTGGCTGTGGGCGCTTTTTCCGAATGCCATCATGATGCCCTTCGAATGGATTTGGGATACCTCTTTGTCGGCGCTCCTGGTGGCGACAATTTTGTGGACCACGCTGGCGCTCGCAGAATCGGACCGTACTCGGGATTGGTGTGCATACGGGACATTATGGGGATTCGCTTTGATGACGAATCCCGCGCTCGGCGCGTTGCTGCCCTTTTTGCTCGGATGGCTTGCCTGCCCAGGCAGGTTCTTCGCTTTAAACGAAACCCGTGTGCGATGGAAACGGGCAGTATTGGCAGTCGGCGTTGCCATCCTGTGTTGCGTACCCTGGACGATACGCAACTACACCGCTTTTCATCGATTTATTCCGCTGCGTTCCAACCTGCCCTTCGAGTTGTGGCTCGGAAACAATGACATTTTCGATGAGCATGCCCGGAACGGCAGGAAATTGATTACCAGAACGGAAGAAACAAGAAGATACGCGCAGCTCGGAGAGATGGCTTACATGCATGAGAAATGGCAGATAGCCACTTCCTTCATGGCATTGCACCCCGCTTTGGAATTGCGCCTGGCAGGAAGAAAGTGCGCCGCTTTTTGGACCGGCTTGGAGTCTCCGCTTAAGACTTTCCGCGAAACGGATTCCGCGTTGATCAGAGCAATATTGTTATGCGATTTTCTTACTGTCATCGGAGGGTTATTCGGGATCCTGGCCTTGTGGCAGAGGCGTAGCGCCATGACTTTCCCGCTCGCGGTAATTCCGGTGGTTTATCCATGTTTGTATTACGTTACCCACGCGGACCTTCGTTATCGTCACCCTATTGATCCGGTGCTCTGCCTCCTCACCGCGATAGCCGTGATCTCTGCACGGGAACTTGCTCGCGGGAAGGGACAAAGTGAAGCCGGGCAGGATACCGGCCTTGATACAATTGGTGATGGCCCGCCATAAAGCACGTAAGAGAAATACCGAGCCAAGGCAACACTTCCCTACTACCCAGTCTTTCTTCCGGGCTTCTCCCTACCTATTCGACTGATGTACCTGTCCTCAAACTTCTTCAAACTGCGTTCAGGAGGAATCAGAAATGGAAAGCGCACTGGTTGAGATTTCTAACCAATTAGCGGCTGCCGCGGAGCGAGCCGGTTCTTCGGTGGTCAATGTCGGTGGACGTTGGCACGGAAGCTCGAGTGGAATCCATTGGCGGCGCGATGTGGTGGTTACCGCAAATCACACCGTGAAGCGTGATGAAGACATCGCCGTAACGTTGTCAGACGGGCGGTCGTTAAAGGCCACGCTTGTAGGCCGCGATGGCGGCACCGATGTCGCAGTGCTAAAGGTCGAGGGATTGGGTGAGTCGCCCGCGCAATTTAGCGATGCCTCGATACCTCGCGTAGGCAATTTGGCGTTAGTGCTGGGCCGCCATCGCGAAAATGGCTTGATGGCGTCACTCGGAGCGGTGAGCCTGGTGGCTGATTCTCGCCGCACTTGGGCAGGGGGGACTCTTGATCGCTACATCCGCTTGGATGTCGCGCTATATCCAGGCTCGTCTGGGGGCAGCGTCGTTGACGTGGAAGGGCGAGTTATTGGCATGGCCACTGCTGCGCTTTCGCGCGTAGCTCCCCTTACCGTCCCGGTCTCCACAGTGAACCGCGTAAGCGCAACGTTACTTGAAAAAGGGCACATTCCACGCGGTTATCTTGGAATCGGTTTGCAGCCAGTTACAATTCCCGCCGACCTGAAATCCAAACTCTCGCTAGCCAACACCAACGGCATCATTGTGCTCAGCGTTGAGCCGGGAGGTCCCGCGGAACGCGGCGGCCTGATGATTGGCGACATCCTGATAACTCTGGAAGGCCATGCCTTGGAGCAAACGGACGACTTACAGACTCTCTTGAATGCCGACGCGGTAGGAAAATCCAGGAAAGTGCAAGCCATCCGCGGCGGCAAACTCATCGAGTTGTCGGCCCAAATCGCAGAACGACCGCGCAGGAGCTGAACGCCATGACACAAGCAGGATTCGGTGAAGTGGCTGAAGCTCTGCGGCGCACCACGGTGCAGGTGAGCAGCGCAGGGCGAGGATTTGGATCTGGCGTTATCCTAAGTTCAGACGGATTGATCGTCACCAATGCGCATGTGGTTCGGTCTTCGCACGCGCAGGTGAAACTGTGGGACGGGCGCACTTTGGAAGCAGTCCTAACCTCGCGTGACCTGGCGCGAGATTTGGCGGCCCTGCTCGCTTCCGGCTCCGATTTGCCGGCGGCAACTTTGGCGGATTCAAGCAAGACACGTGTGGGAGAGCTGGTGTTGGCCGTGGGCAATCCGCTGGGGTTTGTTGGCGCGTTGAGCACCGGGATAATTCATGCTGCCGGTTCGGTTCGTGGTCTTGGGGTGAGTTCGTGGCTGCAGGCCGATGTGCAACTCGCTCCAGGAAACTCAGGCGGCCCACTGGCGGACGCACAAGGTCGAGTCTTGGGCATCAATACCATGGTGGCGGGTGGACTGGCGCTCGCTATCCCCAGCAATGACGTAGCGCGATTCCTCGCCAACGGCCCTTCGCATTCGCTGCTCGGCGTAGAGGTCCGGCCCGTTCGAATTGTTCTTCGCGATGAAAACAGGATCGGTTTACTCATAATGGAAATCACTCCTGGAGAACCCGCCAGTAGGGCGTCACTAATGATCGGCGACATCCTGGTTGGTGTCGACAGAGTGCTCTTCCGTTCTGTCAACGACCTTGAGATCGCCCTTCAGGGAACCGGTGAACGCATTTTAAACTTGCTTTTTGTTCGAGGGGACAGACGAAATATTCGTCGGGTCGCTATCAGACTCGGGATGGCCCGTCGCGTGGCAGCATGATTCGCGTTTTGATCGTGGCGTCGTCTTCCATCTCACAGAGTGGGTTGGAGAATTTGCTGCGAACGAGTACATCCTTGCAGATTGTGGGCGTTCTTTCGGACTTCGGCGGGCTCTCCGAGAACGTGGAGGAATTGCAGCCCGATGTGGTGATCGCCGAAATCACCGGTCAAGACAGAGCGCTCCCGGAAGAAATACTCAAACTGTCGGAAGAAGCTCCGGTAGCGACGGTCCTCTTGGTAGACGATGCAAATACGGAAAGAGATGTGGACGCTCTCCGTAGCGGCATCAAAGCCGTGCTCCCGCGCAACATGCGTCCAGTTGGAATCGTGGCAGCGGTGCAAGCTGTGGGAGTTGGTCTGGCTGTGCTGCTGCCTGAAGGCCTCGACAGTCTCCTGCGAGAAGGCACCGCATCGCACCGAGCGGTGTCGCCCCCGTTGGTTGAGGCGTTAACACCCCGCGAAATTGAAGTGCTGGGGATGATGGTTGAGGGTTGGGGAAATAAAGAAATTTCCGCGCGCCTCGGCATTTCCGAACACACTGTCAAATTCCATGTGGCATCCATAATGGGCAAACTGAACGCGTCTAGCCGCACCGAAGCGGTTACTTCCGGAATCCGCCACGGCTTGATCATGCTTTAACGGAAACGAAATCGCGCCATTATTCGCTCTCAAAGAGACGTGCCAGCTTTACGCCAACGCAGTAATGCGACGACAACGATCAGTATAAAAGCCAATTCAATAAATATTTTTCCGCCATCGAGCCAATCGACGGAATTTTTCAGGTCCGGATCAGTCAGCAGGCTATGAAAGAACAGCGGGAGCGCCGCGACGTAAATTCCGAAGTGAAACGCTTTCCACAAGCGGCGTCCCAGGCGCGCTCGGAAGTACGAGGTGACAACTACGAAAGCGACAAGGTATAGCGCCACAGCTCCCACTGTATTTTCTAGCGGCTGGCTCGGCGAATGCACTGGAAAGAGAAGATCGCGGAGGCGGAAGGCCGGTTTTTTATTGACCAGCAGCACCGCTGCATGCAGCAACGAAGCGACTAGCGCGGCGTATCCCAGCCAATTGTGCAAACGGAAATAATTAAATCTTCGATAAGGCCAGGAACGAACAGGGTTGTAACGAAAGGCCATCAGTATGCCGAGGACCATATTGAACGTCACGGCCGCAACGGCGACTAGCCCGATATAAGCGGATAAGTCGAGTACGCTAATTCCCATCGGCAACAATTCTTGGATCCCCTGGGTCAAGTCACCGCTGGGACATAGCAGATCATCGAATTTCAGAGCGGGTACAGGTCAATTAAGCGCAGCCCTGGACGGCGCCGAGGCAAACACCAGTTTAAACCCATCATCGAATCAGCGCGATGAAAGGAGGACGCCGCGAGGAAATTGATTTGCTTATAGATACGTCGATGAGCGGGTCTACGTCAAGTCCAGAACATCCGA
>DASYJM010000017.1:0-2490 GCA_035996445.1 Candidatus Acidiferrum sp. | reverse complement strand
AATGAGCGGGCGTCGTACAATGGCAGTATATAAGCTTCCCAAGCTTTAGATACGGGTTCGATTCCCGTCGCCCGCTCCAGATTTTAAACGAGTTACGTTGTTCTTATATTTTTCAATAATTCCTTTTCGTTTCCAAATCTTCCTAAAAAAGGCCCCCTTTCTCGTTTCCGTTAAGCTAGCAGTTTTTCTGTTTTGCTTTCGTGGAGTCGATTTACTAAGCTTCGTGCAATCTGCGACTTGAATTTTTCTTCACAAACTTGCGCGAGAAATTGTGTTCAATCCGCAAGGGTTACACCGAAGCGACTCGTACCCATAGTGCAGCAATAGAGCGTCACACTCATCAAGTCTGCATACACTTGTATGTATATAGAGATGAGTCGACAGGGAACGCAGATTTACTACGGTGAACGGCACGATTGAAATAGGCGGGCCCGGACAATTCCGCTTCAATGATTTCATCCGGAAGGTCCTGAGCGCACGCCACGATCCCCGGGAGGTCATCGCTGACTCGCACCACGCTACTTCGGCGTGGAGCTAAGCGAACGCGCACTCATTCCAGGCGACGGTGCGCAACTCGGCGAGACACGTTTTGTAGATTGGGTCAAGAAGTCCGCGGCGGCGGCTGCGGCGAAAGGAGCCTGAGACCATGGCAGATAACGAGCTTCGCATCAGCGAGGTGCCAACCGGATTGGTCGTTGCTGGTGGGAGATTAGACAAGAGAGTTATGACAAAAGCATCTGATTTCGTCACTTCGCAGGCCGCAGGTGAGTGGGGGATGGGAAGATACACCGGCGGTCGACGGGCCCCTACCCACGACGAGATTACCCAACTCGCGTTCAGTCTGTACGAGTCACATGGCCGGCAAGATGGCCACGACGTCGAAGATTGGCTGCGTGCTGAGGAGGAACTCGTACGGCGTTACGCGTAACTGCGAAGTGCCGAGGAACGAACCAGACGCATTGAATGGTGTCGCTCAGACCAAAGGTTTTGGCAGGAGCAGAGCGTGGTGGTCCTTGACCTTACCGAAGTGACGCTCATCGATCGCGACGCGGTAAACCTGATCGCAATGTGCCCGCTCAAGAATGTTGAACTCAGGAATTGTCCAGCTTTCTTACATCAACACCAGCCTGCCGCCGGACGTCGAAATCGGCGCCGGGTGGGATGCGTGCATCGCTTCACTGGGTCGACCTGCCGCCCAGGAGAGCATCAAGGCGCTGATGGCGCGCGGCTTCCACAAACCGGGGGATGTCGAAAATCGGCTCGGATATTATCTGGGCCAAATCGCGCGCTAGGCCGGCACTCGACGCGATTCTCAACTTCGGGACGTTGAAGATGGGAGGCGTTCGAACCCAATGTGTTTCGAAAGCCTGTATTGATTTTTTACATTTTCTGCACGAAGGAGGTTTGTATGTCACAGAAAGCCAGCGCCGTAAAGCGTGCTCAGCAAGGCGAAGTCCAGCCTCACCAACTCGGGCAGGAGGTTTTCAAAACCATCTTGTCCGAAGATGTCGATTGGAAACCGTTCCCGGCGTTCCCACCTTCCATCCGGCTGGCCGTCGTCGTGGGTCAGCCCTCGAAGCCCGGCCCTTACACCATCAGGGTTAAAGTGCCCCACGGCGAGAAGCTGATGCCTCACAAGCACCCAGAGGACCGAGTCTATACCGTGATTTCCGGCGTCTTTTATATTGGACTGGGTGATGAATTCGATGCGACTAAGTTGGAAGCCTATCCGCCCGGCGCCGTGATCATTCTCCCTGGCAACACGCCCCATTTCCACTGGGCGAAATCCGGCGAGTACGTCACGCAAGTTACCGCGATGGGGCCGCTTGGACTGGAATACCTCAGCGCGAAAGACGATCCGCGAAACAACAACTCGTAGGAAGGGTCTGACGAGCTTTTTGTAGGCCCAAAAGAACGAGTTTTCTAGTCTTGAGTTTGGAGCACCACTGTCAAGTTGCCCAGAAATAGTTTGCCGGTTCAAGGGGTCGACGCAACACCTCGGAATCGTTTGATCCGACAGCACTTCTCCTGGAGGACTGGCTACAGTCGATGCAAACCTAGACAGGGCAATGTTTTTGTTTGAATTAAACGATTTTGGCCCTGAGTTCTCTATAAGTTGGCGTCGATCTAGTGTTGCATCGACCTATTGAATCCACCGTTCTTTTTCGGGCGACCGTTAATCACTTTTGGGGAAGCGAATTTGCAACAATCCCCTACATCGGTGAATAGGGATTCTGGGCAGGGAAGAGTTTTCGGGCAGAATCGATTGAAGGCTCAAGATGAACGATCAACAAATGAAGGAGCAGTATTCTGGAGTGCGAGATCAAGAGATCCGTGCGGCACTGGATCAGCATTGGGCGGCGTCCGATGCCAACGATTTTGAAACGGAGCATCGCATCTATCACGAGGACGCGGTGCTGGAATACCCCCAGTCAGGCGAGCGAACCCGCGGTCGACGCAACATACAGAACCAACGCGCTAGTCAGCCGA
>DASYJM010000016.1:0-7963 GCA_035996445.1 Candidatus Acidiferrum sp. | reverse complement strand
CCATTAATGTAGCCGGTTATTTTCGCGCGGAACTTGGCATCGGTGTCGCGGCCCGCTCGCTTTTATCAGCCCTGGATGCTGCCGGTGTTCCGTATAACACCCTTTCATTCGACGCCACCGCCAATCGTCAGGACTATCCGTTCGCCGACCGTGTCAGCGAAAATCAGGCGGCCGATATTAATATCATATGCGTTAACCCTGACCAGTTGCCGCTTTTCGCGGAGCAGACGGGGCCCGCGCTACGGCACGGACGTTACACGATAGGCGTTTGGTTTTGGGAAGTAGAGGATTTCCCCAGATCCTTTCATGGCGCCTTTAACTATGTCGATGAGATTTGGGTAGCCAGTGACTTCATGAGAAATGCCTTTCTCAAGGTATCACCGAAACCAGTCTTTAAGTTCCGGCTGCCCCTCCTTACCCCGCAAGTCGATCCATCTCTGTCCCGGGCCGATTTGAATTTGCCGGACAAGTTTGTTTTTCTTTTTAGCTTCGACTTCCTGAGCGTACTGGAACGGAAAAACCCGCTTGGTCTGATTAGGGCCTTTGCCAGAGCGTTTTCTAATGGAGAAGGTCCGAGCCTTGTGATCAAAACAATTAATGGCGACAAGCGAACTGTTGGGACGGAAAAGCTCCGGCACGCAAGCCGCGGCCGCTCCGATATTATCCTTCTCGATGGCTATCTCTCGTCGATTGAAAACAATACTCTCACCGCCCTGTCAGATTGTTACGTTTCCCTCCATCGCTCGGAAGGTTTTGGTCTGACGATTGCCGAGGCGATGGCGCTGGGCAGGCCGACGATAGCGACTGGCTATTCCGGCAACCTGGAGTTCATGACGACAGCGAATAGTTACCTCGTTGCCGCGCGGCGTGCCGGGGTAGGACCCGAGCGAGAGCCGTATCCGGCGGACACCTATTGGGCAGAGCCCGATTTGGAAGCTGCGGCTAAACTTCTGCGGCAGGTGTACGAGTGCCCTGAGGACACCCAGGGAATGGCACGGCGCGGAGCACAGGATATCCGGTCTTTGCATTCTCCTGCCACGGCCGGCTCGATTATTCGCGACCGGCTTGCTACGATCCGCCGGCGTCGCGCCACGGCCGGCCTTGGGGTCTCAACAGCCCTGTTCGAAGACCGGATCGCAGAGCTGGAAAAAGAGAACGCCAGATTACGCGGCGACTCTTAATAGGAGGCGATGAGAGGTAGGTTGCCCTAAGCGAGAATCGCTATCGCCAAAGATTGTACTTTAGGATTGCGTAGGTCGCGTGGATCCCATCCCGCCAGCCAATTTTCTTGCCTTCGGCATAGGTGCGCCCGTGGTAGGAAATCCCTACCTCATAGATCATCAGACCCCGATGAGCGATCTTCGCAGTGATTTCCGGCTCGAACCCGAATCTGTTTTCTTCAATGACAATACCAGCCAGGACCTCTCGCCGAAAGGCCTTATAGCATGTTTCGATATCAGTCAGATTCAGGTTGGTTAACATGTTCGACAGGAGGGTGAGAAGCCGGTTACCGATCATATGCCGGAAATAGACGACGCGATGGGCCCGCCCGCCCACGAAACGAGAACCGTAAACCACGTCGGCCTTGCCGGACAAAATCGGATCCAGCAGTAGAGGATATTCCTGCGGGTCGTATTCCAAATCCGCATCCTGGACAAGGATGATATCGCCGGTCGCCGCGCCAAGACCGGTCCGCAACGAAGCGCCTTTGCCTTGGTTGGTTTGGTGATAGAGGACGAGGTCCACGGCTCCCACCAAGTCATTCTCTATGACGCATCTTGTCCCATCCGTCGAACAGTCATCGACGAGAATGATCTCTAGAGAAGGAACCGGCGCGGCCCGAACCGCGCGAACGATTTCGGCAATCGTATTTTGTTCGTTATAGCAGGGAATGATAATCGAGACCTTCACACGTCGGTTTCGCAAAGAATGGTTTAAGATGATTCGAGGAAGCGACTCGCTTCCCGGTCAAGGCGGCTGTATTTTGCTTGGCAGAGTTTACCGGTAATTGTGTCTGATTCTACCACCACGACCTTAGCAAATTGATGATCCTCCAAAACGATTTTGCAAGACAATGGAAGTTCGTGGCCTCGAATGTTCTCGCGGCGGTTGAACGCGTGGGGTCCAGCGGGCGGTATATCCTGGGACGGGAAGTCGAACGATTTGAAAGGGCTCTCGCTGAGTATTGGGGTGTTGAGCATGCCATAGGCGTTGGGAATGGCATGGACGCTATCGAGATCGCCCTGCGATGCCTTGATATTCGGGCCGGTGGGAAAGTTCTGACGACCCCGTTCTCGGCATTTGCTACCATCCTGGCCATTTTGCGGGCTGGTGGCCTCCCCGTGTTTGTCGACGTTGATGACAACGGAAATATTGATCTCGATCAATGCCGTGATGTTCTCATGCGCGACCGGTCGATTCGTTTTTGTGTGCCCGTTCATCTCTATGGAAATCCGGTCGATCTTGAAAAGCTCGGCGCGTTACGAAAAGATTTCGATCTACGCCTGGTGGAAGATTGCGCGCAAGCGATCGGCGCCCGGGATCGCGGCCGCGCTGTCGGGACGGCGGGTCAGATGGCCGCGAGCAGTTTTTATCCAACAAAGAATCTGGGGGCTTTCGGCGATGGAGGGGCGGTCCTGACGAATGACGCGGCTCTGGCCGGGCGGGCCAAAAGGCTGCGGAATTACGGGCAATCCAGCTTGTATCAGCACGATGAGCGCGGCCTTAACAGCCGATTGGATGAGCTCCACGCCGCAATCCTGTTGGACGCGCTGCTGCCTAATCTTCAAGACTGGACCCAAAAGCGCCGCGCCGCAGCAATTCGCTACCGAGCGGAAATCAACAACCCGGCCTTGCGATCGCTCACGACCAACGACGCAGCCGAACCGGCCTGGCACCTATTTCCACTTTTCACCCCTAAACGGGACGCATTGCGCGAGCATCTAAAGAACGCCGGGATCGAGAGCAGCATTCATTATCCAAGAATCATCCCCGATCAGAAAGCGCTCCAGCAGGAGAGGGTTTACGAAGTAGCAGTGGAATCGCGAAATGCGCGGAGCCTGGCGGCAACCGAGATTTCAATACCGATCCACCCATTCTTGGAAGAGGGCGAGATCACAGCCATCGTCCGTGCTATTAACAATTTCGGAGTTTAAGCTGAAGATAAAAAGTAGTCACCTCGGATGAATCCTGTAAACTGGGCGAGCCAGCGTGTCCGGGGTCGGGAAGGGCCGACGCAAAACCGTGAACCTAAGGATAGGAACCTTCCAAACTATGCGATATCGTGGTAAAGGAGTTACATGATATTCAACACCATCTCGGAAGGCCATCAGCAATGTTGAAAGAACTGGTTCACGAATACTTTCCGCCCAAAGTCACGCGCGGCATTGACGCGATTGCGCTGGCGTTGTTTCGCAAAGGGATTGTTTATTGGAGACGAGTTCCCCTTCCTGCCATCCTCTTCAGGCACGCTGCGCCCGCGGGCCAGCCGGAGGGCCAGAATCTAGGGGTCTACTGGAGCAACCAGATGGCGATGGAGTTGGAAACCTGGGGCGAAGGTACGGCCTGGCGCGAAGTCCTATTCTTTCTCAGCCTCGCCAAGGGTCGCATACTGGATATTGCGTGCGGTACCGGAAAGGTCATGGAACTGCTCTCGCACGAGTTTCCCGAGTGCGATCTGCACGGGATCGACATCTCCGATCTGCTTATCGGCAAGGCTAGGGAACGCGGAATCGCGTCCGAGAAACTCCGAGTCGGCGACGCGATGAAGACCGGGTATCCGGATGATTATTTCGAATGCTCTTATTCGATCGGTTCATTGGAACATTTTACCGAAGACGGAATCGACGCGTTTTTAAGAGAATGCGCGCGAATTACCCGACTCACCTCGTTCCATATGATTCCAACCTCTCGCAGCAGAGACGATGATGGTTGGATCACGACCACGCAAAGCTACTTCAACAATTCACCCGCTTGGTGGATGAAAAAGTTCGAGATGCGCTTCGAGCGGGTCAATTGCTTCGACTCGCAATGGGGCACCATCATCTCCGTTGGAAAATGGTTCGTTTGCAACAATCCGCGCTGATGAACAGACGTTCTGAACCTTCTTGACCAAAGATGGGTGTGCGCGACGGTTTCTGAATGGGCTCGACGCCGCGACGGAGCGTTCGCGTCGAAGTGCTGGTTGCGGCGCATCCATAATCCGCTTGCAATCGAACTCAGGCCCTCGTTCCCCGGCAAACGAGTTGATCCTAGCGGTAAGTCCGCATAGCCTATGCAAGCGTTCCATCACTGCTAAACAAGCAAGTTCAGGCGGGCATCCCTGCACAGGGCGGCCGATCTCGAATGCGAATACCGTAGTCTCGAAATAACATGGATAACAACGCAGAGAATAATCTCTGGGCCAGATACTCTCGGAGCCTTGTGAAAAGCTTTCCTCGCAAGAACACGAGGTTAAAGGGGGTCTTGGAAGTTTTCCCGCCATTGGCCGCAGAGGATAGGTGTCTCGACATTGGAACGGCGTCCGGAGGATTCGCCTTGTTTTTTGCGCAGATCGGGAACTGGATTTTCGTTGAGCCCAACGCAGACCACATTTGCGCCGCAAGAAAAATGCTAAAGGGGAATTTCATCCAAACGGATGGAGAAAGTTTTCTTCGGGAGGAGAATCAGAAGTTCCATCTGATTTCAGCCCTCGCGATCCTTTTTTTCATTCCCGACAAAGAGCGTTTTTTTGGATTGGTGCGGGACCGATTGGCGCCTGGAGGTCAATTCATCGTTTCCGGAGATGAAAATTCAGGCTCTTCTTTTTTTGGTCCGCTGCGCAGAGCGCTGGGAATCGAAGCTTTCACGGGAGGCAATCACAACGTTGGCTACAAAGACATCCGAAAGTTTCTGGAAGCATCGGGCCTCGGTGTTCGATCTGTGTCGCGCTCCACCGGCCCTGCGACAATGGCCATTCAAACGGCGTTAGACGGGCTCTTAATGGCCTTCTCCAGGATGGATGCCAAATCAAAAAACTATAAACTTACTTTACCTATGACGGGCGAGACTAAGAGATTAAGACTAAAGAGTTTGGCTCACTGGCCCTTGCGACTACTTACTGAGTTCTGTAAGCTTGTCGATGCGCTACTATGGTTCTTGCCGCGGTATGACTATGTAATCTGCGCCGAGGTCTCTAATCGGCAGGGCGTTATAATGGCTCGGGAAAAATAGGATGCTCAGGAGCACAAGTATTACGGCCCTTAAGATAGCCGCTACGGTGCTGCTTCTTTACCTGTTCATAAGGCGAACTGACTTCAGCGGTGTTATCGCAGCCTTGTCCCGATTGAGTTTAGGATTGATCGTCGCACTCGCAGTGGTGAATGTGCTGGCAATACTAATTAGTGCCTACAAGTGGGGGATGCTTCTGCCGGAGGCAAAATTCAGCGCGTTGGCGGTCGCTTGTTTCGCCAGTTATTACATCGCCCTTTTGCTGCCCGGACAGCTTGCTCAGGAAGCCGCGAAGGCCTACTATCTGAGCAGGGGTCAATCGCCAAAAATGCACAGGATTGCCGCCTCGGTGGTGGTCGACAAGATCGTAAGCGTCATCGGACTTCTCGTGGTCGGATGTTTTGGCCTCGCCTTGAGTGAAACGCAGCTTCCGCAATCATTGACCTGGCTCTTTGTTGTTGCTGCGTCGATAGCAATCCTGTCGCTGTTTTCACTGCGGGCGCTCTGGATTTATTCGCAAGCGTGCCGTGTTCTAGTTCGTCTCGGCGTTCTTCTTCCGCGGCTGGAAAGGTTCTTCGAGGGAGGCAGCAGAGTATTCGAGGCATGGCACACTTATTCAAAAAATCTGTCCCTTCTAGCCGTCAACATTCTGCTCGGCGCTGCCTATCAATTCGTCGGAGTCCTCATATTCTATTTGCTGTCGCGCGCGCTTCAGATACCCATCGGCTTTTTCGACTGGAGCTGGATTGTAGGGGCCTTGACACTCGCCCTCTTCCTCCCGTTAACTATCGGCGGTCTGGGAGTTCGCGAGGGGACGTTGATAGGGATTTTGGCGATGTACGGTTGCTCGAAGGAAACTGCGATCGCCCTGTCCTTTGTGGCTTTTTCTTTTGTTCTCATGCTGGCAATAATCGGCGCGGCCCTGTCTTTCACAATGAAGGCGTCGAGGAGCGCTGCCCAGTGACTGATAAGCGTCACAGGACTTCCAAGCCTCGTCCGCCGGACGCCTTGAAAGGCGGCTTAGCGGAGACGTCTCACTCCCCGTCTTTTGGTTCGGCTCTTGGTCGGGCCTTTCGAGGCACGATCATCAGGAGCATTCTTGCGACCGTTCTTTTCGTGGCCGTTTTTCTCATCACCACGAAAGCGTGGAAGCTCAATATCTACAGCCCTCTAACCTATTGGGGCGATGCGCTGGAAATGGCCTCCTATATGGGGCGCGACTATGTGTTTAACGATCTTCGAGAACGCTTTTTCGCGCCTTTCGGTGTCGATCACGCGACGTCGCTCCGGTACGTCGTCAATTTTCTTCTTCAACCGAATTCGACATTGTTTCTGCTCGCATATTCGGTCACTCGCGACACCGTGGCGGCCCTTAACCTTTATTACCTATCGACGTTTCCACTAGCGTTTCTTTCCGCCTACTGGGTTTATGGGCGGCTGAAACTGGCTGATCCGTTCAGAGTGGGTTCTGCAACGCTCTACGCCTTGATGCCATTTCATTTTCAGAGTGGAGTGGTTCACCTGATGGAATCGAGCTATTTCCTAGTGCCAATACTCGCCTACGCGTTAGTCCTCGTTTTCAGAGCCCGGCCCTATTTTCACGCCTACTCTGACGGGGCGTGGAGGTGGTCCTGGCGGGATAAGCAAGACTGGTTTTGGCTCGGTCTGATGGTCTTTCTGTCATCGCTTAACGAATACCATCAGCTTTTCTTCATGATGCTTTTGCCAGTGGCCGCGGTAATTGCGTCTGTACAGCATCGAAACCATAGAATTCTAGGCGGCGCGGCAGTCCTCTTAACGGCGGCCGGGCTTTCCACCATCGCGAAGATGATCCTCAACCGCCTATTGAGCGAGCCCGGACTGGAGCTCTCAATCATTGGCACGCCGATCTCGGGGTACGGTGAGGCTGAGATTTATGGACTCAAAATGATCCAGATAATCCTGCCGGCAAGCGGCCACCACCTCGAGTATTTTAGGCTTATACGACGAACCTATGAGGCCGCCCACGTGGTCAACGAAAACGGCGCTGTTGCTTTGGGTCTGTTTGGAGCAGTAGGGTTTATCTATCTCATGATGCGAGGGGTTTATTCCATCGCAAGGAGAACACTAAAAGTCGGAATCCTCGATGTAGCAGCCCTGCTAGCTTTCGCTTGCGTTGCGATTGCCACAATAGGAGGAGTTGCATCTTTGGTCGCCACGATTGGAGACCTTTTATTCGGTCCACAATCGATTCTAACGCAAATCCGCTGCTACAACCGCATCATCGTCTTTATCGGCTTCTTCAGCTACTATGCAGCCTCAGTCTTGCTGGCGGGGGTCGTTTTCCGAATCATTGCATATCTGCGAATCCGCCGGAACGCAAACCTGCTAGCATCCCTGGTCTCCTTGCCTCTTTTTGGTGTCGCGCTTTGGGATCAAGTCCCCTTCAAGATAGCAAACTCCCCGGGCGAGTCGGCCCGGTATGCGAGCGACAGGGAATTTTTTGCTGAAGTTGAGCGACAGTTGGCTCCGCGCGCGCTGGTCTTCCAATGCCCTTTCAATATTCATCACGCGGACGTAAATCAATCCGGCAATTCCCCCTACAATTACGCCGACGGAATTCGCCCGTATCTGAATTCGAGAACACTGCGGTTCACGTATGGCAGCGATGATGGGAGCCCCCAACTGGGGTGGTTGGAGAAAACGTCCCAGCTTCCTACGGAACGCATGGTTGAGCGTCTCTGCGAATTCGGTTTTTCCGGCATTGTTGTGCATC
>DASYJM010000015.1:0-9765 GCA_035996445.1 Candidatus Acidiferrum sp. | reverse complement strand
TTTCGACTCTGCGGCCTGGGTGTCTTCCTCACTACCATATGATCTTCAGGGCGAACTGGATTTCTCTCGCCGTCGTCACGGTCGAGCTAAGCAATCCGGCGACACCCGTCGGCGCACCCGTAGAATCAAAGATGTCGGTATTATCGGGAAGCGTCGGAGGAGCGAAGTTGGCACGATTGAAGAGATTGAAGATTTCTGCCCGGAACTGCACATTGAAGTTTTCCGAAATTCGTCGAATATAGTTGTTTTTAAACACTGAAAAATCGAATTCTGCGAGTCCAGGTCCGCTCAGGATATTTCGGCCAGCGTTCCCCCGGAGGTTGAAACATTGAGGGAATACGCCCTGGGTAGGGTCGCAATTTGCGGCATAGAATGCAGCGGATGGAGCCGAAGGAATCGCAAAGCATTGAGTCTTGATGTAGTTGTTAGGATTTCCCGGATTTACGAGCGATTTACATCCGGGTCCGTTCGATCGATCCGGGACATCCCATGTATCGCTGCTATTCTGACCAAGGGGGTCTCCATCTGTGCCGAAAGTTGGAGTGAACGGAATCCCGCTTTGAGCTTTGAAGATACCGCCAATTTGCCATCCGCTGGCAACCCGCGCTGCAAACCCGGTAAGGGAACGCGGAGCAGGAATGTTCCAAATCCCGTTGATCACCAAGGTGCGGCCTACATTAAAGTCTGACGGACCACGGCTGATTCGATTATTGAACCACGGCAGGCTCGAGATTGAGTTACCGAAGGCGTCGCCCGACACGGATGAAGAGTTTGTATCGATACTCTTACCCCAGGTGAAGGCACCTTGTATCTGTACTCCGTGGCTCATTGTTTTGGTGATTTGAAGCTCGAGAGCGTCGTAGAAGGAATTCGCTTCGTAGAATACTGCTGGTATCCGGCCCCAATGGGTATTTATTTTATCTCCGCTGCCGACCGGTGAAGGCCACAGGTAGCCTTGCGGTGTCGAAATCGGAATCACGCTATCCGCGTCGTCAACGCGAAACGGTTGGTGCACACCGCGCGCGCCAATGTAACCAATCATGGCAGTCAGGTTCGGTAACAGCTCTCGTTGAATATTAAGGTTCCATTGCAGGACGTAGTTGCGACGGGGGTTCGGGTCGATGTGTGCGCCTCGCAGACTGTTCGGTCCGAGTAACGGAAACGCGCCGGAAAAGAAACTGTTTGGCGGTAGATCTTTACCGCTGATAGCTCCCTGTTCGTAAAAGGGAGCAGCAGTGGACCCCATGATTATAAATTGGTAGGGCAGTGGCAATACGTCGAAAACCCCGAACCCGCCGCGCAGTGCGGTCTTCCCATTTCCAAACGGATCCCAGGCGAAACCAACCCGGGGTTCGAAGTTACGCAAGGTGGGATTCGAAAAGTATGGATCTCCCAAATGAGGCGTGACATCCGTAATGTTGTAAAGATTACTGAGTTTTCCATGAATCTCAGTTGGGACAGTAGCCATCTCATAGCGCAGCCCGATATTAAACGTTATCTTTGGGCGCCAGCGCCAATCGTCCTCAACGTACGCGCTGATTACGGATTGGCGCAAGTTGCGGGGACTCAACGTCGAGGGAAAAGCAGAAGTGAATTTGGAAGGCTGATTCATAAGGAACTTTGTGAGCGAACCAAAGTTAAAAACTCCCGCAGGATTGACGTTAGCAAGCATATTGAGCTGCATCCTCTCGACGCTAGCTCCGAATTTCAAAAAATGCGCACCCCGATTAAAAGAAGCATCATCATAGAATTGATAAGAATTCCATCGGAACAGTTCTGTCGTCACGGCGCCCAGCCCGCCATTGAAACTGGTGAGTCCCCCAACGCTTACCTGAGCCGCATGTCGTCCTGGAACGGCAGCCAGCGACGGGTCGGCCGCAGCCGGATTGATAGCTGTGACGTTTGCGTTAGCATCCACCCGGTCTCGGTTGAATCCGAGCCGAAAGGAATTGACCAGAGTAGGGCTGAAAACATGAGCCTCGTCGAGAATGAAAAGTTGGCGTACGGTGAGGTTTCCATCAAGGGCGTTATTCATGTTATCGGGCGCCGAGAAAGGAGTCCGGTCAAACATGTAGGTACCAAACAAACTGTCGTTTTCTGAGAACTTATGGTCCACGCGTGTAACCACAAAATTCTCGCGGACAACTTGTTGGCCGGCAAAGATAAATCGGCCTGTATCTCCGTTCCCCACGAGACCCGCATTTGGTAACGGCCAAAACCCCAAATATTTTTGAACCGACGGATCCACTGTCACATCTGCTGAGGAAAGGTGGCCGTTTCGAGCGTCCGCTGAGGGCACAGTTGAAACAGTGGAGATCCCCTTGTTCTGTCGGAGTCCTTCATAATCTCCAAATATGAAAGTTTTGTTTTTGCGGATTGGACCACCCGCAGAGACCCCAAACTGGTTCCTCTTGAATGGCGGAATTGCGCCAAGGTCAAAAAAGTTTCGTGCATCAAGTGCGCTGTTGCGAAGAAACTCGTATCCGGACCCGTGAAAATTATTCGTGCCTGCCCGCGTCACAGCGTTGATGACACCACCTGACGTCTTCCCATAGTCAGCCGGTACATTGCTTGTTATCACCGAAAATTCCTGAATGGCGTCAACGCCCAGATTCCCTCCAATTACGCTGCCGGGTGCCCCGTTGGCGTAGTCATTCATACTGATGCCGTCGAGCCTGTAGTTATTTTGCTGCGGGCGTTCGCCCGAAAGAGTTGCCTGGGTTCCAAATCCACGGATTCCTCGATCCGCATTGACGGCGAAAGATACCTGATTTTCGATGACGTTCACGCCAGGTTGCAAGGTGGCCAGGTCGGTCCAGCTGCGGCCATTCAAGGGCAGTTCCCGTACGGTGGTTGACGTCACGACGTCGCTTATACTGGATGTAGTTAGTTGAACGCTTGGCGCTCCTGCCTCCACCGTTACGGTTTGTGACACCGATCCTAACGCCATTTCAAAATTGACTTCCAATGCATCTTGAACATGAAGAAGGATATCCGGCTTGATTACGGTCTTAAATCCGGGCTTCTCGAGTTCCATTCTGTATGTTCCAGGCGGCAGGTCGGTAACAAAATAGCTGCCAGTCTCGTTCGTCTGACCTTTATAGATAATGCCGGTGCCACTGTTTACTACAAAAATAGCAACATTTGAGATAATAGACTTGGCTGGATCGGTGACGCGACCAGATACTGTCGCGTTAGGGCTCTGAGCGAGAGTAACGTTCGAACAGGCAAAAACAATCGCGGCAAGAGTAACCGCTCTTCGCATTTGGCGTCTTCTCCTCGCTATAAAGGGGTGGTTACTTATTACTACGGCTGGATCAAGGGGGCTGTACCACTTCACGGATGTCGAAAAATGCCAGCCCTCACCAGCAGACCGACAAATTTGAATTGGAAATAAGAAAAAATGAGGATTAAAAAAAACTTGTGAGGTGGAAAACGAAGCCTATCAAAACAGGAATTCTGTTCGGCATTCAAAAGCTACTAGCCAATTAAGTGTTACGGGTGGTTCGCTTCTTGACGCAGCGAAGCGTAAAGGAACGGCTTTCCAGTGGGCTTCTTACTACCGCCACGGGGTTCAACAGTCACGAAAATCGCATCTATTTCTGCCAAACGCTTCGGATCATCAAAACGTAAAATCCAACGACGATTGGTTTCGCTATCCAGATAGAAAATACCCAAATTGAGTGGTTTTCCTTCTCCGGCGTCTGTTCGTCCCCAAGCCTGAAAGGCGCTGGCTGTTTTCAGATCCGGCTGGGCGTCGAGATCAAAAGCATAAAACAAAAGAGATTTTCCCTTTGTGTAAAAAATACGTCCGAATGTCTTCCGCGTGCGACTATGACTATCCACATCGAAAACGTCAGCGATATAGAGCTTCTGCGCGCCCATCATTTCACGTATGTCCCTGTCGGAAGCAAGGTAAGATTCTTCTTCTTTGAGACGTCGCTCCTGATCCCGATTTATGGCCGACAGCTCAGTGATCTTCGCGTCACGTGAAGCGATCTCCAGGGATTTTTTTTCGTTTTCAGACTGAAGGACGCTGACTTCCATCAGAACCGTTTGATATGTCTGCTCAGCGGCGCGCAATCTACCGGTTAGTGCATCACGCTCCCGAGAGATGGAACGCAATTCCGCAGTTGTTGCAGCGTTGGCGGCCCCGAGACCGTGCGCTAAATTTTCCAGGCTGTGCATCTTAGATTTGAGTCCGAGAAGTTCTATTTTTCTCTGTGAAAGTTCATGTTCCAATTGCAAAAGTTTGGGATCTTGACCGCCTTGCAATTCAACAAGAGAATCGGCTGGCTTCTGAATGTGATCGTCAGACCCATTGCGAATCATTGCCTGTCTAGGGCGCATTCGGTAGCCGACTTGATAGGTAATCGCTCCCATTGCTATGAGAAGCACCGCCACCAATGCTGCTGACATTTGCGAGCCATTGAATGCCCGCCAATATAGAAGGGCCGTTGAGCCCGACGATTCCCGAATACGGTCAGCTCGTCCTTGATGTTCAGCCCACCGTACGCGGGCGAGAAGTCTTTTTCGCACGGCCTTACTACTTAGGTTTCTGAACTTTACATCTTTGTTTTGTCGGCTGGCCAGGTACGGCATTCCTTCGTAGGCCAAAGCGACATACTGATTATGGCGATGCCGGCATTCCGCACAGATCTTTAAATGAACTTTCAGTTCGTCCCATTCAGCGGGGGCCAACATTCCTGAGGTCGCGAGTGCTCCGAGCTCATCGAAGCGGTCGTGATCGTGCATCCCATTATGATCGCTCATGGATTCACTTTTCCCGCAGCCTTTGGACGAATGCGCTTCTCCGCAGGCGATCCAGCCCACGATAAAAGTGATGCCGAATATTGCCCATCGGTTCATCGAGCTTGTCAGTAATCTCGCACAGCTGGAGCCCCTCGAAATAAAACAGCTCCAGCGTCCGGCGTTGCATCTCCGGGAGATCATGAAATGCCTTCTCTAATTGTTCCCGGTTAAGCCTCAATCCGATTTCACGATCAAGATCGATCTCACTTGGCAAAACCTCGCTCATCCCATCGATGTCCGTACTAACGTAGAACCCCCTCCGCGTTAAGAATGCTTTTCTGTCCAGGGCTCGATGCAAGGCGATTTGAGTTATCCAAGATTTTGTGGAACCCTTTGAAGGATCAAATTGAGCTGACTTTTGAAATACTTGGAAAAATGCTTCCTGTACGACCTCTTCTGCCTCACCGTGGTCGCGGATGATCCGAAACGCGATAGTTAGCACGACTCGCGAGTACCTGTCGTAGAGAAAAGTCAGGGCGTTGGAGTCATTTGCCTGAAGACGGGCCATCACGTCTTCGTCAGTGGGATATGGGACTACTCTTGAGCTTTCTCTACTCGACCCATACGGTTCGGCAATTATGGACCAAGGTAGGGCCCGGCCTCGTGTGAAGGTACTCATGATGTTTTGTAAGCGGCTAGTCAATTCGGCATAAGAAATTCCACAATTTCATCCTGGGTTTTTTGTAGGACGCCGGCAATATACATCAGGCTGTATGAAAGTAAAGACTGTTTTCAGCTAAATTAGGCGTGATAAATCTCGACAATCGACCATTTTATGTTGGTACATCGCAACATTTAAGAACGTATCTATTAGTGTAGGTTGTTTTTTAGAACAGTTCACGTTACTTGCCGCCGGCCCCTCAGCGCTAGAATCTCAAGCAGTCAGAATATTGTGGCAACAGCTTCCGAAGAATTTTAGCGAACTTCGTAGTTTAGATTTATTTATTTGGCGAGGAGGCTGGATATTTGGGTTGAAATTGACGGCTGCGTTATGTGATACCGAGTCAAAAATTTGAAGCTCAACCTGCGCTATTCCAAAGCAAGAGCCTAGGAGCTAACAAGAATACATGGAACGCCTCAAGCCCGTTGATGTAGTGATAGTTGGTGGCGGTTGGACGGGATTATTGATGGCGAAGGAGATCGTTCATCGAACCCCTCTGTCAGTACTGGTCCTCGAACGTGGTGGACCTGCCCGCCAGGATGCAGCTACGATGGACGAACTTGACTATTTGATTCGGCTGCGGCTGATGCAGAACATTGCAGATGAAACGGTAACGCACCGTCACTCAATCACCGGCCGCGCCGTTCCGGTTAGGCAATACGGCTCATTCGATCCGGGTACAGGCGTAGGTGGCGCTGGCGAACACTGGGGTGGAGTCTCTAACCGTTATCGTGCAGATCAGTTTTCCCTCTTGAGTCATCTGCGCGAAAAATATGGCCGTGAGTATCTTCCTGGAAATCTGACGGTCCAGGATTGGGGCATCACCTATGACGAACTTGAGCCGTATTACTGGCGAGCCGAACAGATGATGGGTGTTTGCGGGAAAGCGGGGAACCTCCGCGGAACTATCATTGACGGGGGTGATCCTTTCGAAGCTCCACGGTCTCACGAGTTCCCAAATCCACCGCACAAGATGAGTTATTTTCCCACCATCTTCCGAAACGCAGCGATTGAACTCGGATACCGTCCGTACCCAATACCCACAGCCACCCTCAGCCAAGGCTATCGCAATCCAGATGGGATCACGCGTCCTGGTTGCGCTTATTGCGGGTTCTGTTCTAGATACGGCTGCATGATCGGAGCGAAGGCACAACCAAGTAACACCTTACTGCCCCTGCTGACCAACAAAAAGAGTTTCAGGCTGCAGACCGGTGCTTGGGTGCGGCGTGTGATTCATCGCCACGGCAAGGTGGAAGGTGTCAGTTATGTTGACGCGTCGGGGCAGGAGAAGGTGCAACCGGCAAATGTTGTAATGCTGGCTTCTTGGACGATGAATAATTCGAGACTGCTGCTGCTGTCGAACATCGGGGAGCCTTATGACGCGCTGTCAGGACGCGGTACTCTGGGCAAGAATTTAACTCATACCGTACTACATCAGGTTCAATTATTTTTTGATAAACCTTTAAATCTTTTTATGGGCACAGGTGGACTCGGTTTTGCGATCGGTGAATTCGCCGGCGATCAAATTGATCGAGATTCGGGCATTCTGCGCGGAAGCGAAATCAGGGCTAACACCAACGGACAAGGGCCAATCTCCGCCTTCGGGAGAGTGCCGCCATCGGTCGAGGTGAATTGGGGTCCGGAGTGGAAAAAAGCCTCATTGAACTGGTATGACAAAGTAGGGCAGATCACATGTGAGGCAGCGCACTTCGCATATCGGGAGAATTATATCGATCTTGATCCTACATATACCGATAAGTTAGGCGATCCATTGGTTCGCCTTACTCTCGACTGGACTAATCACGAAAAACGTCAGAAAGCGTTTCTGGAGAAGGTCATGAATTCACTGGGGAAAGCGATGGGCGCCCAAGTTGGTAAAGCGCTTCGGGCGGCTGAGGACCACTACTCGGCGACGCAGTATCAGAGCACCCATGTTCAGGGCGGGGCAATAATGGGGAATTCGCCGGAGGAGAGTGTCGTTAATCCATGGCTTCAGCATTGGCGTATTCCGAATCTCTGGGTGATGGGTGGTTCGGCATTTCCGCAGAACGAGTCAGCTAATCCAACACTGACCATCCTTGCCATAACCTACCGCGCCGCGGATGCGTTTGTCGATCGTTACGTCAGTCGTCCGGGGGCACTGGGATGAAACGTCGAGAATTCATAACCCTACCTGCGAAATGTCTGGGTGGCTTATTGATGTATACGTTAGCTGGCGTACCAGTTCGCATAAGCGGGGCCAGCGGTACTGTTCGTTTGCCATTGCGGTTCTTCACGGCCAACGAAGCGCTTATCATCGCGGCGGCTGCTGAACGCATCTTTCCGAGCGATGAGAGCGGTCCTGGCGCAACCGAAGCAGGCGTAGCAATCTACATTGACCGACAGCTTGCAGGACCGTACGGGCACGATAAATACCGTTATACACGGGGGCCTTTCGTCGAGTCGGTTCCCGAGCACGGGTATCAGGGTAAGGCGAATCCGCAGGAAATTTATCGGGACGGGCTCCAAAAAATCGGGCCAGATTTCACCAAATTAGATGCGGAGAAGCAGGATGATCGGCTCCGTGCAATTGAAGGCACCACGTTTTTCCGGATGCTACGCGCACATACAATTGAAGGGATGTTCAGCGATCCCATGCACGGTGGAAACGCCAACATGATCGGGTGGCAGCTAATTGGGTATCCAGGCCCGGTAATGAGTTATGGCGATGAGATCGATAAGCATTACGGCCGGGCGTTTCGATCCCAAAAACCTATGAGTCTCGCGCAAGTGATTGGACATCCCGTCAAAGGCTGGGAGGAAGAGCGTAACTAATTCAGCCCGGCATACCTGACAAGCCGTTTCGGGGCGAACTCAATGACATTGTCGTGTAGCCGACATTTATACAATTGGTGGTGGGGTGTTCTACAAGTAGTATCGTCCATCAGCAGCGGTGCAAGAGGGGAGGCGGATTCCTTGTTCCAGTTCATTAAACGCGGACATTATAGCAATCTTCGCCTGTCTTTCGTACCATTATCGAATTGGGCGAAGATTTAGCATTCGCATGTCACAGTTATGTCACAATTTCGGCAAAACTGTCCGTAAGTTATTGAAAGAATAGTGGGCGAGCCTGAAAGCCGGATTCTGTAAATGGGTGCTGGCAGCACGTAAGTTATTGAAAAGTCGGTTGGATTTAACATCTGTAACCATGAAAAGTGTTATCGATGTCAGCTTTTTCCGTTAGACGACTGTTAGAACTCATCTATGCGTCTTCTTGCCTGCTTTTATTCCACCTTTGACACATTTTCGTGCTGCGCCCGGTCCTTTAACATCAAGAACCCGATATTCCTTGCCAGTTAGCTGATGGTAGTTAACGAAAAATTCTTCCAGTTCTTTGAGAAATTTCTTGCCGAGATCGGCAACGTGCTTTATGTCAGCCCATGAATGATTTCCAACTTCAACGGCCATCAGGCGGTCATTCCGTTCTTTTTCTTTTCCATCTCCCTGCTCGCCTTCGATCACTCCAATGAGACGGCACTCTAGAACGCAACCGGGAAAGGCAGGCTCATCCATGAGCACCAGCACGTCAACAGGATCACCGTCGTCCGCTTCAGTTGAAGGCACAAAGCCGAAGTCATAAGGAAATGACATTCCACACGGAAGCACCTTTTTAAGAGTAAAAGTTCGTTCCTCGGGATCGAAGGCGTACTTGTTCCGGCTGCCCTTGGGAGTTTCAATAACGACTTTAATTAGCTCATCGTTATCGTCGTCGACGATGGGATTGAGATGTGATGGATCAGCCAGACCACTGCGCACGCCATTCCTGCGCACGCCATTCCTGTTCATAAAGCCTCCCCGGATTGCCTTCCATAATCGTGCTGCACCGCGCGATTAGGAATCCGGCTTTGACCTGATGAATGCGGCAAAGTTTGGGTATCGAATAACTTCAATTTCAGACGGAGATTTACTTGGATGATTGGCTATCAACTGGAAGTTGATCAGCTTAGCTTTGTTGTTATGCCGTGTTGCATTCGCGGCTTGCTGCTACCCAAAATGGCGGGTGAACACCGGAAGGTGTGCGAGCTTGACACGCCCGTTTCGCACGTGTGCTGAAAACTGCTCCACTGCCGACGCAGCGACGATGTCGAAAGCTGCGTTTAATCGTTCATCAGCCGATATGGCAGCGTCAAACCGCTCTTCGGTCAAATCGATGGGGTTGACACTGTCAGTCGATTCAAGTCAGCAGGTGATTACCTGACGCGCTTCATCTAAGGACATTACCTGAGTTCTCAGGCGCGATGGATCGGTTAAGC
>DASYJM010000014.1:0-13486 GCA_035996445.1 Candidatus Acidiferrum sp. | reverse complement strand
AATTGGTTTTCAAGCTTGCGCGCCATAGCCTGCTCATACGTCGCCCTGGCCTCCCCCAAATGATTCAAGGCCACATACTGGTACATAAGTATTGGATAGTTTTGAGCCTTGTCGGGATTTAAGCGCATGGATTCGAGTGTCTCGGATTGCGCCTTTTCGATTTGTCCAAGCAAGATGTAATTGTTCCCAAGATCTGCAAGAGGATCTGGATCCCGGGGGTATGCCTGAGCTGCTTGTTCGTATACCTGGTTAGCCTTTTCCAATTCTCCGGTGGAGAAGCTGTAGTAAGCGCCAGAAATGGCGTATTTTTCACGCTCGCTTGCCCTGTCCCGAAGTTCGTAGGCCTTTTTGAACATCTCGCTGGCGGCGCCATCGTCGCCCAGATTTTCATAGGCGCCCCCCAGACTCGCATATGCAATGGCAAAGTTCGGGTCTAGTTCGATAGCTCGCTGATAGAAGGGGATTGAAAGCGCATAGGATCTTTTCCGGCCAGCGCTAAGAGCCTGCAGCGCCTCCAGTGATGGTGTCGTCGCCTGGGCCAAGGGGGTATCGTACTGCCGCACCGTACCGAGCGACTCGCCTAATTTCGAACGCACCCTGGCAGCTACCTTGTCCAGCGCACTCAGTACCTCTTCCTTGGCAGCCACTTGTACCTGCTCTAAAGCCAATAAGTCCCCAGACCCGCAGCTAACACCCTTTATACCAATGACGTACTGGTTGCCAAGTCTCGCAATCGAGCTGGTCAGCATGGCCTTGCTATTCGTGCGCTTGCAAACCTCACGCGCCACTTCTTGGGTGAGCCGATCACCCGGCGAGCGCCCCATCAGTTTCAGCGTCGCATTTACCTTGTCTTCAGCGAGTACATTGAGAAACGGCGACTGCGAAAGCGACACTGCGAGACCTTGCTTTAAGGTGTCGTTGAAGACCGCGTCGTTGGTTCCGTTATCGAAATCTGACAAGACGATGGTGTCTTTTTCGGTCAGTGCGGCCGGATGGCGCGGGTAAAAGAATGCACCGACCACACCCAAAGCAAACACAACACCAGCCACAATGGTCGGCTTCCAGATTCTTGCCTGCTGATTCATTATTCCGGGTTGGGCGGTCAATACTGGCAATCGGCCTGATTTGAATTCGTGCTGGAGGCGCCTCAAATCGACGCAAATGTCTGCCGCCCGTTGGTAGCGAAGATTTCGATCTTTTTCCAACGCCTTGTTGATGGTTCGTTCCAGTTCGGCCGGGAGGTTGGGGTTCAAACGCATAGGAGTTACCGGAGTATGGTTCAGAATCGCATGGCAAATCGTTGCTGAACTTTCCCCCTGAAAGGGCAACAGCCCTGTCGCCATCTCGTATAAGACGACTCCAAACGAGAACAAATCCGTACGGGTGTCTAATTCTTTCGCTCGCGCTTGCTCCGGCGACATGTAGGCGATCGTGCCCATCGTTGCACTTCGGCCGGTCAAGGGTTCCTCAGTTGTGCCGGTTGCCATCTGGGAATCCGATGCGCTGGAGCCGGCGGGAACCAGTTTCGCTAGACCGAAATCAAGAATCTTGGCAGTTCCGCGCTTAGTCGCAAAGATGTTCGCTGACTTGACGTCACGATGGATGATTCCCATCTCGTGTGCAGCACTTAGCGCGTCAGCGACCTGAATCGCGAGATCGAGCGTTTCGTCCACGGGCATCGGCTTGCCCGCGATGCGATGTTTCAGCGTCTGCCCCTCCATTAATTCCATGGCGATGGACAGACTCCCGCCCTCCTCGACAATTTCGTGGATCGTGCAGATATTCGGGTGATTCAGGGCGGAAGCGGCACGCGCCTCGCGTCGGAAACGTTCGAGTGCCTGCGGGTCTTTTGCCAAGTCCTCTGGAAGAAACTTTAGCGCAACATGACGTCCTAAACTGACATCCTCTGCCTCGTATACAACTCCCATTCCGCCTCCCCCGAGCCGTTTAAGGATGCGGTAATGCGAGATGGTACGGCCCAACAAGGGCGCCCTTTTATGTTGATTGTCTCTTTCGAGTGTAAGTAATAGTGGATCCGAGAGGAAGTCGGCCGCTTTGTCATATTCTTCTAGCAATCGTTCTACTTCAGCCCGTACCTCGGGATCGGCAGTGGCATCCCTCAGGTAATCAATTCGCCGTGAGGAGTCCACTCGCTGTGCGGAATCAAACAGCGCCTTAACGGTTTCCCATTTCTCATGATTTAGCGCCATGGTTCGCTCGCAAGTCTCCGTGCAACCACGCCTTTGCAACTCGCCAGTCTCGCTTGACCGTTTTGGGAGAGATTCGCAGCACCTCGGCGGTTTCCTCCACCGTTAGTCCTGTGAAAAATCGCAGTTCGACAATTTTCGATTGCCGAGGATCGAGCTTGCCGAGCCGCACCAAGGACTCTTCAAGTCTTAACAACTCCAGTGACCGCTCTGGAGACAATACCAATGCCTCGTCCAGAACAAACATCTTTTGCCCGCCGCCGCGTTTTTCGCACAGATGATTCCGCGCATGATCAATCAGGATTCGGCGCATCATCTGGGCGGCGATGGCAAAGAAATGGGCACGACTCTGCCAGTGGACGGACTGCGGCCCAACTAGTTTGAGATAGGCCTCATTGACCAGCGCGGTGGTTTGGAGAGTGTGGTCGGAACGCTCTCGCCTCATATGACGTTTGGCCAACTTGTGCAACTCGTTGTACACCAAGGGGATCAGCTTTGACGCGGCCTCTTCGTTACCATTCGTCAATTCAATCAGAAGCCGAGTGACATCTTGGCTTTCTGGATCCATTTCTGCGCGGGCACGACCAGGTTGGTCGAAATAAGCGCGTATTCTACCCGATTTCGGCCCGGAATGTCTTTGCCGATCGATTGAAGTGGCAGAGAGGGGATACTAGTCTTTCACACAGCTTGTCAATACTTCTAGGGGCAACTGTTACGAGGTCGTATTCGTGCGATTGCGTGCCCCCCGGTCGTCCCAGCATGACGCGTTTACAAGTAAGAGCTTGTCGGGAAACAAGACGAAATCCAGGTTTGCCAGAGTGGCACTCGGACCCAACATCGGCATGTCTTCTCTATGTTTTTCTCTAAAAAGTGACCCGCTTTCTGTAGAAATTTCGCATTGATAGTTGAATGCGCATGCTCGACGGCCCCAGGTTCCCACTTCTGGCGACCGAGCAACGCAACATGAGTTCCATCGAGCAAATATTGGAGGAGGTCAGACCATGAGCAACAAAATGTGGAAAATCGGGCTGAGTGTTTTTCTCCTTTTAACGCTTGCAGCATTTACTCCCATGGTACTTGCTCAATCGCCTCCCGCTGACTATCCGCGTTTTGAAGTTATCGATTTGGGAACGTTTGGAGGCCCTAACGGAAACGCATCCGCCGGCGCCATAAGCATCAGCCCCGACGGTACAGTCACGGGCGCGGCGGACACTTCCCGGAATGTCTCCTGTAATCAACACCCGATAAACGCTCAAGAAACAGCGAACTGCTTCGCTCTTCACGGCTTCCGCTGGAAGGACGGCAAACTCACCGATCTTGGCACCTTAGGTGGCGATGACAGCTTCGGATTTTGGATCAACAATCAGGACGATATTGCTGGCGTTGCCGAGGATGGAACAGTCGATCCGAAGACGGGATTCTTCAACCAGCGGGCCGCGCTTTGGCGTGACGGGACCATCACCGATCTGGGTAGCTTTGGCGGACCGCAGAGCTTTGCGTTCGCCATCAACAATCGCGGGGAAGTAACGGGGGGTGCCAACACCGCTGTGCCGGACTCCTTCTCATTGTTTAGTATTTTTTTCCCCACTGACAAGGAGACGCATGCATTCTGGTGGGACGATGGCGTCTTACACGACATAGGTACGCTGGGCGGCCCCGACGCATTTGGACTGTTCATAAATGACCGCAGCGAAGTGGCCGGGTTCTCGTTCACCGACTATAACGTGAGGAGCAATCTCGGGACACCGGCTATCCATGGGTTCGTCTGGAGCCACGGCAAAATGTTCGACGTCGGTACGTTCGGGGGCGATTTCTCCAGCGTGAATTTCCTCAACAACAGGGGACAAGCGGTAGGTACTGCCAATCTTGTCGGCGATGCCGCCAGCCATGCTTTCTTATGGAATCGCGGACATTTACGGGATTTAGGAACTCTTGGTGGAACAGCCTCCGCCGCTAACTGGATTAGTGACGCAGGCCAAGTCGTAGGGCAAGCAAACCTGAACGGAGATCAGCACTTCCACGCCTTTTCCTGGAGGAAGGGGCATATGCGTGATCTCGGCACCGTGGATGGCGACGCCTGCTCTTCCGCGCTTACCAACAACTCCTCAAGGGAAGTGGTGGGCATCTCTGGGGACTGCGCTTTTCAAACGGTGCACGGCTTCTATGTCAAGGGAAATGGCCCGATGGTTGATATAGCGAACTTAATTGTGCGCGGACCGAAAGTCACACCAATCCAGCCAGTCTACATCAGCGAGAAAGGCGAGATCGCTGAATTGGCATCATTCCCCAATGGTGAATTTCGAACTGTTCTGCTCAGACCCACGGACGACCGACAAAACGACCAAGACGACCGACAAGACGACGGACAGGACGAGCAATAAGGGGATGGCAAGAACCACCTTTCGCTATCTCGGGCGAGGGCCCCAGGCTGCCGCAAAAATCAGAGTAGTCCCTGGGGCTTACCTGATTTGCAAACCTGCCTAAGCACAACTAGCTAATCGCAGATGTTTCCGGGGCGATTGGAAAGTGAAAGGTTAATGGCGCTCACCCGCGTTGGTTTACTGAAATGAAAGGCCAACCGATTTCAAGTTGTTCTAACTCGTTTGAGCTTAAGTCTTGGTCGGCGTACTAACTGGGTCATATCCGGTCGCCTCCATCCCCACTCGCACCTGGACTACTCGCAGCTTCAGCTCTCGATAGTATTTCTCGGCCTCCCCATCACTGTGGTTCAGTCGTCGTTCGCTATATTCGCCAGTCTCTTCCACCAAAAACGCTATCTGTTGAAAGCTCGGGTGATAATCTACGCCTATCATCATGTTCGGCTCCTTCCTCCCGAGCCTCTGGTCGTCAGATAACCGAAGTCTACTCGGGTCGAGGGAGCCAGCATTGTTATGAAATCATGTGGATTCAAGTTTCCGATTACGCGACTTATCGCCCAAGTGAAAATAGCTAGGGCAAGTCTGCTCTCCGTAGCAGCTCGTTAGGCAGCGGATGAGAACGAAATATAGAGTGGTTCGCAAAAATTGGGAACGCAACATCCCGTCGCTGCAGGTGGAATAAAATCATGTCAGGAATTCAACGCCCTCCAAAAAATGGGGATGGATGCAGCCGTAGGAATGGCCCTTTATAAAAAAACATCCCGAGCTATCGCTGCCGACAGCGTGTTCAGTGTGTCGTTAAGCTACATCGGCCCCGAGAATGCATTCGTGATGCGCAGTTGAAGCTCAGCCGGGACCTTGCCGCCGTTGCGTGTAAGGTAAAAGACATCAATCGCCTTTTGACCCTCTGTGTCGATTAGCGCAACCTCAATATTGCAGCCAAAACGCGACAAAATAGAGCTGATCTCATAAAGCAGCCCGGGACGATCCTGTGCAAGAATTTCTAGCAGCGTCGAGTGCGTGGAGGATTCGTCATCAAAACTAATCTTCGTGGGTACCGTCACCTTTGGCGAACGCGAATGCGTAGCGTGCATTCGAGCCTGGAGAAGTTCCAGGGCGGCGTGTCCATTTAAAACGTCGCTTAGGTTCTGCCGGAGTCGCGTGATCTCGCCGGGGTTCAATTCGAGCGTGTTGTGTAGGTCGATAAAGTGGAACGTGTCGAGCACGATCCCGGACGCGTTCGCAAATGCGTCGGCCTTCATTATGCTCATTCCCCAACTGGAAAGAACGCCCGAGATCTTCGCGAACAGTGCCGGACGATCCTGTGTTAGCAACGTCAGTGAATAAGCATGCCGTGCCGTCTTCAATTCGATCTGCACTGCATCAGTATCGAGCCTCTTGTGCATCGAAAAATGCTGTGCGATCTCTGCGGGCGCATGCACGGCGAGATAGCGACGCGGAAATCCTTCCAGGAATCGTTCCTCGTCCGTACCCGTCGCTTTGCTGGTGACTTCGTCGATCGCGGCCTTTTCTTGGACGGAATGTAGCCTATCGCGGTCAACACTGCGGTTCAGATAATTGGAGGCTGCGGCGAAAAGCTGCCACAACATTTCTGCTTTCCAAGGCGTCAGAGCCTCAGGATTCACAGCGCGAATATCCGCATACGACAGGAGACATAGCCGGCTCAAGCGCTCCACGGTCGATACCGTTTTGGAAAACGTCGCAATCGTCTGAGGGTCAAAGATATCCCGTCGCAACAGTGTGGAGGACATATCCAAATGGTGCTCGATCAGGAAACGCACCTCGTCCTTTTCATGCGGCTCTAGTTGCAGCCGCGTCGCCGCTGAATCCAGGGCTTCCAAGCTTCCGGTGATGTGGTCTTCCACCGCCATGCCTTTACCCACATCGTGCAGCAGCAAGGCAAAGATGAGCAGTTCCCGCTGGTCAACAGACTTCCAAAGATCGGTGAAATATGCAGCGCATTCGTCCTTTGGTTCTGCCAGTTCCTGCAAGTGCTCTATCGCCCTCAACGAATGCTCATCTACCGTATACCGGTGATAAAAATCTCGAATCACAAGCGAATCGATGGCGCGAAGTTCGGGCAGCACATCGGCTAACACTCCGAGGCGTTGCATCGGACGTAGTGCCAGGGCTGGATACTCCATAGCCAGAATGCCCCGCAGTGTCCCCCAACTCATCTCCGTATTTCGCGCCGGGAGTTCTGGATGCGTAAGGATGTAGGCAATGCTAAATTCCGCTTTGTGGCTAAGCTGTATGCCCGTGCGCGCCGCTTCGCCAAAAAGTGAAAATGTCACAGCGCGATCAGAAAGCGACCTCTGGTCCAAGACTTCCAACTGTCTTTCTCTCACTTCGAACGGTTTACCATCGATGGGTTCCGCCTTTGGTCCACGCGCCACATTGAAGAGCCGTTGTCGGAGAGTTTGCCGGACAAAACACTTCGGTTCCAAATTGCGCAAAAGTTGCCGGTTCAGTGTCCGTGCATGACGAAAATAAAGTCTCATCCACGCTTCGGGCTTGCGGTCCAAACCATCCAGTAGACCGAGGCCACGATGCGCAGCGGAAGCTTGTAGTTCATAGGTAAGGGTGTTGTCATTCCGGCTGTTCCTGTAATGCAGAAAACATCGGATCGCGCTCAAGAAGTCCACCGCAATCGCAATCGCATCTGCCATAGACGCAGACGCGGCGCTGCCTTCTATATGACGAAACCAAGATTTGGCCTGATAGTCGCGCAATCCCCCAGGCGCCTCTTTGACATTGGGTTCCAAGTGAAAAATCGTGTTCCCGTAACGGCCATGCCGTTCTTGCGTGAGTTTCTGTAATTGCGCCAGTAAGAATGGTCGCGCCTGCTTTTCGGATGCAGGCAAGACCTTCTTGTCCAATTTTTCGTATGGTGTCCCATCGCCCACCAAAAACCGTCGGTCCAGCAGCGCTAAGTGAAACTCCGCGTTGTCTGCTTCAATCCTCTTGCATTCTTCGAGCGTGCGTCCCGCCGAACTCACACGGAATCCGAGGTCCCACAATGTACGTGAAAGTTCCGCGATTAATTGCCGAGACTCCTGTTCCGCTCTTTTGCTTTCAAAGAGAAACAAAATATCGAGGTCCGAGAACGGAAAGAGTTGCCGTCTCCCATACCCGCCAATTGCAAGCAGACAAAAACCCTGCTGGTTCACACCGTGATTGCGAAGAAGCCCGCCAAACACTTCTAGAATGGTCTGGTCCGCGAGTTCGCACAAAGCGTGCATGGTGTCTCTTGCACTTCCACCCTCATCGAACCGTTCCTGGATTTCTCGCCTCTTTTGTTCGCATTGCATGCCGAGTTCAGACAGGGATCCTAAATTGCCTGTTGAGAGTCGGGCGTCTGGATAGAGACTTGCACGGACCGTGGTCATAGTCTTCTCAGAGAGCTTTTTCGCCACGCTCCTCGTTCCGGATGCGAATAGCTTCGGTAACGTCTGATAGGAAAATCTTCCCGTCCCCGATGTTGCCCGTCTTGGCTGTTTTCAAAATTACTTCCACGGCGCTGTTCGCGAGGCTATCCGGCAGTACGATCTCCAGCTTGATCTTCGGCAGAAGATCCACCGTATATTCGCGTCCCCGGTATGTTTCTGTGTGGCCTTTCTGCCGGCCGTGGCCGCGTACTTCAACCACGGTCATGCCCTCGACTCCGATTTCGCGCAGTGCATCTTTCACTGAATCGAACCGCGACGGCTGGACGATCGCTTCAACCTTCTTCATTGATACCCCTTTCAAGTCGCTTTTTGAGTTTTCCGGAATTAGCGCGGTAATTGTTCCAACTGTCCTTCGGCGCGTGGCCGCATCATGCACCAGTGTTGTCTCAGCTCCAACCGCAGATTTTGCATTCAAAGGATTGGAATTTCAGTTCACGCAGATTTTCTATCCGGAAGATCGAAATTATCCGTTGGCATTCCGAAAAAGCAACGCGTACAGTCTCCGACCAAAGCGCCGGTGTTTTTTTCAGATGCAAATTTCCGGGGAAGTAGTAACGAAGTGGAGTAAGGAGAAAATTATCGTGTCTGTTTCCTCAAAGTGGTTTTGTACATTTTTACTAGGCCTCGCATTGGCGCTGTCTGGCTCTGCGCAAACAAGTACTCCGCCCGCGGATGCGCCGCCGGCGTCAGCAGAGAAACCCTCGACGCCGCCCCCGGCGCAGGAGCCTGCGGCTCCAACTTGGTCAGTAGGTCCGATCGATTTTAGCGGTCTGGTCGACGGTTACTACAGCTTTAACGCTAACCATCCTGCCTCGCAAATCAATCAGCTGTATAACTTCAACGATTCCACTAACCAATTTAGCCTCAACATGGCCAAGTTAGGTCTGTCTCACACTGCCGACCCCGTCGGTTTTCAAGTGGACATTGGTTTCGGCCGCGCCTTTGAAATCTTCAACCATCAGCCAACCACTGTCGATAAAGCGTCGGATACACTCCGGTTCCTTGAGCAAGCCTACGTCAGTCTTAAGCCTGCAAAGGCTAAAGGCTTGGAAATAGATTTTGGAAAGTTCGTTACCAGTGCGGGTGCCGAGGTGATTGAAACCAACGGCAACTGGAACTATTCGCGCTCCTTGTTGTTTGCCTTGGCGATTCCGTATTACCACTTCGGACTACGGACCGCTATTCCTATCGGCAAGTATTTCACAGGCGGCTTTCAGGTCGTCAACGGTTGGAACAACGTCGGAGACAACAATAGTGGGAAGACGATAGGTTTTACCGGAACATTCACCACCAAGAAATTTTCTTGGAGCAACAACTATTACGGTGGTCCTGAGAACCCCAATACCAGTACAGGATGGAGGCACTTGTACGACACCACCCTGCTGCTTACTCCCTCGGCCAAATTTAGCGCTTATATCAATTTCGATTACGGCCAAAACAGAAATTTCCCATTCCTCCCCGGCGCGGTTCCCCTCAGCAAGTGGTACGGCATCGCTGGCGCTCTTCACTGGATGCCTAATTCCAAGTGGTCATTTACCCCGCGCGCTGAGTGGTTTAAAGACCGCAATGGATTTGCCACTGCCGTCGCACAGGACCTGAAAGAGTTCACTCTGACCGGCGAGTACAAGATGGTGGAGGGATTCCTTGGCCGATTGGAATACCGCCACGACTGGTCGAATATGCCTTTCTTTGACTATGGCGGCACGCCGGCGTCGAAAAAGAGCCAGGACACAGTTACGTTAGGACTTCTCGCGTTCTTCGGGCCCAAGCGGTAATTCATCCAACGAAGATGAGTGTATTGAATAAATTCTTAAGTAAATTTGAAGGGGGGGAATGAAATGAGTGGAATCCCGCAATACGGGAAGAAGCTGTCACTCTCGGAGAAGTTTTCGCGGCTGGCTGGGAGGCTGCGTACTCCAGAATGGCGCCGGTACGGAAAGCTGCTGCTAGCTGGCAAATTAATGGGTGTTGGTCTGGCTCTCGTCCTGATGGCGGTGATCTCATACCTCTTTCTCGGCCACGTCTATGCCGCCGATGCGGAGGTGAAAGCGGCTGACGTCATTAGTCCAGTCAACACTATGTGGACCTTGGTAGCAGCATTTCTCGTCTTTGGCATGCAAGTCGGTTTCACCATGCTCGAGGCCGGTTTCTGTCGATCCCGCGAGACTGTGAACGTGCTCATGGAATGCGTTGTGGATACATGTCTTTGCGGCATTCTGTTCTATGCGATCGGCTTCGCATTCATGTTCAGCCACGGCAATGGTTTCATCGGGTATCACTGGTTTTTCTTGCAGGGCGTCCCAGCTACCTATGAAACGACAGGAGTCGCGTTCCTGGCCGTGTGGATCTTCCAGTTCGCATTCGCTGATACCTGCTCGACGATCACCTCCGGTGCCATGATTGGCCGTACTGGTTTTGTCGGTGACCTTCTCTACAGTCTTGCTGTTTCTGGCTTCATCTATCCAATCATCGGCCACTGGGCCTGGGGCCCGGACGGCTGGCTAGCCACCATGGGCAGCGAAGGCCACTTTTTCCCATCCTTGGGAATGGGCTTTCATGATTTCGCGGGCTCGACAGTCGTCCACACAATCGGCGGATTCATCGCTTTAGCCGGCGCCATCGTCCTTGGCCCTCGGCTGGGACGTAAATTCAAGCGTGACGGCGGCGCTCCGATGCTGCCTCACGATTTGACCATCGCCGTCAGCGGCGGCCTAATCCTCTGGTTTGGCTGGTATGGCTTCAATCCCGGCAGCACGCTTTCCGCGATGGATTTTGAGGGGATAGGCCGGGTCGCCACCAATACCACTCTGGCGGCATGCGCGGCTGGTTTGACCGCCATGTTCTGGGCCTACCGCTCCTCAAAAAAATGGGACGCCGGTTTCACAACGAATGGATTCTTGGCTGGCTTGGTGGCTATCACTTGCCCATGCTACTGGGTCACTCCGACGGGCGCTATTCTTCTTGGCGCAGTCGCCGGAGTCCTTGTAGTGATTGGCGTCGAAGTGCTCGAATGGCTGCGCATCGACGATCCGATTGGTGCGGTTCCGGTCCACGGCTTCTGCGGAATTTGGGGAACGCTTTCACTCGGCTTTTTCGCCTGTGGCAAATACGGGGCCTCCGGTCCAATTTCAGCTGACAATTCCGCGCCTCTCAAGGGACTTTTCTACGGCGGCGGAACCCAAGTCCTCATAGCTCAGGCGATCGGCAGCGCGGTTGTCACATTCGCCACATTTGCTGTTGCCATGGTGGTGATGTACCTCGTCAACGCTACCGGGACCCTGCGTGTCTCACAAGAAGGCGAACTGTACGGTCTTGACCTCCATGAGCACGGTATTTCGGCGTATCCCGAATATGTCATTTCTGCTCTCGCTGCTCCCGGTGGACTAGCCGCTGATCAGCAACAATCGCTCAGCGTGGCAACCAGACCACTTCCATCCACGTTGGCCTTTGAAAAAACAACGGGCTCGTTGTGAGCTGAGGATGCTAGGAATGGAGAAGGACTCTTGACGTTAACAGGTGATCGGCAGGCTGTGAGAATCATCCCCGGCCTGTCGGCACTTCCGTGGCGAGACCCGCACGCTGCTCCCTAGGAGAAGCTGCAAGGCTTCATCGCAGCTCTCCAAGAGGCTTGCTCTCAATACGCCGACACCTGCTTGAGCATCGCCTATGCCATGAATCATGACGTGAACCGCTCCATGGGCGCCCTGGAGCGTGCCCGTCGCATCGAAAGTGAAAACCCCCCTCCGCAATTTGAGTGTGCCGATTTGCACTACGCTCTCGCACCACGCAGAAGCGGATACCGCACAAGCACTCGAGCTGGCCGGGACTAGCTGGGAATCCTCACTTACACGTAGGCAGGTAGCGGAAATCCGCAGCCCTCGCCGTAGAGGCACCCAGAAGGCCGCCTAAACGAAATGGTTGACGCTTCCCACTATCGGATTTGTTGTTCTTCCCACAGCGATTTCCTGGTTCTTCATAGTTTCAAAATCGAGTACTGATTTTATGATTGATTGGCCGCTGTTTTTTGGCTCTCCCGTTTATGTTTTTGACTGGTTTCGCAGGGTTGTGCCGCGGTGACTGGCCCACGGCAGCTGTCCAACCCGAGCCTCTTACTATCTGTTTTATTCGTACTAGCTACGCGATCTTTCAATTTGTGCTTTTCAAATGCGCGCTATAACCTACTGGACCAACAATGAGTTTGTTTGATCTCAAATTATTGTTGTGCCGCATTCTAACTTAGGAGATTCATGTCCAACGAATTGCGTAGTTTTCTGACCCTTTCCTATGATGAGTTGGAACAACTGAACCTTAAGGCGAAAGAGCAGCGCCTCAACCGCGTCGACCCCCACAAAATTCAGGAAGAACGCATCAAGTACTTGACGGACGAAAAGCGCATCAAGGCCGTGACCGTGCTCTTCAGCGACCTCGAAGGCCGTCTACATATGCTCGATTACGACAAAAAATTCCTGATCAAGAGCTGGGACAATCTTACGTTCGACGGTTCTTCGATCCGCGGCTTCACCGCCCAGCGCGAGAGCGATTTACGCCTGGCGATGGATTGGAGCGCATTCTACTGGGTCCCCGCAGATATATTTGGTTCGGGCAAGGTTCTGGTGTTTGGCGAAGTGATTGACAAGGATGGTACTGCGTATAGCGCGGACATCCGCGGCATGTTGAAGGGATTTGCTCAAGCTCTGCATAAGAAGGAAGGCTACACACTTAACGCCGCCAACGAAATCGAAGGGTTTTTGTTTCAAGGAGCGGACGCCGAGCGTCGGTATAACGAAACCGGAAGGTTTGAATACGTCAACACCGGCGGTTATTATCACTCACTTCCTGGCGATCCACTGCGGACTTTCATCGACACCACTGCGGAAGTGCAGCGCGCCATGGGCTTCCAGAACGAGAAGGATCATCCGGAAGTTGCGCCTTCACAGTTCGAAATCAACTACAGTTACGGCGAAGTGGTAGCCGCCGCTGACCAGATTCAGCTTTATAAGTTGGTTTGTCGTCAGGTGGCCACGCGTATGGGACTTACCGCTTCCTTTCTACCGAAGCCGGTCGTAGGCGTGAATGGCAACGGAATGCATACCAACGTGTCGATTAGTAATGGCAAGAACTTGTGCTGGGACGCCAAGGGCGAGGAAAAACTCAGCAAATTCGGTTGGTCCTTTGTGGATCGCATTCTCACTCATGGCAACGACATCTGCTTGTTATTGAATGCGAGCGTCAACGCCTATCGTCGTCTCGACCCGCATTTCGAGGCACCGAACCAAATCAAAGCATCGCCGGTTGACCGAGGTTCCATGATTCGCATTCCGATCGGCAACGAAAAGAGCATGCGCGTCGAAGTTCGCTCAGTGGCGCCGGATGCGAATCCCTATATGGTCATGTACTCGATCTTCAAGACAGGGCTCGATGGCGACACTTC
>DASYJM010000013.1:0-4363 GCA_035996445.1 Candidatus Acidiferrum sp. | reverse complement strand
GGTCGCCGTAAGCATCTCGCCGAGGAAGAGCGCCGACAACCAACCCCCGCGCTTGCGAATCATGGACCAGAGTCCCACTTGCATGTAGGGAGCATCGAGAGCCTCCGAGCCGCCCAGTTTCTGGATGTCTTCGGTAGCTTCGGATTCCGCGATATCGAGCATATCGTCTGCGGTAACGATGCCGAGCATGTTTCCGAGCGCATCGGAGACGGGGAGAGCTACGCGGTCATATTTCTCAAACAGTTCAAGCGCACGTTCCCGGTCGTCCGTCGCAACTAGGGAGACAAGAGGTGGGTCGGCGATGGCGGTGACGACCGTCTGAGGGTCGGCGAGAACCAAAGAACCCAGGCGCACGTCTTCCAATAACTTTCCATTCTCATCCAGCATATAGATAACGTTAAGAGTCTCCATTCCGTGCCCGACTTTGCGGATGTGCTCCAACGCCTGGGCTGCGGTCATTTCCGCGCTGATGGCTACATAGTCGGGTGTCATGTAGCGCCCGACGCTGTGTTCTGGATAGCCCAAAAGCTGGCGTGCGTTCTTCAGTTCCGCGGGGGAAAGCACCTCAAGCAGTTGCCGGGTTACGGCGGCAGGCATTTCCTGGAAAAAACGCGTTCGGTCGTCGGGAGGCATTCCATCCAGGACACTTTTCACTTCATCCGTGGATAGGGCTCGAAGCAATGCTCTCTGCCTGTCCGTGGGCAGGTACGAGAAAACCTGAGCAGCTTGATCGCGTGACAGAAGGCGGAAGACAACCGCTTGCTCCTTCCCATGGATTTGGCCCAAGGCTTCCGCGATATCGGAGGAGTGAGTTGCTGCCAACTTTGCACGCAAATCTTCCCAGCGTTGACTATGTATAAGGTTTTCCCAGACCGACGGCGCCACCGTTTCGTTCATGTGTATTCCTTCAAGTGGATTCTGGTGTGATTCCGTTCCCTGAGCAATATTTGTTCTCAATCTCCGGGACAGTATCAGAATACCCACAACCGTTAGACTTCAAGAGACCACTGTCGGGTTTCGATTTATGGCCGTGAAACCGAGGCGGAGGGAAATCAAGGTAACTGATGCTGCAGAGGCATCGGCGAGTTACAGGACCTGAACGACCCACCGGTGCCTCGTGGGACCTCGCACATTCAGCAACTTTCCGGCGCATGAAAACCCACGGGAACGTGGAGGTGTGGGAGCTTCACCATATCGTGACGCTCCGCCTCTACTTTTGAATATAGGCGATTTTTCAAAATATCCGTGTCGCATCTTCCACCGCAACCGCTTTGAATGCCTTGCCGCGTCCCGCACGTCTCGTGCTCACTAGTGTGTCCGCTTTCCCGCATTGTAAATCCGCTGTGCGTACTCGCCGGGCGGGAAGCTGGCAGCCCACGCCTTCCAGCACTGAGCGCTAAGCCGCTGCCCACGGGCCGGCTCCTTTTCCGCCAGCCAAGCCGACACATAGATGCGAGAGATGGATTGCCTAAACCGATTCCCGTGCAGTGGGCATTTCACTCTGGCAGCGACTAGTTCCTCAGCTACGGTGCAAGTTGGGTGTTCTCGTTTCAGCCGGTGCTGCCACCTGATTGTCGACCTCTGTTTCCCTCTGAGATGGAAACTGGGCCAGGACCTGGGTGCGACTGGGTGCAACTCGGCCTTAATCTGTGGAAGATTGAGTCTTGCCGTGAACAAAGGCATTTCTGATGTCAGCAATCGTCCGTAGGAGTTCGCCATGACCCGCAGGCCCCTCGCCGCAATCATGCTAAATCCGATCCGCATAGAAGCAAGTGTGCCCCTGTAAGTTGTCCTAGTAGGCTACCGGGAGTGAGTGCAGCAGAATTCATTCTGAGGCGACCAGACCGGGCGAACTGAAAAAGATCCAGGCCGCTGCTGAAACGGACTTAGGCCCCTTGCTCGACCCGACTCAAACTCGTCTGACACCCGCGAGACTGGCGTTACTTTACGTCTTGATCTCGGGTGTTTGGGTGGCCGTTTCCAGCGAACTCTTGTTTCTTGAATTAGAGAGCAAGGCTGCAATCACCGGGTTTGAACTGGCGAAGGGTCTGGGATTCGTTCTGGCGACCGGTGCGCTGATCTATGTCATTACACGGCGAATGCTGGATCGTCTCGTGCGGTCAGAAGAATCCCTGCGCCAATCAGAAGCTAAGCGGGCGCAGCTTCGACAGCAACTTGCGCAAGCGCAAAAACTGGAAGCACTCGGCCGGCTAGCGACTGGGATCACCCACGACTTCAATAACATATTGGAGGTCATCCACGGGAGCGTCTACTTACTCGGACACGAAACCGATTCCCTACCATCCCAGGCCCAGTCTCGCCTACAGCTTATTTCGCAGGCCGCCGACCGAGGGACCAGTCTTACCCGTCAACTGCTGGCCTTCAGCCGCCGCCAAGTGCTAGTTCTCAAGCCGCTTGACTTGAACGCGGTGGTTGGTCAGGCTACCGTTTTCTTACGTCATCTCGTTGGTGCTCAAGTAACCATTCAACTGCGCCTTGAACCTGAGTTGTGGAACGTCATGGCAGACGTCAGCCAAATCGACCAGGTACTGATGAACCTGTGTATTAACGCACGCGACGCAATGCCCACCAGAGGCGCTATCGAAATTCAAACGGCCAACGTAAACCTAAGCGCCGATGTTATCGAGCGACTTGGAGAAGGCAGCGTGGGGCCTTACGCCTTGCTCAGCGTGCGCGACTGGGGAGTCGGGATTCCGCCGGACGTTCTGGAACGGATTTTCGAGCCTTTCTACACCACGAAGACGATTGCCGAAGGCACTGGTCTTGGACTTTCCACGGTTTACGGCATCGTCAAGCAGAGCAATGGGTTGATCGACGTAACCACTGAACTGGGCAAGGGTACAACGTTTTCTATCTTTCTACCCCGCGCGACAACCGCAGTACGAGAGGCTGAATTGTCATCCGTAGAAGATTAGACGGAGAACGGATTGTTGACGTAAAGAGTTTGCACTCCGAGCGTTATGATTTTCCCAAAGATTTTGGGTCTGTTTGGATTGCGGCTTTTCGGCGTTCACAACCCCGGAAACTGGCTTGGGGATTCTTGCGTGTGGTACTGAGATGGTCTTAGCGCAAGCCGATTCGGGATCGACTGGGCTCGAGTGGGCGAACTTGTAGACATACCCATCTGACACTTTTGAACTCACTGGACACCTTTGGCTATTTTGGTCGCAACAAACTGTAAGGATAGGGATCAGAGGTATGGGGAAGTCTTGCTTAGCATCAGCATACGGCGTAGCGCTGGGTCTATGGCTCGTTGTAGCTTGCGCCAACACCAACGCGCAGACGACAACGACTGGTGGCTCTAATGTCCGAGCCTCCCATAAAGTCGCGAGTTGCAAAGGAGACTCGGAGTGCCCTTCCGGTCAGCGCTGCGGTTTTTCAGGCGGCTGTGAAAGTAAAGGCAAATGCATCGTCCCAAGCCGCAACAATCATTGCATCGATCCGGGTGGCCGCTGCGGTTGCGATGGTCATCCCGTCGACATTTTTTGTGCAGTGGGTTCACGTAGTGAATTCACATCGGCTCCTGTAGACGCCGTGGGATCGTGTCCACGACCTTGCACGAAGGAGTTAGGGTGTGGATCTCGTCTCGTTTGTCAGAACGGCTTCTGCACTAAGCCGTAATGCACAGTTGTTGCAAAATCCTGATCACTAACTACGGGCCGCAATTCTGAGTTAGTGTAATCGTTTACGACAGGCAGACTTTCCGCGATGGTAATCTTGCGGGAAGTATAGGATTCTTCCTATAGTGTGGGAATGCAACGGATCTGGCTGCTCTTGCCTTGTGTAATTGTTCTGGTGTTCTGCGGGGTTGTGTATGTCGCCTGTCTGGCCTGGCGAAAAATGGGACTCAGGAAACGGATTGCCAGTCTTCTCCTCCTTGCACCCCATTTTCTGCTGATTGTATGCATCGTCGTATCACTGCGATGTAGCCACCCGCCTCAAGGATCGCGGTGTTTCAATACACAGTTTGTCTGTGCCATGCTAGTAGTATTCATCCTCCCGCTTCCGGCTCTGGTAGGCACGCTGCTGGCCTTTGGAATTTTCAAACGCGCTCGACTTAGTTTGTTGAGTTAGCGGGTGGCCCACCCAAGCCGTTTTTGCTTGGGTGGGGAATCTGTCTCTGCCGTCCTTCTCGGCATATACCCATGCGGGTTTCCGCTGTTCGCAGCGTTGTCGGTGGATTGTTGGCGAAACATCGCGGTTACACTAACTGACCCGTCGCCCCCAACGATATCAGCGTTCTTTCTCCTCGCCGTCCATCCGGCACCTATAGAATCAAGTCAAATCACGAATCTTCGATTGGAGAACCGGAAATGACAAGAGAGGAAGCTTGGAATCTGGC
>DASYJM010000012.1:0-23745 GCA_035996445.1 Candidatus Acidiferrum sp. | reverse complement strand
CGCGTGCTGACTTCTTCGCAGGAGCGAAGAAGAGAAAAAAGCGTCGACCCGCTTCCGTCGCGTTGACTGTTGGTTGCTTAATGGCTGTGCGTCGCAGCTTGTCATACGTCGCGTTTGTTACGTGCGGTTGCGGGTTGGTTATGCTGGCGGGTTGTTCTCACACCGCGAGAGCCGACCGGTCTTCGGTTACCCTGTTGATTGAATCGAATCCCACTAATCTTGATCCGCGATTTGCTACCGACGGGCAGTCGCAGCATCTGGATGGACTGATTTTCAGCAGCCTGGTGGAGCGCGACGAACAGATGAATTTGCGCGGAGATTTGGCGGAGTCGTGGGATGCGCCAGAACCGTTGACTTATGTTTTTCATTTACGGCCGGGCGTGCGCTTTCACGATGGAAGCGCAGTTACGGCGGCCGATGTGAAAGCTACGTTTGATTTTATTTTGAATGCTGGGAATCGATCGCCGAAGCGTGGGGCCTTTCGCATGATTGCGAACGTGGAAGCCCCGGATGCGCGGACGGTGATTTTCCACTTAAAGGATGCGTACGCCTCGTTTTTGTGGAGCGTGTCGCGCCCGGCGATTGGGATTGTGCCGGCGAGCGCCGGCGCTGATTTTTCGCGGACGTTGAACGGATCCGGGCCGTTCCGGTTTGTGAGCCAGGCGCAGGATGACGAAGTGGTGTTGGCCGCGAATACCAATTACTTTGGCGGCCCGCCTGGTATTTCACGGCTGCGCGCGCGTGTTGTGCCCGACGCGATTGTGCGCGCTTTGGAATTACGCAAGGGGTCGGCCGACCTGGAGATCAGTTCCCTGTCGCCTGACATCGTGCCGGTTTTGGCGCGGCGGCCGGAGCTGGGTGTGTCCGAGCGCGCGGGAACGAATCTGGCGTATCTCGGTTTCAACATGGACCATGCGATGCTCGGGCGACGCGAAGTCCGGCAGGCACTGGCCTATGCCACAGATCGCGAAATGCTGATTCGTTATTTGCTGCACGGGCAGGCACGCATCGCGACGGGGGTTATGCCGCCGAACCACTGGGCGTACGAGCCCAACGTGACCACCTATTCGCTGGACACCGCGCGAGCCGAGGCGTTGCTGGACGCGGCGGGATTTCCGCGAAAAGAAAATGGCGTGCGCATGCACGTGATGCTGAAGACTTCGACCGACGAGCAGGCGCGACTGGTTGGCGCAGCTCTACAGGAACAATGGCGGCACGTGGGGGTTGCCCTGGAAGTGCGCTCGCTGGAGGCGGCGACGCTGCTTTCGGATTTGGTGAAGGGCAATTTTGAGATCAATCTGTTTCGTTGGGTGGGGGCCAATAACGATCCCGACGTTTTTGAATTTTTGTTTTCTTCGAAGCGGTTTCCGCCGGACGGCGCGAACCGCGGGCATTACCGAAATGCGCGGATGGACGTGTTGACGGATCAGATTCGCGTGGAAATGGATGGCGACAAGCGAAAAGCGCTGTGCAGCGAAGCGCAAAAAATACTGGCCACGGATTTACCTTATTTGCCGCTGTGGTTTGGGGATGCAGTTTCGGTGCATCAGAAGGAATTGGGAGATTTGCTGCTATCGCCCAGCGGAGACTTCGATTTCCTGGCCAAATTGAAGACCAAGAATTGATATAGACTCCAAAAACCAGCGATAGTAACGGGTGGTCTCTGTGGCCGCCCACCATCGCCACCACCATGCACTGGTACACCGTGGCGATTTTGAGGCGGCATACTTAACGATAATCACAAAAATATTCTAAGGAGAATTGACGATGGCGGAAGCGGTGACGGGAGCGGAGTTCAAGAAAGAGATGCGCGAGGGTAAGCCGAAGTTGGGTTTGTTTTTGAATTCACACAGCCCGACGGTGGCGGAGCAGTTGGCGCACAGCGGATACGACTGGTTGCTGGTGGATACGCAGCACGGACCGATGGGTTATGAGAAATTGTCGGCCATGTTGGCCGCCGTCGCCAGCGGCGGCGCGAAATCGATGGTGCGCGTGGGTGGGTACAACGACCGGCCGGGGATTCAGCAGGCGCTGGATTTGGGCGCGGATGGTGTGCTGGTTCCGTACATCAATACGGCGGAGGAGGCGCAGCAGGCGGTGAGCTGTACGAAATATCCGACGACCGGGACGCGTTCTGTTTATTTTCCGCAGCGCAGCATGAACAAGGCCGGACTGCTGGGATATGCGGGGACTGCCAACAATAATCTGATGGTGGCGCTGCAAGTGGAGACGGCGTCGTGTATTGAAAATATGACAGAGATCGCGGCAGTGCCGGGCGTGGATATTCTTTTCCTGGGACAGAACGATTTGTGCATGTCTATGGGCTTGTATGAAAAGTATGAATTCCCGCTGATGTACACTTCGGCGGAGTTGGGCGCGGCGACCGAAAAGCTGATCGCGGAAGCGCGCAAGAACAAGGTAATCCTCGGAATATTCTTGTTTGGCACCTCCCGCGTGGGGGAATTTCTGGAGAAGGGTTTTACATTTATTAGCCTGGGGAACGATTTGCACCATGTTTTGACGCAGGCCGGGGCCTATGTGAAGGATGTCGAAGGGATTGCCAAAGAGAAAAGCAAGAAGTGGGAGCGGCGACCTACCGCTTTGTTTTAGGAGTGAGATTAACTTTAGGCTGAGATTAACTTGCACGGCCCGCACAAAATCGCGGGCCGCATTGTTAGCGACGGAGCAGCCGACACATATTTGCAAAATCTTTACCTGGGAACTGCGGAGTTGCGCTCCGAGATGACTCGGCCGTATTGGGAAGAGCGGGCCAGGCGGTCGAACAGGCGGTAAGCGGCCGCAGAGATTTTGGCGATAGCCTCTTCCCCGTCACGTTCACGGACGAGATACGTGGTCATGACGCAAATAATGTAGGGGCGATTCTGCAGGAAGACGATTCCGGAATCGTTGCGCACGGCTTCGAGCTCGCCCGGTTTGTTGGCGATTTGCAGGCCATCTGGCAGGTCGCGCGGAATGAAACTAGCCTTGTGGGTGCTCAGCATTTTAAGAAAGTCCGCGGTCATTTCTTTGTCCAACACTTTGCCCTGATATATTTCCTCAAGCAGCGTGAGCATTTCCTGCGGCGTGGAGATATTTTCACGGCCTTCCGCGGCGGCTTTGACATCCATCATTTTGCGGCGTAGCCGGGTGTTGTGAAGGCCAAGGCTATCGAGCAGCGCGTTGACATTCTCCATGCCCAGGCGATCGATTAGGACATTGGTAGCCGAGTTGTCACTGACTCCTACCATCATGGTGGCGAGGTCGCGGTTGGTGATCTGCGTGACGCCGGGCGTAAGACCGCCCATGATGTCACTGTCTGGAACTAGATCAGCGGCGCGCATGGTGTAGAGGTTGGTCAATTTTGCCTTGCCGGGCGTGCCTTGAGCGGACAGCTGCGCCTGGTGATAAAGTTCGGCAAGCACCGCGATCTTGATGGAGCTCGCCTGGGGAAACACGGAATCTGCACGCAGCAAGAATTTCTGGCCGGTGTTTAGATCTTCGATGGCGAGGCCAAGAACGCCGTCGAGGTTGCGATCGATGTCGTCAATGGTGGATTCGAGCTTAGTCCACAGGGATTTTTGTTTTTCGACGTCCGTGTTTTGGGTGTTTGAGCTAGCTTGAGCCCAAGTGGTATTACCAAGCATCAGACACAACATGGCCAGCAAACCAATTGTGCGTTTCACGTATGCTTCCTTTTTGAAGCGCGAAGTGTAGCATGGGCTCGTTTGTAGCTTAGCAAGCAGATCGAGTGGCAAAACATTTTCGGTCTGAATTTTTACTACAGGAGCAAGAACATGGTGGAATGCACCCATCTCGACCAGATACGACCGGTAACCCCAAAAACGCCGCGTGGATGCGAAGAGTGTTTGAAAATGGGCGACACCTGGGTGCATCTGCGATTGTGCCTGGAGTGTGGCCACGTGGGTTGCTGCGACAGCTCTAAAAACAAGCACGCCACGAAACACTTTCACAAGACGAATCACCCGATCATAAAATCCTTTGAGCCTGGGGAAAACTGGGGTTGGTGCTATGTGGATGAGGTGGAGATCGATCTGGAGTGAAGTTTACTGGTCCGGATGCCTGCAGCTATGCGGCGGCAAGTACGCTCTTAACGTGACTCTGTAGTTCGGCAGGATTTGATTTGGAAATTACTGCGCTGATCCCGGCCGCCACTGCAGCGTCAGGCTGGACGGCGTGGGCATACCAGGTAAACAAAATGATCGGCGCCCGCTACATTCTGGCGCGCAGCTCGCGAGCGGCCTGCAGGCCGTTCATACGGGGCATAGCGATATCGAGAATAATCAGGTCGGGATTGAGGTGGCTGGCTTTTTCGAGAGCGTCAATTCCGTCGATAGCTTCGCCACAAACTTCAAAGCCCGTCTGACTCTCGAGGAAATGACGGGTCGCCAACCGTATTAATTCGCTGTCGTCTACGAGAAGAAGGTACTTTGTCACCGTTACCAGCCGAACCAGGCGACCGCCAGTGAGCTGCAGAGCGGCCCTTCGAGGCAACCCGTGTCAGCTAGTCGGGTTGCGTGAAGCGGTAGCCTTTGCCGCGGACGGTCTGGATGAATTTTGGATTTTGCGGATTGTCGAGTTTCTGACGAAGCCAGGCGATGTGCACATCGATAGTACGAGAAGAGATTTCGCTATCGTACTCCCACACTTGCTGCAGAATTTCTTCACGTGGAACGACGCGGTCGCGATGATTCACGAGATAACGCAGTAATTGAAGTTCCTTGGCAGCCAAGGCGAGAGGTTGGCCGGCTTTGCGGACTTCCGCACGTTCAAAATCAATCTGGACATCACCAAAGTTAATGCTGCGCACGTTGACGCGGTTTTCCTTGTTCACGCGACGCAGCAAGGCCTCAACGCGTGCAAGTAATTCCGCAGGATCGAAGGGCTTGGTCAGATAATCGTCGGCGCCAAGCTTCAAGCCCACGACGCGATCAACGACCTGTGTTTTGGCGGTGAGCATCAGAATAGCGGTGTCGATGCCCGCTTGGCGCAGTTCGCGGCAAACTTCGAAGCCGGTTTTTTTGGGGAGCATGACATCCAGAATGATTAGTGCGAACTTCTCCTTTGTGGCCTTGGTGAGACCGACATCTCCATCGGAGACGCTCTCCACACGATGGCCTTCCGCTTTAAGCAAATCAGTGATGGTCATAACCAGACCCGGTTCGTCTTCAATAAGAAGAATCGGGTTCATCGAGATGGCTCAGTTTTCTGGGAGGATACGGAGGTTGAAACCGCACTGGGCGGAGCGGCCGGGAGGCGGACAATAAATTCGGCTCCTGGGCCGGATTTGTCGCGCACCGCAACGGTGCCGCCGTGCGCTTCGACAATTCTTTTGACCAGGTTCAAACCCAAGCCGGTTCCATGAATCTGGTCCATTAATGGACGTTGGCCGCGAAAGAACGGGTCAAAGACGTACTCCCGTTCTTCCGCGGGAATGCCGGGCCCACGATCAGCCACACGAATTTCGACGGCGACCGGTCCGCCATTTTTTGACGGCGTGGCCGAGATACCGATCCAATCGCCGCCGGGCGCGCCGTACTTCATGGCGTTCTCAAAAAGATTTTGCAGCGCGTGCTGCATGGATTCCCTGTCCGCGAGGATGGGAGGCAAACCGGGCTCGATATGTTTATCCACGACAAGATCTTTTGTCTGCGTCGCATTACTCGCAGCAAGGAGGCCGGCGTCTATCAATTCCTGAACGGCAAGTGGTTCGCGCTTCTGAAGTACGCGACCGGCGCGGGCATTGCCGTAGCGCAGCACCTGCTCGACGAGCGCAGAGAGTTTTTCCGCTTGCTCGCGAATTAAAGCGCCGTAACGCGCGACTTGTCCAGGTTGGTTGGCCAGATCACCGCGCAAATTGTAGGCAGCGGTGCGAATTACCGTCAGCGGAGTACGCAATTCGTGGGAAACGCCCGCAACGAAGTTCATCTGCAACTCGGCGAGGTCTTGCGCGCGACGGGAAAAACGTACCAGCGCGTAGGTGGTGGCAAAAATGAGAAGGAGTAATCCAGCAGCGAGAAGGTCATTGGTGCGGCGACCTTTGGCGACGATAGTCTCAAGCGATCCGGCGTGATGATGTACGCGGAGGTTCCAGAGGGCGCGGTTTGGTCCGGGCTCCGGTGCGGTAATGGGCGGCGCAACGATGCGGCCTGCTGGAGGCGACGTATCAGAATCCGTGGGCGCAGCAGGTGGAAGTCCGGGCGCGGCCGATTGTGGGCGGGCGATTTCCAAGAGATCGACAGAGGCGTCGGGAATCCATGCCGTTCGGCCCGAAGAGTCAGTAGGCGAACGGTATATGGTAACGGCGGGATTTGTGCGGGCCAGAACTTCCGCGTCGTACTCGAGTTTTCCGTTTTCTCCGAGGTAACGATTCAACATTTCGGAAAGTAAGGTTTGGCCGATATGATCGGCATCGAGGTCAAGCAATAACCATTCCTGTTCAGCGAAACGAGGCCCCGAGCGCGTATCCGTGCCGAAGCGTGGAAATTCCACAAGCGTCGAAGATTGGTTCAGAGGCGCCGGTCCGCCGCGCAAGCGAACGATAAGGCTTTTGCGCATGGCCTCCCATTCCGGCGGCCAATTACCAGGAACAAGATGGGCTCCGGCGGGATCCGGAAAAAGCAATACAAGATCGAGTTTATCTGGAACGGCAACGGCCATGCGGAGAACAACATGGTCACCCGATTCCTTGCGGTGGCGATATTGCGACAGATAAGCCATGTCCCTGCCAAGCTTCTGAATTTCCCAGCTGGCGGGAATGTAGCCGTAACAAGCAGCAAAAACTTCATCGTTCAAATTGCGCCGAAGGAGATTGAGTCGATAGTGAAGATCCTCGCGGAGCCGGTAACTTTCGGCGTCGGCGACTTCCCGGATCCAGCGGTATTGCAACCCAGCGAGCACCGCACAGAGGGCCACGAGCAGGCTCACGGCGGCCCAGGATAACCACGTGCGATGTTTGATCTTGTCAAAATCCATAGTGCGAGTTTGCGATTTTAAGCTGCTATTCCATTCTACATTGACCCTTGAGAGGGCTTTCGTAAAGAGCACGCAAAGATTCAGTTAAGAACGTAAAGCTTGCGGTTAAAGCGACAACGCATCATGACACCGGCTCATCTACCAGTGTGGAAGATCGGAAAATAAATCGCTCGGGAACGCTAACAACAAATATCACGGGAGATCAATGATGAAAAATACTTTTGCCAACGGGCGGGGCGCATACTGGGTTGCGATCGCTGCGGCCTCACTCACATTCACGACGCATGCGGTGCTTGGGGCCAGATCAATGAAGCAACCTCAAAGGACAGCTGTTAGACCACTGGCTGCTGCTCCTTCGCAAGCAAGCTCTATCGATCCATTACTGACGGCTGCTTACCGCGATGGGTTATACGTGGGCAAGCTGGCGGTGCAACGGGGCGAACAGCGCTTAGCTCCCGTGGGGCGTTGGGCCACGCAAACCGATCGCGATGCTTTCCTGGCCGGCTACGAGCAAGCCAACTCTGAAATAGCCGAAGCGGGCAGCCAGAATTAAATTAATAAAGGCAATTGCAGAAAAAACTTCGTTGCCGGCCGTTGTGTCCTGACGCCCACTCTTTCTAGAAACACGGGGTGGGCGCTCAGTTTTAGAAACGAAGCAATTCCCCATCGGCGACTCTCATTACAGCGAGTTCAAGAAAACATGCAGGAGCTGTTTCTGGGCGGGAGTGAGTTGGCGGTATCTTTGCGCCTCCGTGGCGGCTTCATGAGTGTGCTTGTGAATTGCCTGTTCGGGAGTCATGGCTGAGGCGTCGTGCAGTAACTGCGTGCGTGTACGCAGTCCCCAAAGTGGCGCGGTGCGAATTTTGTAGGCCGTATCGGCTGGGCCATTTTGTTGAATGCCATCGCCAGTGCCAATGTCGTGAAGCAAGAAATCACCGAAAGGATGAAACTGCTTGCCGCCGAGTACGGCAGAAATCACGTAGGCGCCTCCGTGTATTGTGGTGTCAGCCGGGGCGGTGGCCAACGTGCCGACGTGGCACTGTGCGCAGCCGATGGCTTCGAAGATGGCCTGACCTTGATTCACCTGAGCAGTGATCGGGCCGCGCGGCGGAACTTTTGTGGCGCGCATGAACAGCGCCAGACTACCGAGATCGTGGTCGACATCATTGGGATGCGGTACGCCAGCGGGCTCGCAGGTGCTGGTAGCTTCATCTGGGAATAACTCGTTGGTGATGCCCATCTCATTGAAATAAGCGTCACCGGCAAAACTGAGAAGACTGGCGTGTTGATCTTTCCAGCCGAAGCGGCCGACTTCGGAGGTGTTAGGCGATTCCAGCACTGGAACGGTAATAACTTCGCCACCGTTTTGTTTTGCGAGCGCCAGAAATGTGGCATCCGGAACGGCCTCGACGAAAGCGTCACCGAGCACGCTGAGAGACAGGCGGGGGGTGCTGATATTTTCCGCGGTGCTAACGTGGGATTGCACCTCGGCACAGATAGCGCGTTGATTTATCAGCGAACGGTCAGGAATCGTTTCGCCGTTCGTAAGTATGGCGGTGGCGGCCGTGAACGTTCCTGAACTGCCATTGGTATCGCTGCGATGCCTAGAATCGTGAAGATAATTGTCTCGGGAATGTTCTCCGCGAGAAACGTGACCGGCGCGTAAGACAGTGGTCTGGGCACCGCCACCTGCGGCCATGTTCTGGTGGCATTCAACGCAGGATGTGGCGTTGTAAATGGGGCCTAACCCTTTTTCAGGGGTTTCTACCTCGGTGAAAATACCTGCGGCAGTGTCCATGGCGCTCTGCGAGGCAGTTCCATTGGTTTGGCCGTCAAATCCTGCGGGAGCTTCGGAGGAAGATTGAGCGCCAAGGTACATACTGACGGCCAAGAACATAGCGATCAGCAAAACGGTAGCAATGAAAATGGTTCGTCGCATTTTTTCCCCCGGTTCCGGATAGAAAAACAATTTCGCGAATCTATAACGTCGTGACTTTTCTGCTTTGCGTCCAATACTCTCGGAGACCGGGGCCAAGGAGACGACGATTACTGGCTGGATGCGGCGTCGACTGGGCAGAGCTTATGATTTTGATCGGGGAGCAGCTACTGGACGGCGGTACAGAATTCGGACAGTACTAATGGGATAGCCCCGGTCAGCTGGGTGGAGCACAATTTATGCTGCATTTGTTGCGAAGGAAGTTATGAGTGGGTGCACCGGAGGGCGATTTTCGAAGATGGACAAAAAAGTTGTGAAAGATAGAGCAGTGACGCGGTGCGTGCGGTCAACAGTTGCAAATAAGATGGGACGCTTGGTGAGTGCAGCGGCGCTCATTGCTTGTGGATTTGCGGCTACCGCGAGTGCGCAGGCGTGGGGAAATCCGGTGTGGAGCGACGAATTCAACGCTACTGAAGCTGGTGCCGCGCCCGACGCGAGCAAGTGGACCTACGATATTGGCGGAAGCGGATGGGGTAATCATGAGCTGGAAGTTTATTGTGCGCCAGGCAGCTCTGCCCCGGCACCCTGCGACGCTAAACATCCGAATGCGTTGCAGGACGGTCATGGGCATCTGATTATTCGTGCTTCGAAAGCCAGCGAAGAACCTGCTCCCAGCGGGTCGTGGACTTCCGCGCGGCTCAAAACACTGGGGTTGAAAGATTTTCAATACGGGCGGATGGAATCGTGCATAAAACTCCCCGTCGGTGCGGGATTGTGGCCAGCGTTCTGGATGCTGGGCACCGTCGGGAAATGGCCGGCTGGCGGTGAGATAGATATCATGGAAAACATTCCTGAGTCTGGCGGCTCGGGAGCTGGACTGGGGCCAACTAAAGTTGAATCGACGATCCACGGGCCAAGCACTTCAGAGAAGGGTCTATTTAGTCTGACGGGAATATTTACGTTTCCGGGTGGGCAGCGCATCGATGACTCGACGCCGGACTGCCATGTGTATGGCGCGATATGGTCGCCCGCCATGGTGCAGATGTATGTGGACGATTGGCGGAAGCCATTTCTTATTCGCACTGCTGCTGATGTGCCTACTGGGGGACGATGGGTGTTCAATGCGCCTTTCTATTTCCTGTTGAATCTGGCAGTGGGAGGCGACTGGCCGGGACCGCCGCACAGCACTACGCCGACTACTGCAGAGATGATTGTGGATTACGTGAGAGTTTACAAAGCGGACCGCGTGGGCGCGCCGAAGATGAGCGCGGCGCCGTTGAAGGCGGGAGGCCAGGCGGGGAGTAGCACGGTGCTTGAGCTGCGCTCTGCAGGCGACACGGGATATGTGTTTCTGGCATGCGAGCTGGAAGTTCCCGGCAGGACGTGTTCCGTGAATACCGGCAATGCGCTGAATGCCTCCGTAGTAGATTTCCGCTCAGGCGATTCGCAAACGGCCAAAATCACTTTGACATCGGGCGATTCTTCGAGTCGCGGCCATGTTATCGCCGCCAGATCTCATGTGACGGTCATCGCCTATTCCACTAGCGGCGAGCAATCCAACATCTCGATCCCTATCGAGTGATGCCCATAACGTTGCACACGTTTCGCAGTGCGAATACATCCAACAGACAGTAGGTGAAGGAAAGCCCAGCCGCTCGAAAAATATTCTGCTTAGGGGGAATCATGAATGGACAGATTTCGGCGGCATTAGTCGTGATGGGCGCGATGGTTTTATTTGTAGGCCGCGCGGTTGATCGTACCGGTGAACAAACTTCTGCACCGACTGAATTGAACGCGGCAGTCGCACAGGACAACGGACAGCAAGCTAGCCCGCCGCCACGAAACCCGGACGATACGCGGCGCGACGATGCCCAGCGTGATGAGGCTAGAAGACCAGACGATCGAGCCCGGAGAGACGACCGCAGATCAGACCAGCCCGCAGAGGGCGAGCGCGTCACGCTACCGCCGGACACGATAATTTCAGTACGCATCGCGGACGAAATCAATTCCAGCAAAAATCATACCGGCGATATTTTTACCGGCATCGTGGACCCCTCAGTGCTGGTTCACGACCAGGTGGTGATTCCGCGCGGCACGGAAGCGCATGTGCGCATGGCCGAAGACAAGAAGGGTGGGCATATAAAAGGCAAAGCGGAGGTTCGGCTTGAGCTAATCAGCTTGGTGGTAAATGGCCGCAGGCTGGGCGTTGAGAGTGATCAGGAAGTAAGGGGGCAAGGTGCTGGTGCCGCCAAAGCTAAAGCCGAGACCAAATCCGGCGAACACCTCGGCAGTGCGACGGGCGTTGCAGGTCCAGCAGGTTCTGCTGCGGGCCCGGTGATCGCTGCGTTTGCTGCGCCAAAGGTGGAAATGAAGCCAAACAGCCGAGTGGAGTTTGTTTTGGCAGAGCCGTTCACATTTGCGAGGCCGCCTGTGACGGAGGCTCCCCAGGGTCGATAATTGCGCTCTACGACCAACAGATCTAGGACGAACTCATGGCTCCCTTACGCAGAGTTTTTCGCTGGTTTGCAGGACGGGAAGTGTGTCCACCGAAATCTGCGGAAATGTTTCGGTGGCTTGAATCGTTTTGGGCTGTGATGGTTCGCGTGCAGGCGTGACACTTGGAATTGGTGAAACTCCAGTTTGCCTGAGAGCGATTGATCTTGATCGCGCGCGCCATTGCCCAATGGCAATGGAGCCTTTAAAAATTCTGCCGACGGACAGAACGCCTCCCAACTTGTGGGCACCGATGGCCGCCAGCCCCATGGAAGCGATACACCCGCACGCGGCGCAATCGGGATTTCCGCCGAACTGGCATGGCGTGATTTTCGTTTGCAGATCGGCCGAGAGCGTTTGAGTTGTGAGCGCGAACACACAATCGTCCGGGCTATGTGGCGGCGCAGCGAACTGACGAATCAAGGCCTCCTTCATATCCAGCTTCGCGAACTGTTTTCGCAGCTGCGTCATTTCCTCGATGGCACGCAAGCGCTCTTCTTTGGAGAGCATTTCCGGAAGCTGGTCACCCACCTGGGGAGTGAACATGCTGAACCACACTTTTTTGATTTCAGGGCGAGGAGTCCAAAATTTCAAGAACTCTTCGAGATAGTCGGGGCGCTTCATCATCTGAGCGGTGATGGTGCTGTGAATGGTTACCTTTTGATCGGCAATATTTTTTAGAATGCGCTCATAGGTTGCTGGAGCGCGCCGTTTGTCGTGTTCCGGCTGCAATCCGTCAATGGATACCACGATGTTCAGGTTTTGCAGGTGAGCCCAGTCAGGGCTCATTTTTCGGAAAGCGCTGGTCACAATCTGCACGTGGATCCCGCGTGCCAGTAACTGCGGAACTAGAGATTCCAGTTCACGATAGCGGACCAGCGGGTCTCCGCCGACAATTGATAGATGCAGCGGCTTCAAGCCGTCCACTACTCCCAAAACACCATCGATCAATGCTTGCCCCTTACGATCGTTCAGGTCCCGCAAGGTCCGGCCGCCGCCTAGATGAGCGTCACCGAAAGCGTAACAACCCGGACATCGCAGCGGACATTCGCGAGTGATTTCAATGGAGAGCGCGGGGCGTTCGCCTTTGAGGATTTTTCCCCACGCCTGAAGAATTTGAGAGGTGTGCACCTGTAATCCTTTTGAAAAACACTATTCACACTTCTTGAACTGAATCGTTCCTGTGAACCGCGCCGGAGGATGCAAGGCGCTGACGATTATTGGAAATCATACTCTGCATGCTTGCCATGCAGAGGCATATTCCCGGAAAAGATGTTCAAGCGAGCTGCTATGCTAGCAACGCCCGCTTCCCCATTGTTTCGATGCGCAAACTTCGTTGGGAGTCACTTGAGACAGGAGAAATAGATCAGACTCTTCGCCGATTCGCTTGCTCCAAAAGTAAAGCGATAGCACCGAAGGCCGTAACGGGTTTGGAATCTGAAGCAGAGAAATAGTGCGTCCTTGGCCGTGGCGGGTGAAAGAATGGATGGGCGACTACCATGGCATGCCTTCCTGCGCGGCGTTGCTCTGAAGTGAAATCCATTCGAAGATACAATGGATAACGATGGTTGAATTTAAAGACTGGGCTCCTAAGTCCTTCCTGGTGTTGCGACATTATTCATTGCAGCAGTTTGGCGCGGATCTGCTTGCGGGGGTCACCGTTGGACTAGTGGCGCTGCCGCTGGCCATGGCGTTCGCCATTGCTTCGGGGGTTCCGCCGCAGCTGGGACTGTATTGCGCGGTGATCGCGGGATTTTTGATTTCCGCGCTGGGCGGATCCGCGACACAAATCGGTGGGCCCACCGGGGCGTTCGTTGTGGTGGTGTTCGGCATCGTGACGCGTTACGGGATTGAAGGGCTTTATTTGTGCACCTTAATGGCCGGCGTTTTTCTGGTAGTGCTGGGCGCGACGGGGCTGGGAACGGCGGTCAAATTCATTCCGCGTCCGGTGGTTGTGGGCTTCACCAACGGCATCGCGGTGATTATCGCCAGTACGCAAATCAAGGATTTTTTTGGATTGAAAATTGACCACGTGCCAGGTGAATTTTGGGCGCGCCTGGAAACGCTGGCTAGAAGCTTCGGCACCTTTTCTTACACCGAAACGATGTTGGGGATCTGGGCGCTGATAGTAATTCTTTTTTGTGTGCGTCGCCTGCCGAAAGTGCCGGGCTATATCGTGGCGTTGTTTGTGGGCACCGCTTTGGTGTGGCTGTTGAAGCTGCCGGTGGAGACCATCGGGAGCAGATTCGGCGGGATACCCTCCGGATTGCCCACGCTAAATATTCCAGTATTCCATTTCAGCCATCTGCGGCCGTTGATCGGACCGGCGATTACCGTGGCGATGCTCGGTGCCATTGAATCGCTGATGTCCGCGGTAGTTTCCGATCGGATGAGCGGCGACAAACACAATCCCAACGTGGAGCTGGTGGCGCAAGGCATCGCAAACATTGTGTCGCCACTGTTTGGCGGTTTGCCGGCGACGGGAGCAATCGCGAGAACGGCTACGAACATCCGCTCCGGTGCACGGACTCCGGTGGCGGGAATGGCGCACGCGCTGACACTGCTAGCGATTCTGTTATTTGCTGCGCCGATGGCGAAGTTCATTCCGCTGGCGGTATTGTCGGCGATTTTATTTGTGGTGGCCTATAACATGGGCGAGTGGCGCGAGATTCCAGAGCTGTTGAAGCTTCCTAAACTGGAAGTCGGAACGTGGTTGCTTACATTTTTGTTGACGGTGTTCGCGGACCTGACTGTGGCGGTGGAAGCGGGAATGATTATGGGAGCGTTGGTATTCATCAGTAAGGTGACCAGCACTACTAAGATTTCGCGCGTGACCCGCAATTACGTGGAGCATGGATGGCGGCACATTTTGCAGGGCAAGGAGATTCCGCCGTACGTGGCCATATTCCGGATTCATGGCCCTTTTCTATTCGGTGCGGCGGACAAAATGGAAGCCGTTATTGAGAAATTGCCGGAACTTCCGCCCATAATTATTTTGCGTCTGCGGAATATGACCGCAATTGATGCGACTGGGCTGCAGGTGCTGGAGCATTTCGCGGACGTGGTTCGCGACGCGCATAAAGCGCTGTTGCTTTGCGGAGCGCTGGAGCAACCTGCCCAACTGATGAAGCAGGCGGAATTTGAAGAGCACGTTGGAAAGTACAACATTTGCGAAAGCATCGCGGAAGCGCTGGAGCGAGCCGCGGAAGTTTACGAGGCCATGTGCGCGACATTATTGGCCGAACCAGAGTATGGTGAGAAGGCCGGTGCGCTTGTCGAGCAGGGCCGCGACGATTATCGCTATTAAGTTTTCAGAGGGCACTTCTAAATTCTAACTGGCCTGCGGCCAACGTAGTGGATCACCAGAAGGGTTGCGCAGCGGGCACAAAATTTACAGGAACTTCGGAGACAAACGTTTTAAGCCAACGGGCGCACTCTTCCATTCCGGCTTGTTCTGAGGGGATGTGGCCGAGAATAATGAGCGCCTTGTTTTTCTTTTCGCTGACGGCGTCGGCGACGTATTCCACAGTTTCCCATTCACGAGATTCGCCGGTGATGAGCAGCTGAATGTCGGGATTTTCCAACGCGCCAATTTCTCGCGGCATGCCAGCAGCGCCGGGGGAAAGGGCTGCCCTGGTTACTTTCATTTTGGGATCGCCGACGACGCGCATGGTGTGAAGTTCCAGGCGGGCCTTCAGGAAACTCGCTAATTTGTCGAGCGTAGTTTCTGGAATTTTGAAGAGGTATTGGTTTTGTTTGTCCTGGAACGCTTCCCAACCAAGAGCGTGTGTCATCCCTGCTTCAATCCCGTCTGGCGTGCGCTGGTGCCAGTGATCGTGAAATCTCCAGACCACCAGGTGGTTTTCCTTGAGGAAGGCGAGCTTTTCGGCAAGCACGGGATCGTTTTCTTTTTGCGGGATCTCGGTGAAATTGTCGAGATGATTATAGAAAGTTGGTTCGTGAGTGATGATCAGATTTGCGCCGGAAGCGGCGGCGCGTTGCAAGACCTCGAAGGTGGCCATCATGGTTACCGCGATGCCGGTGACTTTAGTATCGGGATCGCCGGCTTTGAAGGTATCGACAGTCTCTTGCTGCCAGGGGACACCGACGTGTCCCTGGATGCGTTGGACAACTTCCCTTGCAGTAAGCGGCCGCTCTTGAGCAGCAACGGCGGAGAATGAGTTCAAGAAGAAAGAGAGAAAAAGTAGGTAAACCAGCCACCGTTTTTGGCGCATGAGGTATGTCCTTAACTTTATATTTCCAACGCAACATGGAAAGTGGGGAGCCGGCCGGTTAGAGCTTGAACAACTCGCGGAGGCGTTTGGTCTGGGCACGGCTCACGGGAATTTCGGTTTGTTTTTTGTCGTTCATTTTTAGCATGTAGCTGGACTTAAACCACGGGACTACTTCCTTGATGTGATGGATGTTGACGAGGAAGGAGCGGTGCGGGCGCCAGAAGGCGTCGGAGTCGAGGCTGGCGTTCAATTCCTCCAGCGTGCGGTAATTTGAAGTGCCTTCCACGTCGCGCGCGGTTACGGAAATCAATCCATCCTGGATCGATGCACAAATAAAATCTTCCGCGTCAACCAGCAGCAAACGCTGTTGGGATTTGACGAGCAGCTTGGCGGGGGGCGAAGAATTCTGGCGGCTGGATTCCAGTTGATTTACAAGCTGTTCGAGACGGTCCGTTGCGGACGTTTGGGTTTCCAGCATTTTGCGAGCACGGTTAATGGCCTTGGCCAGACGCCCCTTGTCGAACGGTTTCAGGACATAATCAACGGCGCTGACGTCGAAGGCCTGAACCGCGTATTGATCGAAGGCTGTGGCGAAGACCACGTGAGGCATTTTCATCTTACGCTCGACGAGTTTTTTCAGCACGCCGAAACCGTCCAGGCCGGGCATTTTTACATCGAGGAATACGAGGTCCGGGAGATGTTCCTTGATTAAGGCTACGGCTTCGACGCCATTTTTTCCCTGACCGATGAGATTGATTTCGGGGAAACTCTTGAGCAGGAAAGCGAGCTCATCGCGCGCCGGTTTTTCGTCGTCGACAATGATGGTGTTGATGGTCATTAGGGCAACGTGATAGCGACGAATTTCGAACTAAAAAACAGTAAACGTTCCGCTATCAGGCTGCCGGTAAGTATAGGCGGGGGCCGCAGGGGGCGCAATTGAGAGCGTGATGCGCGGAACTTTCAGAGACTTTATTGAAGCATATCGACGTTCGCGATATTCGCCGGTCGGTTATGATGTCAACATAAAATGGGGAGACCATGGCAAAAGGCAAGGCACAAAAGGCTCGCATCATTCGCAGCAAAACAATTTATAGCGGGCCAGTATTTGGAATCCGCCGCGATGAACTGGTGGAACCTGGGGGAGTGCGCGCCACCCGAGAAATGATCACCCATTCCGGATCGGTAGTGGTGCTGCCGATCCTGCCGGATGGGCGGGTGCTATTAATTCGGCAATACCGGCATGCCGCGAGACAATTTCTTTGGGAGCTGGTCGCCGGACGAATTGATGAAGGAGAAAGCCCGCGGAAAGCGGCGGCGCGCGAATTGATGGAAGAAACCGGATACCGAGCGCGGCATTTCCGAATTTTTTTGGACTTCTTTCCGACGCCCGGGTTTCTAGAAGAGAAGATGTTTATTTTGCTGGCTGAGGGCTTGACAGAAGGAATAGCGCAACCCGAAGAGGACGAGAAAATCGAGAGCCGAGCGTACGACCGCAACGAATTGGAACAAATGATTCAGAAAAGGATCATCCGCGACGGCAAGACCATCGCAGGTTTGTTGTACTACTTTCGATTCATTTTCAAACAACATTAACAACCATTAATACTAAATTCATTGGCGATTTAGCTTTTCGAGCACAGGAAACCGTAGTCTCCCCTTGACGCATCAACTCATTCTGATAGACTCCGCGCAAATTATTTTTCTGCGTGGCCGCAGCGGCATCGCCGTAGTGGCACAAACAGAAACATTTGGGTCTTAGCCAGGAGGGCGTCCTAGTGCAAGGAACGGTCAAGTGGTTTAACAATTCGAAAGGATATGGTTTTATCGGGCGCGATGACGGCCCGGATGTTTTTGTACATTACTCAGCGATCAGCGGTGACGGCTATCGCACCTTGCAAGAGGGAGACCCGGTGGAATTTGAGATTGTTCAAGGACCAAAGGGGCCGCAGGCTGCCAACGTAGCGAAAACCAGCGCGTAGTGTAATTCTCGCAGACAATCTTTAGGGTTGTTTTGGCGGTGGCGATGACGCCTGGCCGTGGAACTATTTGCTAGAGGAATAGCTTCGCCCCGTTTTTGCACGACGCATGGGCTTGCACCGAGTGGCTTCGAACAACTTCAGGGGCTGAAGCCCAAAGAGTCAAGCAACTTTGTTGTCGCGGCTAAAGCCGCGAGCTACAAATCTTAGAGCTGCACGACACCATCATCAACCGGGGTTCACGACGGCGGCGTGTGTTACACGCGACAATGGATTTACAATGCGGGGATGGACAACAAGACGGTGGCGCGGATTTTGCGGGAAACGGCGGAGCTGCTGCAAATCGATGGTGCGATTATCGGCCGCTACCGCAGCTATGAGAAGACCGCGGAACTGATTGGCGGGATGCATGACTCCATCGAACAGATCGCACAGGATCCGGCCAAACTGACGGAATTGCCTGGAATTGGCGACCGCATGGCGGAGCACATCCTGGAAATTCTTAAGACCGGTGATTATTCGCTGCGCGCGAAACTGCTGAAGAAGTTCCCTGCTACCCTTCTAGAAGTAATTCAATTGCAATCACTGGGACCGAAAAAGGTGGCGTTTCTGTGGTCTACGTTTCAAGCGGCTACGGTGGGGGACGTGGAACGGCTGGCAAAAGAGGGCAAGCTGCGGGATTTGCCGGGCTTCGGCGAAAAGACCGAGCAGAATATTTTGAAAGCCGTGGAGGTGCACAAGCGGGCTACTGGGAGATTCAGGACTGACAAGGCTGAGCCCGCGGCGGCGGAAATTATTGTGTATATACAAAAGCTCGGCGCCGGAATTGGGTCCATAACCTCGGCGGGATCATTGCGGCGATGCAAAGAAACTATCGGTGATCTGGATTTTCTGCTGATCTTGGCTGAGGGCCACACTTCGCAGGAAAAGATTGACGTGATCGCGGAGCACATTTTGAAGTACCCGCGAATCGATCAGGTGCTGGCCAAGGGCGGAAACAAAGTGAGCTTCACGCTGGATAGCGGGCTGCAGGTGGATGTGCGACTGATTGAGAAGGATAGCTACGGCGCAGCGTTGATTTATTTCACGGGTTCCAAGGAACACAACGTGAAGTTGCGTGGCCGGGCCATCGATATGGGCTACACGTTGAACGAATACGCGATGACCACGCTAAAATCCGGGAGGCGCGTGGCCGGACGAACAGAAGAAGAAATTTACGCCAAACTGAAGTTGGACTTTATCGCGCCGGAGTTGCGGGAAAATTGCGGCGAGATGGAAGCGGCCGCGGAACATCGCCTGCCGAAACTTGTCGAACTGAAAGACATCAAGGGCGATTTGCAAATGCACACCACGGCCAGCGACGGTCGGCACACCATCGAGGAAATGGCGGAAGCGGCGCGGGGACTAGGGCACCAATACATCGCCATTACGGACCACTCCAAATCTTTGACGATCACTAACGGTCTGGATGAAGAGCGATTAGTGGAGCACCTGAAAACTTTGCGCGATGTGAACAAGAAGAAGCTGGGTATCCGCGTGTTCGCCGGCTCGGAAGTCGATATTTTGAAAGATGGGCGGCTGGACTACGCCGACGAATTTCTGGCGCAAATCGAAGTGGTGGTTTGCTCGATACACTCGTTTTTTAATCTGGAGCGCGCGGCGATGACGGAGCGCATGCTGGCGGCTATTGAAAATCCGTACACGCAGATCATCGCGCATCCCACGGGCCGCATGATTTTGCGACGCGACGAGTTGGACTACGACATGGAGAAGATTTTGGATGCCTGCGCAAAATATGGGGTCGCTATGGAATGTAATTCCTATCCGGATCGGCTGGACCTCAAAGATGTGTATCTGCGGATGTGCAAACAGCGCGGCGTAAAAGTAGTTATCTCCACCGACTCACACAATGCACTGCACCTGCCATTCATTCGTTATGGCGTTGCGACAGCACGACGCGGGTGGCTGGAAAATTCGGATGTGATTAACACGCTCCCGCCAGAGCAATTTCTTGCGGCCTTGCGACCAAAACCTGGGGCCGCGAAACAGTCGCCGCCTGCCACGGGCAACGAGAAGAAAACTGCGGCAAAAATGTGACCGGCTGTACCGTATTAAACACTCTTCGACATTTCCTGCGTGCTAGGCTTGTGCGCCTTTCAATACGCGCAACATCGGTAGGCAAGGCCACCATCGGACAGGAGTTTTCAACGTCTTCATAGTGCTGCCGCGAGAGATAGGCGCGGACAACTTGCCAGCCAACGTCGGTGGACGACAAATCCACTTTGACACCCTCCTGGCAGCTCTTCCAGTTAGGATCCGTGAAGAAACACCCCAAAACTTCCGCGGACAGATCGCTTTTACTCTTGAAATAATTATAGAAGCCGCCGTGCGTCAGTCCCGCGCCAGCCATGATCTCGTGCAACAAGACATTATCAAAGCCACTGCGATTAAATAGTTTGCGAGCGCTATCGATGGTGGCGCTCTTCTTTTCCGCTTGGTGATTGGCGGAGTATGGTATGAGGCCTCCAGGTATAGGCGGGGCGAAGTATCTCGCTAAGAGAGTTGGCCAGCCAGCAAAATATTATCTTGAACATATTTTGTCACGGTGGTCCGATGTGGGCGCTAAAGGAATCAAGAGTGGCAAAAAATCCGGAGGAAAAATGAGCGAGGTCAAGAATGTGACACAGCCCGATGGAATCAATAGAAGAAAGGCAATTTTTGGAGCCGTTGCAGCATTCAGCACCCTGGGGCTATCGCCCAAGACCTTGGCGCGCCCCACCGAAGAAATCTCTCGTTCCGAGGAAGCGATTCATCAAGAGCTCGTTCTTAAAGCTAGCCGTCAGCATGTTTACCAAGCTCTGGTCGATGCCAAGCAGTTCGATAAAGTGACGCAGCTTAGTGACGAAATGCGCTCCGGCAAGGGGTTTGGACCGAAACCGACGGAAATAGGTCGCCAAGTGGGTGAGGCGTTCGCTATTTTCGGCGGACATATCGTGGGGCGAAATGTGGAACTAGTGCCTGATGAGCGAATCGTGCAAGCGTGGCGCGTGGTCGACTGGGATCCAGGCCATTATTCGATAGCAAAGTTCGAGCTAGTGGAAGATGGCGCCGCAACCAAGGTGGTCTTCGATCACACCGGCTTTCCTAAAGGACAGGCGGAACATTTAGCTGCCGGATGGAAAGCCCACTATTGGGACACGCTCGAGAGATTTCTGGCTTGAAGAGCGGCAGCGCTATCGGCTGACAACGTGGGTAAAAATGGCGCAGGCTCCCGCTTTTACAGTGAACACGACGGGACATCCTTGAACCGATCTATGAATACTATTTTGATGAAGTGAACAGGACTACGTCACTTAGGTTGTTGCCGCGAGCCATGGCGACCGATTTGCCATCGCGAGTGTAATGGAAGGCCCAGATTTGACCGGAAGTGAAATGAGTGAGTTGCCGCCCGGGGCCTTTGCCGAGCACGGGCAGGGACCAGATGTTTGGTGTGCCGGAGCGAATGTCTGACAGGGACATAGAACGGTTATCGGGAGCCCAGTCGGCGGAATGAGCGGTTTGATCGAGTGTCGGAGGAATGGTTGGCTCGGCTTCGAGTGTCCCGTTGTCGGCAGAGACAACCGCTAGCACCACCTTGCCGTCTTTTCCGGGAGTGGCGAAAGCTACGTGACGGCCGTCCATGGAGGGAAATGGGGGACTAAGCGCGGTGCGATCAGAGAGCCGGGCGGGTGGGCCGCCAGAAAGAGGCAGTTTGAGGATAAAGCTCGAGCCGTTGCCTTGTTCCAGGTAGAAAATCTGGTTGCCGGTGGCGCACATCGGAAAACTTTCACTGGGGCCGTCGGTTAATGCGGTGGAAACTCCAGTCTGCACATCAATCTTCCAGACTCGATCGCCATTGGCAGAATTGCTGCTAAATATGACGGTGCGACCGTCTTCGCATGCGCTGGGCGAAGAGTGATAACGATTATCGAAACTCAGCTGGCGCGCGTTACCGCCGTCAAAATCGGAGATAAATAAATCCCAGTTGCCGGAATGGTTGGCGGTGTAAACGAGATGAGTGTCCGGCATGATGGTGAAGTCATTGACGCCTTCGGTCCGACCAAAAGTAACCTGACGGGCAGCGACGGGATTACTGGCAGGGGCGGTCCAAATGTCACTGGTCAGGTTTCTCTGCACGGCGGCGATGGTGCCAGCGTCAGCGGAGAGAGCGACCGACAAATAATCGCTTATGTCGTTGGAAATTCGGCGCACAACTCCGCCGGGATAGGAGAGGGTCCAGATTTGCGCAGGAACAGCGGTCTTGTCTTGCGCGGCGAGGACCAGACCACTCTCGTCCGGGAGCCAAACGAAGTCGTGGAGCAAGCGCCAGTGCCTGCCAGGCATGGGTTGCAGGCTTCCGGTCGAGACGTCGACCTTTACCAGCGTGCCTGACAAACCGTTCGGCTCGTTGGGTTCGGTGACGTGCGCAACGATGAATTTCCCACCAGGCGACCAACGCAGAATATTAAAGAACCCGTATTGGAAGGTGGCTTTGTGAGTGGCCAGTTTACGGGCGCCGCTGCCATCTACTCTGGAGACCATCAAAGCAATTTCATTGGCGGGCACGTCCAGGGAGCTGTAAGCCATGCTGGAGCCGTCGGGAGAGAAGGTAATAGCGCCGTTCGAGGAATTCAACAAGCGGCGGGGGCTTCCGCCAAGAACCGGGACTTGATACAACCTACCGGTCGTCTCGCCCATGACGTTGACGATGTAGTTTACATAATTGCCGTCAGGAGTGAAGGCAAGATCACTGATTATGCCGATCCCCGGCGGGATAATCTGAACTGCACTGTTAATGGCGATCTGACGAACCCACAGACTGAATTGGCCACGTTGATTGGAAACATAGGCAAGGTAGCGAGCGTCGGGCGAGATGCGAGCCTGGATGACGTCGCCGGAGGAGGTCAGGCTGGAGATGGAAGGATTTTGAAATGCGGTGGCGGCCTTTCCGGAATGGAAGGCACCTCGCCAGTACAACACTGCCAGCAGAGCCCCAACCAGGACGATAGCAGCGATGAGTGGGAGTAAAAATTTTCGTGTTGCAGAGCGCTCGGTCCGGGGTTCAACAGACGCGACGCGGCCGGAGCTGGCCTCTCTGGCGGCGGTCGACTCGAAAGCTGGGATGGGGGCGCGGCCGGAACTGGTGTCGCGCTTGAGGCGTTCAAGATCGGCGCGCATTTCCGCGGCGCTCTGGCAACGCAGGTTGGGTTCTTTTTCGAGAGCTTTGTTGATGAGCTCTTCGAGCTTGGCGGGCAAATCAGGATTTAACCTGACGGGCGACGCGGGGGCGCGATTCAAGATGGCGTCAAAAATTACGCCGGAGGTGTCGCCGCGAAACGGGAGCACTCCGGTAGACATTTCGTAAAGGACGACGCCAAAGGAAAAGAGATCGGTGCGCGCGTCAAGTTCTTTGCCGCGGACTTGCTCTGGCGACATATAGGCGACGGTGCCAACCGTGCTTCCCGGACTGGTCAGGTCATTCGGGTCCATGGTGGCCATTTGTTCGGTGGCCAAAGTGGTGGAGGAACTGGCAGGGGATTTTACTTTTGCCAAACCGAAATCGAGAATTTTGGCGTGGCCGCGTTTGGTGATGAAAATATTAGCGGGCTTGATGTCGCGGTGGACGATTCCCTGCCCGTGCGCGGCGTCAAGTGCGTCGGCGATTTCTATGGCGATGGGGACAAGTTTTTCGGTATGCAGCGGGCGGCCGTCGATTTGGTGCTTGAGAGTTACGCCATCGAGATATTCCATGGCGATGAAGCTTTGCTCGCCATCTTTGCCAACTTCATAGATGGTGCAGATGTTGGGATGGTTCAACGCAGAGGCGGCGCGAGCTTCGCGGCGAAAGCGCTCGAGGGCTTGCGGATCGTGTGAAACGTCGTCAGGGAGAAATTTGAGAGCGACGAAGCGGCCGAGCTCGGTGTCTTCGGCTTTGTAGACCACGCCCATGCCGCCGCCACCGAGTTTTTCAACGATTCGATAGTGGGAAATAGTCTGGCCAATCATTTTGGGGGGATGCGAGCAGTCATGTTACGGGGGGAGAGCGGTATTCGTCAACGCGGGTTCGAAATTG
>DASYJM010000011.1:0-10333 GCA_035996445.1 Candidatus Acidiferrum sp. | reverse complement strand
ATAGCAATCACGCTGGAGATCAGGTCGGCGTCGACATGGAAACGCGTGGCGGCCGACTGAATGAATTGGCCGAACTGCGCATTCTGTCCCAGCGCGCCCGGCGCAACAGGCACGACAATCGGCACAAATACTTCTTCGGGCTCAATACTTATAACTTCTTCGCTGGGAACTTCCACAAAGCCACCATTCATCTGCAGCCGGTATTTGTTGCCGAGCAATTGATAGCCTGTAACGGTGAGCCGTTGGCCGCTGCGCAGCACCACGTATTCGGCGCGCAGTGCCGGAGCCGCGAGCAAAGCCAGCGTCAGAAGGATGAGCTTGCGATTCATGCGCATGAGGGCGCCTCTCGCAAAGCAAAAAGTTCAATGGCTGCGGCGACTCCGTCGTGGTCATTGCTGCGCGTCTCGTGCCAGCCGAAAGTCTTTAATTCCGCGACGCAATTTTCCATCACCACCGGGATACCCGCGAAGTTCAGCATGGGCAGGTCATTGTGATTGTCGCCGATGGCCAGCACGTCCTCGCGGTCGATACCGCGCAGAGCTGCCCATTCCGCGAGCGAAGAGCCCTTGGAGCATGACGGATTGATCACATCAATCATCGCAAAATCTTTTTTGGCGTAAATGGTCACCGCCAAAGCGAATTCTTTCGCGAAGGGCCCCGTACGCAGCGCCATTTCGATCTCGCGAACTGGCGCAATATTACCTGAGAACATCACCTGGATGGGATCTTCCGTCAGGCAAGTCTCGAGCGGTTTGGCGAAGGCGATGAACTCCCGGTTACGTGAATAATATCCGGCGCGCAGCGAATCATCAGGATTGAGCGATTCGACCATCACCTGTTCGGCGCTGGGCCGATCGAAAACCACTGCTGCGGCTTCGCGCCAAGGCTTGGTGATTTCCAAGGTTTTTCTGGCGATATCGCGAGAGAGCAGATGACGCACATGCGTGCGTCCTTCTTTCGAGCGGATCAGCGCTCCATTGTTCACGATCATGGTGAGCGGAGAATCAATTTTCTTTGCCACGGGAAGAGCAAAATCATAACGGCGGCCAGTGACTAGAGCAACTTCTATTCCACGTTTGGCGGCTTCCGCGATGGCCGCGCGATTGGCTTCGGAAATCTGCCAGCGGCTGTCCAGCAGGGTACCGTCGATATCAAGGGCGATAAGGCGCACCGGCATGCCGCAATTATATCGTGATTCCGCGCCTTTTTTGTGTGGTTGCGCGCCGCGTTAGCTTAAACGGCAGCCAATTTAGCCTGTGCTAAAATTTTCCAACAGCAAATAACTTGTGAGCACGTGAAATAGAGATGCTGACTAAGCGACTGTATTACGATGACGCGTTCGTGCGGGAATTTTCCGCCAATCTCTTGAGCTGTGAGCCGGTGAGCGCCGCTGCGTCAAAAACTCCGGCTGTTTCGTTGTGGCGCGTAAAACTTGATCGCACCGCGTTTTATCCAACTTCCGGCGGGCAGCCGCACGATACCGGGCGGCTTGGAGATGCGCGTGTTGTGGAAGTTCTCGATGAAGAAGAGGAAGTAATCCACGTTGTCGACAAACCCATCGAAATTGCCACGGTGAAGGGAAGTATCGATTGGCAGCGACGCTTCGATCACATGCAGCAGCACACTGGGCAGCACGTCTTGTCCGCGGTGTTGCATTCCAAGTTTGCTCTCCCGACAGTGTCTTTTCATTTGGGCTCGGACGTTTGCACTATCGATGTCCGTGGACAAGAACCCACGCAAGAAATTCTGGATCGTGCGATGGCAGCTGCGAACGATGTAGTGTATGCGGACCGCGCGGTGCACGTGAAGTACGGATCCGCGGAAGACTTGGCTGCGGCGGGGGTGCGCAAAACTGTGGAGCGGACCGGCACATTGCGAGCCATCGAAATTGAATCACTGGAACTGCAGCCGTGCGGCGGCACGCATGTGCAGCGCACTGGGCAGATCGGGATGATTTTGCTCCGGGGCGTTTCGCGAATCCGGCAGGATTGGCGCGTGGAGTTCGCGTGCGGGCGGCGGGCGGAGCGCTTGGCGCGTGATGATTTTGCAACGTTGCGCGCCGTGGCGCAGCGGCTCAACACCTCGCCGCAAGAAGCTGTCTTCACCGCCGAGCGCGTGGTCGCCGAGCGCGATGCCCATTTCAAAAGCGCGCGTGCCAGCACCCAAAGACTTGCCGAGATGGATGCCCGCGCATACCTGCAAGAAGTGCAAGTTGGCACCGACGGCTTGCGCGTGATCGCAAAACTGTTTGAAGGTGAACTGCCGGATTATGTGCAGTCTTTTGCGCGTGAACTGGCCCAGACAGAAAACACCGTAGCATTGCTTGTTCGCAGCGAGTGCGGGCAGGTTTTCTTCTCGCAACATTCCACGGCAAAGAAAAACATGAACGCTTTACTTACCGAAGCGCTACAGCACGTCGCAGGGAAAGGTGGCGGCTCGCGCGATTCAGCGCGCGGTAGGCTCGCAGATCCGCAGCGCGCGTCAGAATTTCTGAGAATCGCTGTGGAGCTATTGAGACCAAAACTTTAGTTTCAAAACTGTTCGCCGCTGTGAGTCTGTTTTGACGATTCAACGTTATGATGTGAGCCGCGTTGGCGCATTCGCAGCGTGAAAGGAAGGCGCTGGGCGCGGGCGAGTGTGCGTGTGATCGGAGATTGATCATGGTGGAAGCGGTAAAAAGTTTATTTTTGATCCTCAGCGCTTTGTTTCCCATTGTCGATCCGCTGGGTGGCAGCCCGATTTTTCTGTCCATGACGCGGGATTACTCGCCGGCGGTTCGCAAAGAATTGTCGTGGCGCATTGCCATGAACAGTTTTTTTCTGCTGGTCGGATCGTATTTTATCGGCACGTACATTTTGCGGTTCTTTGGAATTTCCATTCCGGTTGTGCAAGTGGGCGGCGGACTCATCGTGGTTTCCAATGGCTGGGCATTGCTCAAACGTGGCAATTATGGCCAGAAAGAAGTGGCTCAGAACGTTGTGCCGCAGGATCCGTATCGCGACGCTTTTTATCCGCTGACGCTGCCGCTCACGGTAGGACCGGGGTCCATATCGGTGGCGGTCACGCTGGGCGCGAACGCTCCATATCATCAGGGCATGCACCTGTGGAGCATTCTCACGGCATTTCTGGGGTGCGTCCTCCTGGCTGCGAGCATTTTTCTTTGTTATAGCTTTGCCGATCGGCTGGGCCGCGTGCTGGGCACGACCGGCATGACAGTCATCTTGCAGCTCACGTCGTTTTTGCTGGTGTGCATTGGTGTGCAGATCGTGTGGAACGGGGCCAGCGCGCTGTTGGCGTCGCTGCCTGCAGGCACGCGTTGACGGTTGTGTGCCCTCATTTTTAGATCTTCCTTGTGTGCGGCCGGGGGATCTCTGACATCTCCCGCCCTAAAACTGTGAGTACTGAACGAAGAATTTACAGTGACCTCAGGCCGACATTTAGGGTGATTACCTTATCGACGGGAGGCGTCAGCCCCTCGACACTTACATGTGATGTGCGAGGAGGAAAACGTGATTCGACATTTGAAATACGCCGCGACCGCGGTTCTGGCCTTATTGATGTTGGCAAGTATCGCCGCCGCGCAAAACGATTACGGAGGGTCCAGGAAGGCTCGCGAGCATGGTTTTCAACATGGGTACCGGGATGGATTTCGCCAGGGTCGCGCGGACTTGAAGGCCAACGTAAGGTACAACGTTGAGAGTCAGGATTTCCGGAATGCGGATTTGGGTTATGAAGAATACATGGGGGATCGTGAGGACTTTCAGGAGGGATATCGCGGCGGTTACAAAGCCGGGTATGACGACGGATATTACAACAAGCCCGTGCGTACCGACATTTACGGTCTTAAGGGCGAGGAATATGATCCGGATCGTAGGCCGCGGCGTGACGAGGATGCGGATGCCTATGCGAAGTGGGCGTACACGGATGTGGCAACAGACATTGGTTATCGCGATGGGCTGAGCGCGGGACAGAATGATTTAAGAAACCACAAACAATACCGGCCGGAAAAACACGACGCGTACGAAGACGCCGATCACGGATACCGGAAGGATTACGGAGATAAAAACCTCTACAAGGAGCAGTACCGCAAGGGATTTATGCGCGGGTATGAAGACGCGTTCCACGCACAAGGACGTTAATTTCGGACCGTAATTTACTCAGTGGATGGAGGCCGGGCCCGCCGGAAGCAAGAATTAGTTAAGCCGAAGGCGGGTGTTGGTCTGTATGGCGGAAAAAAAAGTCGCTTGCTAATGCAAGTAGCCTGCTTCAACCTACGGAACATCAGAAGATATCCACGTTTGGTAGGCTAGCCTACTCGGTCTATAACTAGACAGCCGCTAACAGAAGTGTTATACCAAAAATGGAGAGCGTCCCTCCGCCATGGGTATAACAGTTTTATTAGCCGATGACACCGCAGTAATGCGCAGAGCGATCCGCACCTTGCTGGGCCACGAACCAGGAATTGAATTGGTAGGCGAGGCTAAGGATTTTGCCGAGACCGTGAGCCTGACCCGCAAGTTCAAGCCACAGGTAGTAATCCTTGATTTACACATGCCCGACACCGCCCACCTGACGCCTATGACTGTCAGCGAGGGATTGCGTGCCTACGCAGCTCGCGTGCTGGCGATTTCCGTCTGGAACGATGAGGACACGCTGGCTTTGGCGCAAAGTTATGGAGCAACGGCGCTGCTGGATAAAATGCGACTCGGCCAGGAACTTATTCCTGCGGTCATGAAGCTTGGCTATGCAAGTGAGTCTGCATACAGGTTCGCATAACCACGCCCGGGCGCGCAGGCAGGTCAGGATTATTTGTTGCTCGCCGTTTTTCTTTTTAGTCGGCAAGACTTCCGCCGAAGTAATACTTCCCTAAAAGCAAATTCGACAGGCGTACAGTTCCCGTAACCACTTTTATGGGGAAGGCATAAGTAGGCTCGGCTGGGTTTTCCCGGCTCACTTGGTACATGAATTTTTGTTTGCTCGTCTGTGTCTCTTTGGTCTGAGTCTTTGGATCATCAATTCCGCCGGTTCCATTCAAGACAGAAAGTTCGTCACCGTGCGTAAGATAGTAGTGGGGACTGCTTTTTTGCTCGCTGGGTGGGCCGTCGGACATGCGGGCTCGACTTAATGGATTTGAGCTGAATTTATTGGGAGCATTTATCCTGACTAAAGTGTATATCGAAGGTAAACAAGCGACAGAAAGAATTGAGGTGAATTGGTGGACCAGACCGGCGCCAGTTGGAACCAAGTCCTGCTGTGGCTGAGGCGGGTCAACGCCATTAGGCACGATGATGCGAGGCCTGCTTAGTCGCGACGTTCTTGACGCTGGGGGAGAATGTGACTGGGAACTTCGCCCGCCGTCACCTTTCGCCATTCGACATTGAAGCTGCCGCGGTAGCCAAACAACGGTCCCCAGACGCTGTTATGGACGTCCACGGCGATTCGGAAGCACTGCTGAAGAGCCGCCGCGTTGTTCCCGCCCGATTGCTCGAGCATGGTTTCACGTCCAAGTATCCGGATTGGCGCGGTGCCGCACACGATCTGTGCCGTCAGTCGACGCTCGCGCGCAACACGGCGTTCGCCGCACAAGGGAACGGGATTCTCCGCCGATCTTGGCCCCGTCGATCTTCACGGAATTGATTGGGTGATCGTCGGCGGCGAGAGCGGTCCGCACGCCCGACCTATGCTTCGAGATTGGGTTGTCAACGTCCGTCGTCAAGCCGAACCGCACCGGCCTTCAACTACTTGCGGCGGATTGAGGGCGGGAATGAAGGTTTGGTGGACGAGACCGGGGTCGAACCGGCGACCTCATCGTTGCGAACGATGCGCTCTCCCAGCTGAGCTACTCGCCCACGAGTAGTAAAGAGATTTTAACACGGTTGGTGGAGGTTGGAAATTCGAGGGTTCGAGGCTGAATGCGAACCCGCGGCACCTTGAAAAATGGCGGCGCGCGACATTTTCACGTGCTGGGGTCGCGTGCCGCCATTTCAATTTTTGTGGTTGCGCGGCGATTTTAGAAATCGAAGCGCAGAGAGAATTGCATGACGCGGGCAGGTTCCTGCCCGGCCAAGTTGGTGATTACGCCGAAGGTTGGGCTGATTACGCTGGTATCGGGCAAACCAAAGTTTGGATGGTTGAAGGCGTTAAAGGCGTCGGCGCGAAACTGCAATCTGTATTTTTCGCCGAAGATGGGGAAGTTTTTGGCGACCCCCAAATCGAAATTGGAGAAGTGCGGGCCACGCAGAGTGTCGCGGCTACCGCTAGTGAGTCCCGTGATGGGCGAAAAGGCGCCCACGGCCGCTGTGGGATCCGCGAAAAACTGGACCTGACCGCTGGAATCCGTGTGGAGGTTGCTCCTTACAGCAAAAGGCGAGCCAGTAAAATCGACGCCCTGGTCGGCAGCCAGGCTGAAAGAACTGCCGCCACCGACAGCGGTCAAGGCCAGTCCGGTGCGCCAAGTGATTATTCCGGAAACTTGCCAACCGCCAATGATTTCGTTGAGCCAGCGAGGAGCATCGCGGGCGATAAACTGTTTGCGGCCGATGGGCAGGTCATAGACAAAGTCGCTGGTGACTTGGTGAGTGACGTCGAATTCCGAATTGCCTTTGCAGACACTGAGGTTGTAGGCGTCGCAGAGAACCTGGGTTGAGCCGGAGATGAAATTGCCGTTGTTATTGGCGATCACGGAGCTATTGTCGATGGAATGAGAGAGGGTGTAGTTGAAATCCAATTGGAGGTTGTGCGACAGACGCTTGCGCAGGGTCAGGAACATGGCGTTGTAGGACGAATAGCCTTTATTGGTGCCCAAAGCGTTGACAAAGAATTGTGAGGGAATGACCACGTTGGGCGGCACGAGGCCGAATATGCCCAGAGCCACTCCGCCGATGTTGCCCTGCTGAAGAGAAGTTTGATTCAGGGCGTAGACCGCTTGAGTGCAGGTGGTGAAGGGAGTACCGAAAACTAGTTGATTAATATCCGGGCAGGTCAGACCCGTTCCGGCCTGGAGCTGGTTCTCGAAGAAGGGCAGAGGAGCGATGTTGGCGGGATCGACGTTCTGGCGCGCCAATCTTTCCAGCGTGGTGGTATCACCCGCGAAGGTGTGTTTGGAGGCAGGATCCGTGAAGTCGACCAACTGGGCGGCATCAGCCAGCGCGAAGAGTCTGCGGCCATAACGGCCGAAGAAATCCACTTCGATCTGGAAGCCGCCGGGTAATTCGCGCTGCACACCAAGTGAGAACGTTTCCGAATACGGCGTGTGCAGATGATTGTCTACGCCGTAATTGAAGATGGCGTTAGGCGTGACCGTGCTGGTGAAAGGCGGCACGACGACAGGAAAGGGAACCGTGCTTTGAGAATTAAAGCGTGGGTCGGATTGCAAGGACGCATTGGCGCCGCCACCGCCAAAATTGGTGGCCACGGTGTTGCCGAAGACGTAGTTGCCCTGATCTTCCAGATTGGTGATGGAATTGATGACGGTCTGGTCGTAGATCAGCGAGGCCTGCGCGCGGATGACCGTTTTACGATCCCCAAAGATCGCGCCGAACAGGCCGCTGCGGAAAGATGGATTCCAGGCGACTGCGAGGCGCGGAGAAAAGTTGAGCTTATCGGGATCATATAAATCAGGAGTGCCGGGATTTGCTTTACCGCTGAGCTGATAGGTGAGCTCGGGCGTAACGTGCTGGCCGGAGAGCCCATTGTCGCCATTGGCGGCACGAGCCTGCAAAATCTGACTCAGAGTGGTATTGAAGAAACTGGCTTGCAGACCGTTCACTTCATAAGGGACTTGGGAGAACTGATAGCGCACACCGCCGGTGAGGGTTAAATCGCTGCGGATTTTCCAAGTGTCCTGCACGTAACCAGCGTAGAGATTTGAGCGGTAGTCACGGCGGTGCGTTTCCTTGCCTTGCGGAACGACGCTGCCGTCCCGGTTATAGGTGATGACGCTCTGGTCGTTGTTTATGATGCCCAGGGCGCCCACGAAAAAGTTGTCCCAGTTTGCGGCCGCGATGCCGCCAGGATCCTGAAGAATATTGGCGGGACGTAGATTCGCGGGAAGGCTGGAGATACTGCCGCCGAGGCCCTCCTGAATAAAATCAAAATTGTTGGTCAAAGTGCTGCGAACTTTGGTGGGATTAATATCAACACCGAATTGGATGGTGTGACGGCCGCGAAGCAGCGTGACATCGTCGCGGAAGGTTGGCACCGGGCTGATGTGGCCGATCTGGCTTTGGCGTGCAAAGGGGGTCGCGAGCGCGCCACCAAAAAAGCTGAGCTCCACCATGCCGCCGGAGGGATTGAAGAGAATCGGTTGATCGAGGTTAGAGCGGGTTTCTCCGATGATCAGTTGATTGACGGTTCTGGGGCTGATGGTCCAGGTTTCGCCGATGACCCAGGCATAATCGCGGACGACGTTAGGACCTGTGAGCGGATCGCCTGGAAATTGAGTTAGCTGATTAATGGAATCCTGGTTACGGAAGTTCACGCGACCAAATAATTTGTGCTTGGTGCTGATGTTGAAGTCGAAGCGGCCAAGATAGGAATTTTCCGTGAGCGGGTTGGGGGCATTGAAGCGAAGGCCGGCAGTGTTGATTCCGTCGCCGGCAGAAAAATCATTGGGAGTGGGGTAGCGATTCTGAAACAAAGTCAGTAGAGCTGGAGGCACGCCGGGCGCAGTGAAGCCTGGCGAGTTGGGGCAGCCGCCGGCCTGTGAGCAGGGGTCGAGCGCGGCAACTTGGGTGGCGGAGAGAATCGTTACGCAGTCGGTGCTGACGTCTTGCGCGGTAACGCGGCTGTTGGTGGGGCAAGGAGCTCCGGTGGCGGTGCTTGTGGCATTGATGTACGCCAGCTGACCTGTTTTTACGTGAGGCAACGGAACAAGCTGGAGTTCGTTGATCTGCTGCGCGTCGCGGCGGCCTTCATAGTCGAAGAAAAAAAACAATTTGTCGTGTTTCACCGGGCCGCCGAGGTCCGCGCCGAACTGGTTGCGGACTAAATTTGTGCGAGGAACGCCGGCGGCTTTATTGAAAAAAGTATTGGCTTCCGTGAGGGCGGTGCGATTGTATTCGTGAACGGAGCCATGCCAGTCATTTGTTCCACTCTTGGTGGTGATAATGGTCTGGGCTCCTCCGCGACCGCCATAGGCGGGAGTGATGTCCGCCACTTGCGTACTGAATTCCTGAATGGCTTCGACGGGGACCGCGGCTTGAGTCCTGAAGGGCTGCCCGGTGGTAAAGTCCGTGGCGTCAATACCATCCACGGTGATGTTATTTTGATCGGCGCGGGATCCAGCTACGGAGCCGTCGCGGCTGCCGCTGGGATCGCTCGCGCTGTTCGCGCCGGTTTGTTCACTTTGCGCGTTGACCACCCCGGGCTGCAAACGGAGCAGTGCGGAGGGGTCATCACGGAATTCGATAGGCAGGGAACCGACGGCGCGCAGATCGAAATTGTTGCCAATGGTGCTGTCTGTGGTGTTGAGGGATACTGAACCTTCGGAGGTGACCTCCACAGTCTGGTTCACGGTGCCGATTACGAGTTGAACATTTTGCGTGCGGGTGGTGGCGACCGCGAGATAAAGATTGGTGATGCTAGCGGTCTGAAATCCATCCTTGGTGATGGTTAAGGTAAATCCAGGGCCCGGCTGCAGGCGCAGAAAACGATAGGAGCCGTCGTTTTCCGTTTTCGTCTCGCTCTGCGAGCCGGTGCGTGTGTCCAGAATTTTGACGGTGGCGTCCGCTACTTGCGCGCCAGACGAATCGGTGACTTCGCCGGTTAAGGCGGCTACGTCTTGCTGAGCGTTAGCTGCATGTAAAGTTAAGAACAACAGCAGAAAAATCATGGCGCTTATTTGAAGGGCTGGTTTAGTCAAGAGGGGTCTCCGATCTAGTGAGCCGCGACACAGGAGTGCGGGCCACTGGGAAGCAATCCGGCTACCATTGACGCGAGAAAATCAGGAAGGAAGTTATGGCTTTTATTTCAAACACATTCGATTTCTAAAATATAGAAAGTTTATGAGCAAGTTGTTTTGTTTATACCGAAATATGAAGAGGCCAAGCATATTTTCATATGAGTTATGGCACCTTCAGGCGTGCGGCCACGTGAGACTGTGGTCCCGGTTTTGTCTCGTGGATAAGGATAATAACACGGAAAATTCAAGACCCAGGTTCAAAGTGCGAACCGAAGGTCAGCCTTCGCGTATTTTGTGAATTGACTAAATGTAAAAAAGATTAGGGTTGGTCGATGGGAGTGCCGGTGCGTTGGGCTACTATTTTGCGGGCATTTTGGTATAGCGCGCGGGCTTGGGGGATGGCGTCGACGGCTTTTTGGACTTGCGGGTCGG
>DASYJM010000010.1:0-26933 GCA_035996445.1 Candidatus Acidiferrum sp. | reverse complement strand
ATTGATTTCTAACTGGTCTGCCTTGGGGCTGGCGATGGTCAGCATGAGTGCAGCGGTGTCCCCAAAGTCGCTCTGGAAGGAGATCGGACCTGCACCTTGGGGCAGTTGGCTGTTTAACGCGTTTAGCTTGAGATTGATGTCGCTGAATTGCCTTTTGACGTCTGATACATTCTCGGCGAGCTGCACATAGACGTACGCCGCGCCGGGGAGGGAGACGGAGCGAACTCCATAGTCTGAAGCTGTGCCGGGATGAATCGTCTTGTTCTCGGCGACGGCATCCTCGATGGGACGAGTGACAAACTGCTCGACTTGCTGCGCGGTAGCGCCCGGCCACGAACAAAAGGCCACTGCGACCCGGACCGGAATGTCCGGGTCCTTGCGCTGGGGCATGCTGTGGTAGCCGAACCAGCCCCATATGAGAACACCGATGAGCAGGACCCACGAGACCTGCGGATGCTCCACGAAGAACCTGGGGGCATTGTGGGTTTTCTCGATTCGTTCCTGGTCGTTTTTGTCTGCCATGGAGTCGTCTGCTTAAGGAATCGCTTGGATGGGGTCGCCATCCCTCAAAAGTTGAGCCCCCACGGAGACCACTCGCTCGCCGGGTTGGAGTCCTTCAACGGCAACTGAATTGTCATGGGTCGTCCCGAGTTGAACTTTGCGCAAGTTGGCAACGAGCCTGCCGGCGCGCTCCTGCGCTACCATCACCGCAAAGTGATCGGGTTCCGAAGGAAACGGCACGATGGCGCTCAGAGGGATCGAAATGGAAGAGTGAGGAGCTTCACCTAGACCGATTGAAGCGATCATGCCCGGCTTTAAATGACGGTCGCGATTGCTGACGGTCACCTCAACCGCGAAGATTCGGTTGCGCGTATCGGCAGCGGGGGAGATGCTTGTAACCCGCCCTTTCACGGGAGCGGCATCGTTCTCTGTCTGAATCGTCAGTTCCTGCCCTAAACGTATGCGACTGAGAACGTAGTCCGGCGCGCCAAATGCGACCTTTACTCGACCTATATCGGCGATGGTAAAAGCGCTCATGGACGGAGACACCAAGCTTCCTAGATCTATATTTCGGCTCAGAATGTACCCCGAGAACGGCGCCTTCAAATCAGCATCTCCCAGCAGCAACTGGGCCTGAAGCAGCGCGGCACTGGCATTGTCCATTGCAGCGCTCGTTGCATTGAAGGCTGCCTCCGACTGATCGTAGTCTGGCTTGGTGAGGCTCTGCGTCGAATAGAGGGCTTTCGCGCGCTGGAAGTCCTGATCGGCCTTGCTGTGTTGCGCTGTAGCCTGGTCGAGTTGGGCTTGTGCCTGCGCCATTTGATTCTGCAGGTCTTCTCGGCGAATATGCGCAAGCATGAGGCTTCGTTCCACATAATCTCCGGTTCCAACGTTGCGAGTTCGTCCATCCGCTCCTCGTACCTGCCTCACATCCGTCACATAGCCAGAGGAACGAAACATGAGGTCTACCTGCGCGTAGGGAAGAATGGACGCTGAATAGCGCAGTGTCTCTGCGCTCGTCTGCGGCGCCGCGACGGTCGCGAGCCGGACGGCTCTCGGTGCCTGCGAGGGTATCTGTGACTCGTGACCACATCCGCCCAACACTCCCGTCACCGATAGGACAATGAGGACTAGTGGTGTGTTCAGTCTGTGACGCGGAATCGTGAAAGGCTTCACGGCTCTACTCCTCACCCAGCGATTTCTGGAAATCAGCGCGCGCGCTCCAGTAGGCGAGAACTGCCTGATGGTATTGGCCCTCCGCGTCTGCCAGGGACGACTGCTGCTTTAGCAAGTCGCTGAGCAGGATCGCTTGCTGGGAATATGCTTCCTTTTGGTTCCGCATCTTCTCGATCTCGGCCTCACGGATTGCGTCTGTGACTGCAAGGTGCGCACGCGCTTCTCGCAGATGTCGAAAGTTTGAATTTACTTCAAGCAGAATCTGTTCGCGTGTGTCTTCGACCGAGAGTTCCGCCTGCTGCTCTGCAAGGACGGCTTGTCGAACCTTGTAGCGCTTCTCTCCCCAATCCCACGGCTGCCAAGTAAGCAAGGCGCCAACGGAGCCTATGTTTTGCGGCAGAAAATAGATGTTTGCCGGAGTGAAGTAACTCGCCTGAATAGCGATATCAGGGATGTAGTGTGTTTTCTCGCTCTTGGTGGCCAGATCCGCCTGACGGAGACGATTTGCCGCCAGTTTCCCTTCCGGACGATGTTCGAGTGCAGTCGCCCGGGCGGCAGAAAGGTCCTCTTGCTCAGGGAACGTCGCAGGAACGGGCTCTACCGAAAACTCCGTCTGCACGCCGCGACCCAAGAGGTGATTCATGGCATCTTTGCTGTCTGCCAGCGTGTCCTGAATCGTGGTCAGCTCATAGGTCGCTTTGGCTAGTTCTGCTTTGACACTCAATCTGTCGGCTTTGAGAGCAGCTTGTTGGTTAAAGCGACGGTCCGTGAGTTGCAGCAACTCCTCCAGATACTTCACCACCGATTGTTGGGATTCATACTGGATCTGCGATTGGAGAACTCGATAATACGACTGGCGAACATCATCCACTAGCTTCTGTCGACGTTGGTCGAAGGACAACCCGGCCGCGTCGACCTTGAGCCGCTGGTCCTCGATGGACAGATGGATGCGAATCAGTTGTGTGAGGGGCTGGGTCGCAGTGACCGAGGCAATCGCGATTGGACGGGCAGGCGTATGAAGATCGGTATTGGATCCCGGGATAGGCCCGGTTCCGGGGAAAGTACCGAATTGCCCTTTCCTGATTGTGAAATCGAGCGGCGCCAGCAACTGGGCCGCAAGCACGGAAGTGTCGAACCGAGGATACAAATGCGTCTTGGCCTCAGCGAATGCTTCTCGCTGTTTGCCTACGTCAAGTCCGAACTGCTTGAGGTCTCGATTATTGGATTTGGCCAATTGGAGCGCTTCGTCGAGCGTCAGGACTGCCCCATCGGTCGTTTGCGCCTTTGCACAAGGGAATAGACAGAGCGCTGCTGCCAATACGCAGGTCATCGTTGATAGGCGCATATCCATCACCGCTATATCCCTCTCCCTTCCTTCACAATTGCCCTACATTGACTGAACGCCGGCGCGGCCTCATTTTCTAGCCGGAAGAACCGCTAACTTTGGCCTCGTCCTCTGGTAATCCACTCCCGGATATATGCTGGGCAATTCTTCAGCATAATGTTGCCGCTTTCGCAGCGCTCTAGAAAACTGATAGCGTCTTGATCCACCAGTGTTAGATCTTTTAGGTCCAAGGTTATGCGGCACCCGTTCGCTTCTGAGCCAAACAGCCGCTCCAGCTCGGCCAGATTTTCTGCGTCCATTCGACCGCTCACCGTAAAGATCACCTCCCCGTTCGCTGACCTCGTGATCTTCAGCATCTCTCCCTCTATCGATATTTCTTTCTTCAGGGCAGGTGGGTCGCACAATCGCTTATGGCAATCACAGTTCCAACCACAAAATGATCAAGCTAGACGCTTTAGCTGCGGATGAAATGTCGGGAACTTCGTCAATTGCTGAAATTCCCTACAGCAGGTTCGGAAGTCACTTTTTCTGCGGATGCGTGGGGATGGCCTAGCTGACTTTCGAGGAGGTTGCAGCTTTGAAGCGATACTTGTCGATCTTCAGGGACATGATCTTCGATTCTAAGGTTGACCGATGAAGCCCCAGCTTGGCAGCCGCTCCGGACGGTCCGGACACTCGGCCTCCGCTTTCGCGCAGGGCAGCCTCAATCATCTCTTTCTCCTGGGCAGCAAGCTTTTCAGACAGCTCCAACTGGCTTTTCGGCGGGTTTGCAAGAGGCTTCCGCGACAGCCAACTCTCATCTACGGAGAAATTCTCTGTTTCGCATACGACGACAGAACGCTCGATGACGTTCTGCAACTCGCGAATGTTACCTGGCCAGGGATACGACTGAAGCAGGTCGAGACTTTTTTTGCTGACCGCCTGAAAGTTTTTTCCAGCTTTCCTTGCATATCGATCGATGAAGTACTCGACCAGCAAGGGAATGTCTTCTCTTCTCTCCCGGAGAGGCGGAATCTCAATCGGAAAAACGTTGAGGCGGTAAAACAGATCGCTCCGAAATTTACCCTCAACGATGGCAGCCTCCAAGTCGCGATTGGTGGCGGCGATGACCCGCGCGTCCGCTCGGATAGACTGATTGCCGCCCACACGCTGAAACTCTCGCTCCTGCAGAACATGCAACAGCGTAATTTGAGTTTCCGCGGGTAGCTCACCGACCTCGTCTAGGAAAATGGTGCCTTCTTCCGCGAGCTCGAACCGACCCAGTCGCCGTTGCGTTGCCCCCGTAAAAGCACCCTTCTCATGACCGAATAACTCCGATGCAATCAAGGAAGCGGGAATTGCGGCACAATTCACACTGACGAAGGCACGGGACGACCGCCGAGATCTCTTGTGAATTGCGCGCGCGATCAACTCTTTGCCGGTGCCCGTTTCACCCGTGAGTAGAACCGTGGAGTCCGTCGGCGCAACCTTGGACACGCGAGAAAGCACTGCTCGCAGGGCGGGAGAAACCCCTACAATCTCTTCAAACATGAGGGCCTGATCGATTTGCTCCCGGAGCGCGACGTTCTCGTCTTGAAGGCGGTCTTTCAGATCCTTAATTTCTTCGAAAGCTTTTTCCAGTTCGGCCCTGGCCTCTTCGATTTGGCGATAGGCAGTGGCGTTCTCTACCGCGATGGCCACCTGGTTCGCCACCTGCGTAAGAAACCCAATATCGACTTGACTGAAAGGATTGTCCTCGCGGCGGCCAAGCGCCAATACACCGAGAACGCCATTCCGGCTAATAAGTGGCAGGACACAGCCGGTCTTGAGACCCTCCGCGATGGCCGGCTCATTCTTTAGTCCTGACTGAAGCAGGTCTGAAGCATTGCCAGCCCATGGTTTGCCGGTACGGAAAACAAAACCACCAAGCGACCCCTCTATCGAAATAAGCTCCTCTCGAATGAATCCTTTGCTGTCTGGAAAATCGATCACGAACGTTTGCAATCTTTTCATCTCCGAGTCGGGGAAGCAGACACTCACCAGATCGCATTGCATGACGCGCCGGACGCCAGAGGAGATTGCACCCAGGAGGTCGCTGAGCTGCAAGATTGAGACAACCTGATTGGTGACATCGAGGAGCAACTGCAACCGGTCTTCCGCCTGTTTGCGATCGTCAATATCCGTCCGAAGGGTATACCAGCGGATAATACGTCCCTCCGTATCCCGCCAGGGGAGAGAGCGTACGTGGAACCAGCGGTATGCGCCATCGGCACGTCGGATACGGTACTCAGACTGGTATGGATTCCCCGTTTCGACCGAGCGCATCCACGTGGCCAGCATGCGAGGGAAGTCATCGCGATGCACAATGTTTGAGGTCGTCCAACCTTTCGATTCCTGAGCCTTCAATTCTTCAAGAGTGGTGCCAAAATAGTCCAGGCATTGCTGACTGACAAATTCGAACTCACCTTCCGCCGTCGTAGTATTAACGAGCCCGGGGATGCTGTCGACGATCAGGCGAAAACTCTGTTCGCTCGCTCGCAGCGCCTCCTCGGCATGTTGTAAGGCTTCGAAGTTCAGCGCATCATCCACCGCCAGCGCCACTTGGTTGGCGACGAACGAGAGAAAGTTAACTTCCTCCTCGGTATAGGCATCAGCTTCTAAGCTGCCAAAAGCGAGGCCTCCGAGGCGCCGATGTACCGTCGTCAAAGGAAGCACGCATACCGACCGAACCCCGCGGTTCTTGAGCATCTTGGCTACCGCGGAGAATCGAGTCTCCGACTCCAACGACGGAATTATCAACGGTAGTTGATGGTGGTACACCCACCACGTAAAGGTTTCTTCCGGCGTGAATTGTGGAACCTCAAGAGGAACACCGGGCTCGCCGTACGACGTGAGATGTACCTGGTGCGCATTCTCGTCATAGATGCCGACGCCCATCACATAAAAATTCACCACCGCCCGCAACTCCCGTGCGAGAAGCCTGAAGAGCTCCTCCGAAGAGCGGGTTGAGATGAGGGTCTGCGCAACGCGGAAGAGAGCTTCGTATCGGTCGGTTGCCGCCTTCCCGGCGGCTCTTTCGTATATGTCGCTCATCCCTATCAGCGGCTCCGATTTGACAACATTTCACATCTGTCTTCAGCGCCGGGAGCTCAAAACGCTCATCAGCATTCGGGCTGTCAACAAAATACACCCGGACGGATGCGCACGTCACTCATCGGCAAAAAGCAGTCAACACCGAACGCTTTGCGCTAACACGATCGTAAGTTACTGAAACTATGCAACACGGATGGCTACCGAAAGCGGTTTCAGTAAGGATGGGAAGGCTTCGTGGACATAAATGGATCAAGATTTCAGCCTGGTATCGCCTATCGCTCGCTCCATGAATTCAGGCTCTCTTCCATTCTGCGATGGTGGAATACCACGCGGGAGTTCGATCAACCTTCAGGTCGACAATCATTTTCTCGAATTCCGCGCGATAAGCCTTGCTCATCTGGTTCTTCATGAACGACTCCGGACTCTCATTCCATACCTCGTAGTTCAGAATGCTCTCCGGATCTCGCATGTCCTGGACCAGCGAAGCTTCAACGAATGTCTCCTCCCTCACAATGTGTGTGAAGACTTCCCGCAGACTCGCGGTGAAGTCCTGCTTCGCCGACTCTTTCATACGAAAGCGAACAACGAGGTTGATCTTGTCTGGCACAGCCATCTCCTTTGAGTGGGATTCTTATTGCTTATTGGCGAACTTGTCGTTAGTCATCACGTGTTCAGTGAAGTAGCGGCGATTTAGCGCCGACCGAGGGCTTGGGCTACCGTAGTCAGAACTGCCTGCATGACATGCACATTGTAGGCAACACCCAGTTGATTTGAAACGGTTAGCAAAAGACCGCTACCAGTAGAAATGCGGTAAGGAAGATGCCCACGGTGGAAATGACAACACCGCGAATTCCTCCCAGAATCAAACCAATAAACGTAGCCGTCGTGAAAACCGGTCCTGGCGTCACATTCAGTTCAGTCGGCACTCTACTGGGCTTGCATTTGCTGGTAGATGGCGGCGGCGTTATCGGCAAAGGTGGCTTCGTAGTTGGCGTACTGCCTGAAATCAGAGTATTTCTCCATGTGAATGTCATGCCGCACCTGCTCGAGCGTTTCATTTGCCTGCTTCAAGGCTCGCACTTGCTGGTATAGATCGCTCAGGTAGTCGCGAAACCGCTTTAGCTCGGACTTCGTGGCGAGTTCAAAATGGCCCGGGACGACGTTGTCCAGTGGCAACTCCAGAACATGGTCCAGGGCATGAATCCAACTTTCGACGCTGCCGTCGTCCATGGCCGGTGACGAGCGGTTCAGGAACAGATCACCCATGGAAATCGCGCGCTGATCCGGGAAGTACACTAAGGCGTCGCCAGAGGTATGCGCTCTGCCAGGAAAGTAAATTTGGACGGTGTACGGTTCGAGGTGCAATGTGACTTGCTGCTGAAAAACCAGGTCTGCGGGTTCAAAGTGGAAGGCCTTCATGGCCGGATCCTTCTGAAGCGCCAGGGTGCGTTCACGGGTGAAATCGGTGCTGATCACGACTGCCGACGGGCCGACAATCGCATTTCCACCCTGATGATCCGGATGATAATGCGTATTCACAATGTACTTCACGGGCAAGCGCGAAACTCGCCGGATCGCGCCGAGTAATTTGGATCCCTCAGCTGCGTTAAGCCCCGTGTCGACCACTAGAATCCCCGCCTCTCCAACCAGAAAAGTTGAATTCGCGCTGGCATCATTGTCGGAAATATAGGCGTAAAGCCCTTTACCAATGGGCTTGACGGCCGGCTCAGCGGCAGCCAAGGTAGAGCAGATCGACACCAGAAGTACAGTGTTCCAACATTTAGAGCTCCGCAAAATGACATCTCCTCAGAAACTGAGCTTTAAGGCAAATTGGACTAGCCTCGGCCCCCCTGAACCAAGACCGACATTGTTCTGGGCCGCATCCGGAGTAGTGAAAAGCGCTCCAAAGCTAGGTGCCGCAGAGATGTTGCTTGGCAAGGCAAAGCTGGGATGATTGGTAATGTTGAAAAATTCGGCGCGGAATTGTGCGTCGAACTTCTCGCCAACCCTTATATTCTTCAGCAGCGAGAAATCGAAATCACGATATCCCGGTCCAACAACGATGTTTCGTCCGGCGGTTCCAAAGGTGAGCGACTGATTGTCCACGAACGCCGCCGTGTTGAACCACTTCTGGACGGTGTGGGGACCGGCGTTAGGATCGCCGACCAAGTCAGGGCGGTCATTGCCAAGTCCGGTGCCGCTTAATCCTTTCCCCGTCAGAACCGAGAAGGGCTGACCGGTCTGTAGCGTCAAGATGCCGCCGACCTGCCAGCCTTCGCCGATCAGTTTCGGCAGGCTGTGGAGCAAGGGTAATTCATAGGTGAAGCTCCAACTCAGGCGATGGCGGATGTCAAAGTCCGAGTTCCCACGTTCTGCCGCGAGATTGTAGTTGTCTTGCGGAAAGATGGTGGTGCCATTTGCACCAGATCCAAAAAATACCGAAGCTCCGTCGATCGAATGCGACCAGGTATACGAAGCCAGGAACGAAAGCCCGTTGCTGAAGCGCTTGTCCAGCTTTGCCTGGAAACTGTGGTAATTCGAACTCACGGCATCCTCGGCCTGGAACAGTTGAGCAAAACCAAAAAAAGGCGTTCGCACAATGCTTGGCATGGCTCCCCAGAGTTGGTTGTCATACAGGAAATTTGCAGCCCCGGAAGGAATTCCGATGAGTTCCATACGCGAGACCACATTGGGCGTGAGCGTATCGATTTTCTGCTTGGTGATGTATGCCTGATCAATTTGTACGAACCGTGGCAACTTGGTGCCAGTTGTGCCTACATAAGCAAGATCTAGCAGCATGCGCCCGGGCAGTTGATGCTCAACGCCGAAGTTGAAGTGCTGCGCGTAAGGCGTCCGCAGATGCTGCTGCGTGATTGTGAGTACAGGAAACCCAGAGGGGCCGAAAGGGTTTGGCCAGCTTGCGAATGGAAAAGGAGTGAAGAAATCAGGCAGAAACGGCGGGTTGAGCATCACGTTGCCTGGTATGTTTCCGATGATGGTTTCGTAGAACAACCCGTACCCTGCGCGCACCACCGTTTTTCCTTTTCCGAATACGTCCCAGGCCATTCCGATGCGGGGAGCGAAGTTATGGTGAGCGCCGTCGTAGATGCCGCCCACTTGTCCCTGTGTAACTACTCCGGAGGCTTGCAGGGCGGCGAGGTCATTTTGAATATTCGGGTTGGTGGGATCTAAAAAGGTTGTATAGTTCTGCGGGCGCCAGGAGCTGAGCCTCCCCTGAGCTTCATGCAAAACTGTGTTTAATTCATAGCGCAAGCCGTAGTTCAGCGTCACATTCGGACGCAGTTTGAAAGTGTCTTGCGCGAACAGCCCATAGCTGCTGTTGCGGAAGTTGCGATGAGAGTCGCCTACGAATTGCAGCGCCCCGTCGGGAATTCCTTGTGCAAAGTCGATCAGGGCATTCGGAATGTTCACCGGATTTCCGCTGTTGTCAGTTCCAGCGGTGTTATCCAAGCCGCTAAAGGTGATCTGCCCACTGAAGGCGAGGTCGTACAGGCGGTTGAGTTGCTGGTAACGAATATCGCCACCGACCTTGAACGAGTGTCTTGCAGTGGTGTGCGAAAGATTGTCGATCCACTGAAAAGTATTGGTTGCGGTGCGATTAGGCTGATCGATTCCACCGCCCAGATTGGTTATCGATGAACTTCCTCCCACAAAACCTCCCGCAAAAGCTAGCTGCGGGATGTTACCCAGGCCTAAGGGTGAATTGGCCGCCCAACCGGTATTGAAGCCGAAATCCGCCGCCTGTGGCCCAGTTTCGGTCGCTAGTACGATGTTGGAGCGCGTAAAACCAAAGCGCGCTTCATTCAGAGTCCTGGGACTGATGACCCGGGTGTACGACAAAGCGATGAGATGATTGGCTCCGTTTTCGTTCACTCCATAACCGGCAATGTTCGTGCCGCTCTGCCCTGGGGTGAAAGGAAAAAAAGTATCAACTCGGGTCCTGCTGTATCGCGCCGACAGCGTATCGGAACCTCGCAGGTGGTGATCCACTTTCACTAGAAACTGATCGGTAGCGTCCCTTTGCACAGGCGATGAAATGAAGTTACCGGAAGAACTATTCAGATTGGGCTGAGGGAACAGCGTGTTAAAAATCTGGGCGCTCACCGTATTTACCTGGATAGTGATCGGGTTGCCGTTGTTGTCCAGGAATTGGCCCTGGCGTTCCGCCAATGTAGGCACATTGGTGATCCGAGTAATTCCCGCTTGACGGCGGAAGCCCTCGTAGTTCAAGAAAAAGAACGTCCTGTTCTTGACGATCGGCCCTCCCAGCGTCCCACCGAACTGATTGAGGTGTAAGGCTGACTTGGCGAAGTTCGAATCGTTGAAGAAGTTCCTCGCGTCCAGCGCATCATTGCGGAAGAACTCATAAAGCGATCCGTGCAACTGGTTTGATCCTGACTTCGTCACCAGATTCACCACTGACCCAGTGTTCCTTCCGTATTCGGCCGAGAAGGTGTTGGTTTGGACTTCGAACTCCTCTATGGAATCGATGGAAGGTATCTGCGCCGCCGTTCCGCCGAAGGAGTCGTTGTTGTCGACGCCATCGACCAGAAAGTTATTGGAAGTCGATCGCTGCCCATTGGAAGAGAAACCCGACACGCCGCCCTCTCCGCCCTGCTGGCCTCCTCCGCCACCCGAGGCGGCAACTCCCGGGTTCAGCCTAGCCAATTGAGCGAAATCACGGCCGTTGAGCGGCAAGTCCACCACTTTCCGGTTGTCGATGATCACTCCGAGCTTCGAAGTTTCGGTTTGGGTCAAAGCCGCGTCCGCCTTCACTTCGACAACCTCGCCTTTGGCGCCGACATGCAATACGATGTCAACGGTACGAATTTGGTCGATACCAACTTCGACGCCCGTGGTAGTACCAGCCGCGAATCCCGCTGCTTCCGCCTTGATCTCGTAAACGCCGGTGGGCAGGGCAATGATGCGAAAGATGCCGTTGTCGGCGGTGGTGGTTTCGCGTTGAAGGCCGTTGGAAGGACTGGTAACCATCACTTTCGCACCAACAATCTGAGCCCCTTTTTGGTCTCGAATGGTGCCGACAATTCCACCTTCCGTAGTTTGCGCAAAGACTTCACTGACGAGCAACACAACGATGAAAAACACAATTCGATTCAACTGGAACGTCCACATATGCGACCCCCTCGTTGAGATCCTTCAGTTTGAAGTCGACACCTCAAATGCACTTCGCCGTCACCGCGCCTGCGCGGCTGAGTTTGGTCCTGAAATCTCGTTCTTGTAGACGACGCCATCCTTCATAACAAACTGAACATGTTGCAGCAGGCGAATGTCAGTCAGCGGATCACCCTTCACCGCGACCATGTCGGCAAACATGCCCTCACGAACAGCTCCGATGCGATCCGTCCATCCCATCAGCTCCGCGGCATTTACCGTGCCGCTTTGCAGTGCTTGCACCGGAGTCAGCCCCAGCTCAACCATGGACCAAAACTCGCCTCCATTTTGCCCATGAGGGTAGACGCCGGCGTCGGTTCCGAGCGCGACACGGACGCCGGCGCGAAACGCCTTCGCCATGTTCTTTTTGGCTGCGGGAATGATGATGGCGGATTTTTCCATTACCCAGGGCGGGAGATGCATCTGGGGCGCGTGTTCTTCAAACCAGAAGAGCGGGTAGGAAGTGGGCACAAGAAACGTGTTGTGCTCTTTCATGAGAGCGATGCCTTCCTCGTCCAGGAAAATGCCATGTTCGATCGAGTCCACGCCCGCACGCACCGCGTCCTTGATAGAAATAGCAGAGTGGGCGTGAGTCGCCACCTTGCGACCGAGCCGGTGTGACTCCTCTACTAAAACCTTCATCTCTTGGGGACTATACTGCTCGAGCAACGGGTTATCACCTTTCGAAAAAACCCCGCCGGACGCGCAAAACTTGACGACATCCGCACCGTACTTGATCACCTCGCGCACTCGATGCATCACAGCCTCAGCGCCGTCGGCCACGCCCTCCGCGGAATGATGAAATTCGAACGGCAACAGGCTGTTGTCGCAGTGTCCACCGGTGATGCCGAGGGGAGGGCCTGACACCTGCATTCGAGGGCCGATCACGTCTCCGGCATTGATAGCATCGCGGAGAGCCACGTCCGAGTACCCTTCCGCTCCAACGTTGCGCACCGTGGTGAATCCGGCTAGCAGCGTGAGCCGTGCATTTTTGGCGCCGATGAGTGCTGCGCGGGGCGTGGAGGTGCCTAAACTTTCGTATCCGCCGCTACCCGCATCGAACGTCAGGTGAGTGTGGACGTCGATGAAGCCGGGCAGAAGCGTCGCGTCTCCCAGGTCGATCAGCGTGGCACCTGATATAAAGGGCGGATTTCCGTTCGAGACGGAATTGATTTTGTTTCCCATGATGGCAATCACGGGTCGGTCGAGCATGCGGCCGGTCACGGGATCAAACAGCCGCCCGGCTCGAACGACCACGGTCTGGGCTGACTTCGTGTCCCCAGCAAATGTGTTCTGGGCGGAAGAATTCGCTATGCCGGCTGAGCCAAGGAGAAGCACGCAAGCCGCAAAAGCGACTCGCCGAAACCAGTAACAGGTGATGCCCACGCCCATGATTGTCCTCCTGGCCTTACATCCTGCTAGGACTCGTTTTCTGCAACTGTCGCAGCCGGTGCTGTAACCAGCATTTCAAGGTTTTGCTGTAGCAAGCGGAGCACAAACTCTACGTCGTCCGCGGTATTGTAAGCGTGAAAAGAGATCCTCAAGCCGTCATGCCGACTGGAACAGATCACACCATTTCGGGCCAACAAGCGAACTAAGCCGTCGGCATCCTTAGCCAGCAGGACCACGAGCGGTCCTGCGCTGTCGAGCGGCGTCTTGATCTGAATCCCAAGCCCTAAAGCGCCACGGATCAAAGCCTTCGTTAGAAGGCGAATCTGGTCGGCCACATTCTGTAATCCGAACCGCTGCAGCAGTTTGACTCCGGCGATCGCGCCATAAATAGTGGGAATCGGCGGCGTTCCCGACTCGAATCGCCGCGTGCCCGGGGCCGGATCAAGGAGCTTCACATCAAATGCAAATGGATTCCTCTGACCGAACCAACCTGTGACGGTCGGCACCAGCGATTCAGCGATCGATCTGTTCACGTACATGAAGGCCAGACCTGGCGGCCCAAGCAAATACTTCAAGGTCCCACTCACATAGGCGTCAACCTGCATAGCTTTTACATCGATCCGCCGAGTTCCGCTGTCCTGGTAGTCGTCCAGCAGCACTAGAGCGCCTCGGTCGTGCGCGATCTTCGTTATTTCCGCGACCGGGCTGCGAAAGCCGTTCATGAAGCACATATGAGTCAGAGGAACGATCAGAGTATTACGATCCACAAGCGCGTCATAGGCTTCCACTCGAAGTCGATTCTTCTCCGCCTCAACAAAGATCACGTCCGCCCCGCGAGGACGCTGCGCCAGCCAGATGTGCCCCATCGTTGGAAATTCAAATTCGCCGAGCACCACTTTGTTTCGCTGCTTGAACGATAAGGCGCTGGCGAGAGCATTGACGCCAGCTGAGGCGCTGGCAACCAGCGCGACCTCCTCCGGTTCTGCGCCGATCAACTCTGCAAACTGGCGACGCCCGGCCTCGTACTGATCCACCCACATTTCCCAAGGAGAACCATCTTTGTGCCAGCTTCGCAGATATTCGAGCATGCTTTCTTCCACATCCTGAGAAAGGGCTCCCTGGGAGCAGCTGTTGAGGTAAATCTTCTCCGCCAAAACTGGAAAACGCTTGCGAAAATCTTCAATGCTCTGGGTCACGTGCTCCTCCGCAACGACATCTCTTGAGGTGATGGAGTGCCGTTGTTTATCTTCCACTGCCGTGTTATACAACTGGCCGATCACAACTCGATTTCTTCTGGAAAGAAAGCCTTATGAAACTGAAACCGCACACGTCCGAACCAATTGCGAAGAGCTATCGGGCTGAAACTATTAAAAAAGTAATCAAACTCGAAAAATTGGTCTGGAAGGTCGCCCAGGAAAGGGATGCGACGGCCTTCGAGGAACTCGTGCCCACTGACGCCATCATGATCTTTCAATCAGGCATCATGCGGCAGCCGGACTACTTGAAAACCATGAAAAAACGGACGATCGCTCATTATGAGTTCGGCCCTATTCGCGGATTTATGCCCACCAATTCGACTGTCATCCTCTTCTACCCCGCAAAGCGCATCGGCCAGGAAGGAAGCAGAAGGTTTCCTCAAGGAACTGTCGTCGAGAGCACGACCTGGGTAAAGCGCAAAGGCCGATGGGTCGCGGTGCTGAATCAGGAAACTCCGATCTGCAAGTGAACCCGGCAACTCCTATCCGAATCGTTTCGTCCCCGATTTACGCCATCTACTTGTCTCCGGTAACCTTGGGCTCCAAGATCTTGCTGAGATAGTCTGGTGCATCGCTAGCACGTTCAAGATGTGGAAAGCGATTACCTCCGTCGTACTGAACTCGGTGCGTCTGAATTTTGCCGCCGTTCACTGTCTCCAGCACAATGACGTCTTTTCCAGCTTTTGCCGCTTTAATCGCACGTCTTAATTCGTCCAATGAAAACTGCACGCCGTTAACAGCGACGATTTTCATGTACGGACTGATCCCGCTCTCAAAAGCCGGCATCCCCGGAATTGCATCCACGATCGAACCATCTTGTTTGACTTGCAGTCCAAGCGAGGACGTGAAATCTCCGCCCCCAGAGGCGGCATCTTCGGCGGAGAGAAATTCATTGGGCTCGTCGTTATACACCAGACCCCATCCACTCCCGTTGATCCCTCCCAACGGAGCTCCGGGATCCGTAGAATCCAGCCGCGCATGGAAGAAATGTGTCCAGTCATATGGCGCAATCCGGTTTAACGTCGAGACAAGGTCCTCAAAGGCGTAAGTCTTGATGATTGGTTCGCCTTCGTGTCCCGCGTAAAACAAGTGACAGAAGTCGTCCATCGACTTTCGATCGCCAGTCAGTTTGCGAATCGTCGCATCAACCTCCAGCCAGATCAGGATCGATTCAGGATAAAAATCTGTTCCACGCCTGTAAGACCCCCATTCAGGAGCGCTGAAATATAAGATCTGAGCTGCGTTGGCTGTATTTTGCAGCGATCGCCAGCGCCGGCCGGCTCGATGTTCCAGCATCGAAGCAACAAGTGCGATGCGGTCTCGTGACTGGGCTGCCGTCAGCAGCCCACTGCGGGCAGTGAGCACAGTTCCCAGGTATTCCGTCAGGCCCTCATAGACCCAAAGTAGTTCGCCCTTCATCGGCTGCTGAAAATCGGCTGTGGCCAGGCCTTCCGGACGACGATACTGCCCATTCCAGGAGTGCGAAAACTCATGAGGAAACAAGGTCGCCATATGCAGGCGAGAGTTCGGATCAGAGATCGAATGCTGCTTAACCCGATCGTCACTGCTTTCGTGATGCTCTTGCCCCAGTTCCATCACGTTGTCGCTTAACGTCAGCAGAAAGTGGTAATCGCGAAAATGGTGCGAACGGTAAAGCTCGCTCGCTTCCTTGACCAGACGCTTATAGTTGTCGATCAATTCGGCAGGAATATCGAGCGCCCAGGCATCGTCGGACAGCACGTCTAGTTCCTGCGGCGGATCGCCTGCGGCACTCAGCGGGTACACCTTCATGAACTCGCCTGATTGCACTGGCGAATCGATCAACAAATCAAGAGGAACCGGGGCGAAGAAAATGGTGTTGTCAGATTGCTGCTTGATCGGCAAGGATGTGCTGAATTTCCATCCAGCCGGCAAGGCCAGTGTCGGATTAAAGACAAGATCTGCTGCTGCCCAACCTTCGGGATAGAGGCAGACCTGGTTCCACATCAGAATAAAAAGATTCGACGCTCCTGACGCACTGAAGTCAATACTCGACCCAGGCGTGGAGATCAGGAAATCCAAGGAAGCTTCAATGGATGTGACCCGTTCCGGGACAACGAGATTGAACGCGTACATGTCGACGTCGTCTTGTTGCCAAGGAATTTCCTTCCCTCCGGCAACGAATCTCAAACCTGCCAAGTTCCAGATCGGCCCGTCCGGCGAGTGATCCGCCGGCATCCACTTTGGGTAGTAGAGAGTGAGGCGTCCTGGCTGGACCGTAAAGCTAAGTTTTGCATGGAGAATCCGCTGCGAGATCTGGGTGGCGTCAACGGCTATCTTGATTGGTGCGGGCGGTGTCTTCGCGGCCGTTGCAAAGCTCAGGCATGAACAAGTTAGCGTCATGGCAATTACCCACGCGCTCGGATACCTCCTGCAGTTTCTCAACTGTGCCCTCCGGAGAAGAGTTTGATTTCAGAGAAGTCATGGGCAGAATCCCCGGTTGAGATTCGCCCGTGACTTCCGACTAGCTGGATGGTGCTTTGAACCGGGCCTCTTACCAGGTGATCTTCCCCATGAACTGTATGTTTCGCGGTCCGCCCACACCAAAATGCGAGTCGAAACTGCCATCATCGGCCGTCGCGGTGATGAAGGTTGCGCCGTTCGGTCCTGGCGAAGGTTCTGCAAAATTCGGGTGATTGAACGCGTTGAAGAAACTGGTTCGGAACTCAAACCCAAACCTCTCGCCAAGTTTGAAGGTTCTTTGCATGGAGATGTCAAAGGCATTGAGTCCCGGGGCCGTGAGTGGATTTCGTGGGCAGTTCCCGAAGGTGCCCAGTGCGGGTTCAGCAAAAGAGCTGGGGGATGCGTACGGCTGCGTAAAATCCCTGAGCTGATAATGAATTGGTCCCACGCAGTCGTATCGAGTGTGGAAGTTTCCTACTCCGCTTTGGTCGTCGAAGCTCAACAGCGGCGTAGCCAGGCCGTCGCGCAAGGTGGTAGTTCCTGAAAGCTGCCAATCCTTCGCCAAATATGAGAGCGTGCCGCCAGTCTTGGGAGAGGGAATAGCGTACACGTAAGTGATGACGAGCGCTCTCCGTTGATCGAATTCCGAGTTACCGTAGCTACCCCTTAGGTTGGTCGAATCCTGAGGCACGTAACCGCTGGTCCCAAAAAAATCTTCCACCTCTGATGCGGTATCCCGGTTGTGGGACCACGTGAACGAAACTTGCGTCGTTAGCCCATGGAAGTTATTCGATTTCAATGAAGCCTGCAACGAGTGATAGTGAGCAAAGCCGGGGGTCGAAATCGTGTTGATCTGCGAAAGTGTTGGGAACTTGGCATTGAACGGCCGCGCTGCTTGCTCACAGACGGCCGGATCGACGCATCCTGGCCCATAGCCCGAGCCGACTGGAGGCTGGTTGATGTCAAGAAGTTGCAACTGGTGGATGCTGTGATTTCCAACATATCCGATCTGAAAGACAACCTTGTCAGTCAGTTCCTGCTGGATGTTGAAATTCCATTCTTGCGTGTTCGGCGTTTTCAGATTGTGCTGGATGCTCACGATATTGAAAGGCGGTTGAGGAGCACCCGTTCCAAAAATGGGAACTCCGACGCCGAAGGGGATGGGAGGACTTGGCACAATCGTAAATCCCGCCGTCTGTCCGATGGGATTCTGGGCAAGTCCTTCCTCGAAATTCGTGAGGGGAATCGTGTCGTAGTAAATTCCAAATCCCGCGCGAAAAACAGTGTGACGACCGCTAATCGCGTGGACATCAGGCGCCCAGGCCAGCGATACGCGGGGGCCAACATTGGCTTTTGGCGCGTCGTAGAGATGGCCCCCCGGCAACTGGGAAGCCGGGACAAGTCCCAGGTTCGGATCGAATGCGGAGAAGCGGCCGCGCGACTCGTTAACGGTGGTGAAGAAATCATATCGAAGGCCAGCAACAAGCGTGAGCTGCGGGGTCACCTTAAATGTGTCCACCGCAAACCCGCTGATAACGTTCTGGTCAATATTCGCGCGAGAGCTGCCAACTCGGTTAATTGACGTTACGCCGGGACCGGGTGTGGGAACCCCGGCGATCAGATCCACCAGAGACGCAAGGGCGCCCGTTTGACCCAGTTGCTGACCTAGTTGGGATCCGGTGAAGGAAAAGATTCCACGGCTTCCTGCCAAGGTGTAATTGGAGTAGTTGTGTAAGAAATTGAACCCAAACTTCCAAGCGTGCCTACCGCTCGTCCAGTTGACGTCGTCGGCAATCTGGTAGCTCGTGGCGACGCGTCCGCCTGCCCCGTATTGAAGTCCCAGGTTCGCGTAACCGTAAATATCCACCTCGGGAATCCCGTAGCTCACAGGAGTCACCCCGGTATCGAAGCCAATTGTGGCTGGATTGACGCTCGCATCGCGGCCTTTTTGGAACTGGCTGAATCGGTTCCACCCAAGGCGGAGCGTGTTGAGAAGGCTCGGGGTAAAGATATGAACTTCGCTGATCGCAAAATTGTCGGCCACCGTGGGCGTCACACCGAACCAGGGACTCAACTGAGAACCGCCGCCGGGACCAGGGCCGCCGCCGGGGAATTCATCCTCGCCGTGTCCATCAAGGTATCGGGCAGAAATCGAATCGGCGGAGGAAAACCTGTGGTCGATTTTCAAAACGCCACTGTTCGGATTTTGATGCCCGCGATTATCAGCCGCAAATGGGCCTGAGAGCCCGAGGTTTGAGTAGAGTTGCACGATGTTGAGCCCTAGTTGGTTGGGAGTTATTCCCTGGGACTGTACTAAAGAAGTGGCGGTCGCAATGTCGGCCGGAGTCGGCGAGAGTCCGCTGAGCGTTGTTCCAAGCCTGAGACGGCTCCCATCGTATCCCGCAAAAAAGAACGTGCGGTTGCGCCCGTCGTAGAGGTGGGGTATCACAATCGGACCACCCAGCGTTCCACCAAATTCGTTCCAAACAAACGGCGCCCTTCGCACAGCATGAAGATTTTCAAAAAAATTGGCTGCATCCAGCGCGGCATCGCGGTGCAATTCGTACGCGGATCCGTGGATCTGGTTCGTCCCGCTCCGAACGATAACGTTCATGACGCTACCCGAATTCTGACCGCTGTCCGCGCCCGCATTCGCGCTTACTGAAACTTCCTGAATTGCATCCAGCGGCAGGCGTGTCGCAGCTGTAGCCGAGTTGCCGCCCTCGTTGATAGAGGGAAGATAAGTCGATGGGTCCGTGTCGGATACTCCGTCGATGTTGAATCCGTTCGAGCGTGAGCGAGAGCCGTTAATCGTGTACTGAGCAAACGCAAAATTACTGTTCTGGGTAACTCCCGGCAGAACAAGCGCAAGGCGCGTGTAGTCGCTGTTGCCGATTGGGAGAGCTTCGACTTGCGTTTGGCTCAACTGGCCGCCCACTTCGTTGGTCTCGGTCTGAATGAGGGCGGGCGCTGACACTACTTCTATTTGCGACGTTACGGTGCCGACGGCCAGGACCGGGTTGACGTTGTTTACTTGTCCCTGCGATGTCACGATATCGTTGATAAGCGTTGTGCTAAAACCTTCCCTGGTCACCGAAAGTCGAAATGTCCCAAGCGGCAATTCCGGGAAATTGAACTCCCCGTTCTGGTCGCTGGTGAGGGTCCTCTCTAGTCCCGTTGCCGGATTGGAGAGCTTTAGCGTAGCGCCCGTGACTGACGCGCCTTGAGAATCTCGAACCGTGCCCGTAATTCGTCCGGGGAAGAACTGGGCCGCGGCGAATGTTCCTCCCAGTGCAAGGAGAAACACAACAGCGAGGGACCGTGGAACAAGAACTCTTCTCACGTCAAGCCTCCGGACAAGCCTAGTTTTGGGGGCATGCTACTCCAGAGGGAAGTGGTATGTCAATTGTATTCTAAATGTATGCGACGTAAATCAAATGCGGCCCAAACGCAAAGGGTTAAGTGCACACTAGGATCATTCACCGGTGGACGTAGGGCGGGATGTTCTGATTCAGTCGGAAGAGATTTTGCGGATCGTACTTCGTCTTGATCTCCCGCAGACGCTCCCAGCGCTCGCTGTAAGCCTCTGGAATCCGTTCTTTCTCATCCCCGCTCATGAAGTTTACGTACACACCAGGCTTCATCCATGGGCGCAAGTTACCAAACAGCCTGCGGGTCCACATAATATTGGCGGCGTCCTCCGACGCATTCGTCCAGTGACTCAGAATGTTAAGGATGAAGGGCATGCTTCGGTCTCCGAATGCGGTATCGGCCGCATCGATACGGCCAGCTGCCCCTCCCAAGTAGGACAATTCGATTTCACTGCTCATCGAGGGGATTCCGCGCAGAGCGGCCACCAAGATTTGGATGACTTGATCCTCGAGGGTTTTGAAATAGCCAGACTTCGCGTAGTAGCGCCGCCCGTGGGGGAAGTCTGAATCGGCCATCGTCTGGAGCTTAAGGAATGGAATCTCCCCGATCGTAACTGCGCTATGCTCCTTCGCCGTCAGCGCATTATCGACAAAACGCGATCCCGATGCCGCGTTGCCAACCCATAGAGCTGAAATGCTGGCAACTGGCTTGCGCCGGAGCTCCTGCGGAACTTCCTCACTGTCCCCCGCGATTTTCAGAGAAAAGCCCCAGCGAAGGTTATCCGGGGCTGAAGGCATAAATTCTCGCCAGTGCTGCAAAAGAGGAGGCACGGCATCAACTGGACACAATCCTTTGCCAAATAAGACGGAAGAAACAGGATGAAGTCGGACCTCGAACTCCGTTACGACTCCAAAGTTTCCGCCTCCACCTCGCAGCGCCCAGAAAAGGTCCGCGTGGGCGTTCTTGTCGGCCCGCAGCGCCGAGCCATCCGCAAGGACCAGGGTGAACGCCTGAACGTTGTCGCAAGACAGCCCGTAAAGACGGCTTAGCCAACCAGTTCCGCCCCCTAGGATGAGTCCACCGGCGCCCGTGTGCGAAACCACGCCGGCGGGGAAAGCCAGCCCGAATTTCTGCGTTTTCGCATCTACTTTGCCGAGCAGGCAACCGCCGCCGAAGCCCGCTTTGCGAGCGCCTCCATCGACTTGCACGTCACTCATGCCGGAAAGATCAATTACCAGTCCGCCTGTACAGGTACTGAAGCCGGCCAGACTGTGTCCACCGCAACGAATGGCCGTTGTCATTCCGGTTGCACTGGCAAACCCAATCGCAACCTGTACGTCCTTCGCGTCGCAGCAGCGGGCGATCAATCCCGGCCGGCTATCGAACATTCCGTTCCAGACCGGTGCCGCTGCTGCGTAGTCCGGATCGTTCTGTCGAAGCAAGCGACCGCGAAAGTGCTCGGCGACGCGCCGAAACGCAACGCCAATTTGCATGCCGCTGTTCATCGGTTGCTCATGCGGGCCGGGAGAATCGATGCGATGCCCAAGACCTTGTCTTTTGATTGCATGATGTGACTGTGCATGAGTTCGCGGGCGCGAACCGCATCCCTCTCCCTTATGGCAGAAAGGATCTCAAGGTGTTCGCGGGTCGGAAGTTCGCCGAAATAATGGATGTCAATTGCGGCCAGCATAATGCGTTCCATCTGACTTCGCGCATCCTTCACCGCTTGGACCAGCAGCTGATTTCGCGCCAACAGCGCGATTCCGAGATGAAAAGCGGTGTCGGCCTCGATGAAGCGCACGCAGCTTTTTCTGCTATTCGGAAGACACTGGGCTTTTGCGAGGTTCGTCAACTGGCCCAGCGCCTCGTCGGAAGCACCTTTGCTCGCGGCCAGTTCCGCCGCGGCACACTCCACAGCGCTGCGGAATTCGTAGATGTCGTTCAATACTTGCAAAGTGATTTGCGCGACGAAATATCCGCGGTTGGGTACGATTCGCAGGAGCCTGTCATTCTGGAGCCGCACCGCAGCTTCCCGCACCGGCGTGCGGCTCGCCTTGTAGCGGGTCGCCAATTCCTTTTCACTCAGAGGTTCGCCCGGCTGGAAAACTCCGTAGATGATGTCGCGTTTGAATGCCGCGTAAACTTTCTCGCTGAGGGTCGACGCTGTCGCGGCGAGCATCCCTTGCTGCGGCAACAAAGATAGAGCTTGTGGAAGGGTGTTGCGTTTTCCGTCGCTGTTAGCCAAGAAATCCACCTGACAGTCTGAGTTCATAAGATTGTTCCCGACCGTTTCGACTATGTCAACGGAGTTCAAACTCGAGGTGCACTTGACAGGCATGCGAGAAAGCTCGATATTTGCATACCGTGAGAATGCCATTTGCATGCCACTGAGTAGTACATGGCGACAAACTCCCTCTGGGATGTAGGAGAGCGGCGGTCTTGCGCGTCCAGGCAGGTCTGATGAGTGCTATCTCTTCGATTGCCCAACGTACTCCCCAGCCGGGGGACTTTCCCGTAGACCGCGTTCGGGCATCTTTCCCCGCCCTCCAACGAGACGAGCAATTCGTATTTTTCGACAACGCAGCTGGAGCCCAGGTACCACACCTCGTTCTGGATGCCGTTAACCACCACTTGTTGCAGTGCAATGTCCAACGGGGCGGAAGGTATGAAAAGAGCCGTCAAGTCGATGCCATGATCATGCGCGCAAGAGAGAGTGCGGCATTATTGCTCAACGCCTCGGATCCCAACGAGATTGCGTTTGGGATGAACGCTACGTCTTTCATTCGAGTGGTCAGCTTGGCGATTGGGCAGACACTCAGCGACCGGAACGAGTTCATCCTCACCGATATCGATCATGAGGCAAATATCGCCACCTGGCTTGCCCTTGAAAAAGACGGCGCGAAGTTCAAGTGGTGGAAGATGCGCGAAGATGGGAATCTGCATGTCGAAGACCTCGGACCTTTGCTCTGCTCAAGAACTCGCCTTCTGGCGTGCACGGTTGCTTCGAACGCGATTGGCTCTATCGTGGATGTGTCCGGAGCTGCAAAGCTCGCGCACGAAGCAGGCGCCGAACTCTTCCTGGACTGTGTTCACTACAGTCCGCACGGTCTGATTGACGTACAAGCTATCGATTGCGATTACCTCGTTTGCTCCGGATACAAAGCCTTCTCTCCTCACATGGGCTTCCTCTGGGGGAAACGCGAACTTCTGCGAAAGTTGCCTACGTTTCGCGAAGATTTCATCCCTGATGAGCCGCCGGGAAAAATTGAAGCAGGTACATTCATATACGAGAATGTGGCGGGATTCGATGCCGCAGTCAGATATCTGGAAACCATCGCGCGCTTGGTGGATGACAACCCAGGTGAGCACGAAACTTCCAGACGCAGCAGCATCGTCAAGGCGATGTCTGCTGTCCGCGCTTATGAGGCGACCCTAAGCTCGGAACTTCTGCGAACCCTCACAGATTGCGGAGCGACAATTTATGGCATCAATGATGAGAACCGTATTGGCCAGCGTCTTCCCACGTTTTGCTTTAATTTGGTAGGCATTCCGTCCGCAACCGTGACGGAGGCACTTAGCAGTGACGGCATCGCAGTTCGGGACGGTCACATGTATGCGCCCCGGTTGATGCGGAGACTAGGGCTGCCCTTGGACACAGGCGCGGTTCGCGCTTCCCTTGTCCATTACAATACCGTCGCCGAAATACACCGTTTCCGAGAGTCGATCATGAAGTTATCCCGCCATGCATGAACCCTCTGCTTCTGAACACGCCGGCGCTTCCGCAAACACGCAGGAAACAGACGCCGGCAGCGGATCTCTTCAGCGTCGGCTTACACAACGTCAGCTTACGATGCTTGCTCTTGGCGGAGCCATTGGCGTCGGCTTGTTTCTTGGCAGCGGAATAACTGTGCAACTCGCCGGACCGGGAGTGATCGTTTCCTACTTGATCGGTGCAGTTATCGCGATGATTGTGGCCTACTCCCTAGCGGAAATGGCCGTCGTTCATCCCGTTTCTGGCGCATTTGGCATTTACGCAGAGACTTACCTGAGCAAATGGGTCGGCTTCGCGGTTCGCGCTACTTATGGACTAGTGCAAATCATCGCCATTGGTGCGGAAGTTACTGCCGTCGCGATTTATTTTGGATTCTGGTTTCCCCACATACCGCAGTGGTTTTGGGTCCTGTCAGCGTCATTGGCCTTGGTGGCCATGAACTCGGTGCAAGTTGGGCGATTTGGCGAGTTCGAATACTGGTTTGCACTGATCAAAGTCTCGGCAATTATCGTGTTCATCGGAGTGGGAGCAGCATTGATTTTCGGATTTGGCCCAAAACCGGCTTTGGGATTTTCGAATTTGACCGCGTTCGGCGGCTTCTTTCCTTTCGGTTTCAAAGGTGTCTGGCTGGCGCTCACCTTGGCGTTGACCAGTTACATGGGGGTGGAGGTAATCGCCGTCACCGCCGGAGAAGCCCGGAACCCAGAGGAGTCAATTCCCAGAGCGATGCGCACGATCGTCTTCCGGCTGATCTTCTTTTACGTGCTCGCCATCATTGCGATGCTCGCCATGACGCCGTGGAATCAGCTTGGAAGCCAGAACGGAATCGCCGGCAGCCCGTTTGTAAGGGGGTTTTCAGGTATTGGCATTCCCTATGCGGCCACCATCATGAACCTGGTGGTCATTACCGCCGCTCTCTCCAGTTGCAACACCGACCTTTATCTGACCACCCGCATGATGTTCTCGCTTTCGCGAAGCGGATACGCCCCCGATTGGATCGGTCGTCTCGGTAAGAACGGAGTGCCGCATCGCGCTCTGGCGCTCTCGACGCTTGGCATGATTGCGGCTATTCTGCTAGCGATCTATGCACCGAGCCACGCTTTCCTGACGCTGTATGGAGTGGCGGTCGCGGGCATGTTCTTTGTGTGGATCGCGATTTTGGCCACCCACCTCCGTTTTCGAAAGTCGCTAGCGAACTCGACGGTGCGTCATCTCCCGATAAAATTAGCGTTTTCACCCTATTCCAATTGGCTTGGAATCGGCGCGTTGTTGGCCATTGCGTTGACCACCTTCTACGTCGATGGACTGCGGTATTCCGTCCCGGCCTTCCTGCCGTTTCTTCTGGTGCTTTCCCTGATGTATTGGAAATCATCGCAACGCAGCCGGAAGGAAAAGAAAACCTAAGCGCCAATGTGACGATCCTGCGCGGAAAGGCGAGACGAAGCGTACTACCCGCGCAAACGACTTGGTCCAGCCAGACTCTCGTCCGCGAAAACGAATGGTCAAACGACCGAGTGTTACCACGCCTCCTCGCTCTTCCTCAAGACGTCCCTAGTCTTGACTTCTGGCGCTGGACGGCTTCCTTCGCTCGAAACTTTGCAATACGTTCGGTTAACTTGACGGACGTGATGAAGCCGAGTTCGTCATCAGTGACCAGGATGCTCATCGGCATCGCGAAAATCATCGGAGCCAGAACTTCGATTCCTGATTCGACCAGATAAGGGTGCGCGTGCTTCACCATGTCTGCGGTTTCGAGCGACTTCGCTGGCGGTGTTACGCTCCTTCTCCAACGCGACTAATTGTTTGTGAACGCCCTCGCATCTGGGACTTCAGTCGGATCGAACGCACCTGTTGACGAAGGGTTGGGAGTTGCTGAGCATCTCGACGATCACCGGTGGTTCGCCGTTTACGGTTTATTCGGGTATCCAGCAGACGGGCGCGGGAACGATTGGCGCGGACCGGCCAGACCAGATTGAGAGACACCGGACCTCTCGAGCGCCGGCAGTTCAGCGCGACCGCGCGACGATTATTTTGGGCGGGGCGCGAACAACGCAAGTTTCTTTTCCATTCCGGTCGGGATCGCGGGTGGGACCGGACCAAACTCCGGGCGTTTTGGAACGCTCGGCCGTGATACATTTCGCGGCCCGGCATATTATGATTTCGATTTTGCGCTCATCAAGACGACTCCGATTGGCCACCGAGAAACGGGTTTGGAGCGAGCGGACCTGCAATTCCGCGCAGAGTTATTTAATTTGTTTAACATCGTCAACATGGGGCTACCCGCGAGCACCATCGAGGGTACAGGGTTTGGCATGATCAGCAAGACCGCGGGAACCTCACGGCAAATTCAGTTTTCGCTAAAGCTAATCTATTGAGGCGCGTCAGGCAGTGACTCAGGTTTGCGAGACGACATGTTACTCGAAAGTGACGCCTCGCCGCTAGCTAAGCCAGATAGATCGTGAGAAACGGGCTAAACAAAAATCATTCCGGGACAGAAGTCGGCTTGGGGGAAATCGCCATCGATCTCCTCGAAGCCTGTTTCTGGATAACTTCCGGATTGCCGACCATCCACCCGGAGAGGCGGTGTGCTGCACTTAACCACATTGCGACAGTGTGGCGTGTCCAGAACTTGTTTGAAAGCCTTATCTTCACGTCGAGATACATGAATCGCCTTGCTGCAGAGATACATCAAAACAGACGATTGCGAACAGCGCGTGAAAAGCCCTGGGCCGCTTTCGCCGCTGGAAGCGCATCATCGATTTCTGATCGCAATGCATTCGCCTGCTGGAGTCGTTGAAACCGGACTGCGTGTCTGCCCTCCAGAGAAAGAGGCTCGAAAGCTGGCGTGAGGAGTTGAGAACAAGATTTTCTCTGGTCCGGTTTGAAAGAAAGAACCGCGGAATTGCGGCCATTTCCCGCGATTTTCAGGACAATGCAGGCAAATTTCTCTGCACTTCAGACTTGTTGGTAGAGCGAGAGGAATTCGAACTCTCGCTACCATTTCTGGAACCCGCAAGAGACCGTACGTGCGGGGGTTGCACCCCTTTCTGCAACCACAACATCCAGTCGAAGGATGGGATGAAGAGTGGAATAGCTGGACTATTCCGGTTTCATTGTTTTGAGAAAGGCGAATAGCGGGCGATAGTCAGGACGAAAGAAATACAAATGTGTCGGTATTCCCCACTCTAGAGAGGTTAGCGAAGACTGCAGGCCTTCCGGCGAGTCAGAAAATCAAACTGTTCTCCGGGAATGCCACCGCAGGAAACTGGGGTTCGGGCAACTTTTTCTTGTTCTTGCTCATACTTTTTCGCTTGCGGCCACCGATGAACGCTAGGGTTTTTGGTTTGGGGTAGCCTGCTACCCACCAGGCATCATTAATCAATCCGGGCAAGTTCCCCGAAGCCCGTTTCTG
>DASYJM010000009.1:0-4800 GCA_035996445.1 Candidatus Acidiferrum sp. | reverse complement strand
GGGATTTCTAGGTTGGTTCGTGCTGATGGGAAAAAACGGAATTCGCTTGGGGGATTGGGTGGAGATCAATGGTGTGACCGGGGAAGTCGTGGAACTCGGAATGTTTCATACGGTACTGCTGGAGACAGGAAACTGGACTGACTCAGGACACCCGACGGGACGTCGCGTCACGTTCACAAACAGTTTCGCCATCGAAGGCCACTATTTTAATTTTTCGACGTCGGGACAGTGGCTGTGGGACGAGTTGCACGTGGTTCTGCCGATTGGGCTTGATCCGTATCCAATTGTCGATGCAATTCAGAAGAAAGTGCTCGAAGCCACCTCCGAGAGCGCGCGGCAAGCGGAGCAAGAATGGAAGATTGCGGCGCATTCACGAAATGTGGGCGCCCTATCGGCGGCTCCGGCGATCAATGTGAAGCCTGTAATTGGCGGAGTGGAAATTGCAGTGCGCTACGTCGCTAGGGCAAACGAGCGGTATCAATTGCGCGCAAAGCTGTATCAAGCAGCGGTGGATTTACTCGGAGCAAGAAGTCCGGCCCACGTCGGCTCCCCAGTTGTACCAGCGATACCCACAAGCGATTACCCTCACAAGGGGACCAATGAGTGAACTGGGGGATTTTGCAACAGTTGAGATGCGCTAGATCGTAGGCAACGGTGGGTTCACAGAAACACTGCGGGCTTTCCATTGCGGAGGAAGACTACCGTGCGCGAGGATATTCCTGAGCATCCTATGGCTGGCCGTTCGCCCCTTTGGGAACGTGGGAGGTGATTCCTTTCAGAACGAATTCGCGGAACAGATTCGACACAGCATCGGCGCCAATGCCCGCCAAACCATTGAAAGCCACTAACGAAGCTCCACGCTCGGAAGCGGGATAGTAAAGATTTGAAAGGGCTGCCGCCGAAAAACTCCCCAACACGCGCGAGTAATTTGGTTGCCAGCGCCCGTCATCGCCCTTGGCGATCACTGCGGCAGATATCGCGTAGAGAGCCCGCGACCCGACACTTCCCTTCCCCTTGTAGAAGTAGCGGGGATCTTGGTGAAAAATCGAAGGGTAAACAGCTCTGCCCAGCAGGACGCCGGATGTGTGATTCGCCAACGCGGCGCCGTATCGCTTACCGTATCCTTCTATTCCCGGTCCATACGCCGGGATGACGTTTTTATATTGCTCAGCTCCCGCAATTCCCGCCACCGTCAAGAACGAGACTGGATCAATGATTGAATGAAAGCTCAGTTGAAATTTCTGTTTTGCCAGCATTGGCGGCGCGTTCCAGTCATAGGTGCTGTAAAAGTTCGGAAAGACGCCACCGATCCGCTGCTGCACAGCGATGCGCACCTGCTCTTGAGCCAATTCCTGCTTGCTTCCAGAAGTTACGGTCACACTCGTGGTCCCGCCAGCAACCGAGAGAGTCACCGTTGGAACAATAAAGCCCTCGCCGGCACGTAAAGGAATCTGGTTCGATGTGAAAGTGCTCATTCCCGCTCCGGTCACACTGAGCTTGTAAATATCCGGCGGTAAGCCGGTGAAGGCGAACTGCCCGTTGCTGCCAGACTCCACGGTACGAATAACGGAACCCGACGGGCTGGCCACTGTCACGCGCGCACCTTGCAGCACGTTTCGATTCGTGTCGAGTACGGTCCCAGATAGACTTCCGGTTGCGGTCTGCGGTGAGTCATTTGCTCCAGATGGAGTTGTAATCTGCGCCGGTTGGTCTGTATCCGGGAGAGCGCCGTCGTGGGCGTTCGAGCTGAAACTCTCCTGTGCGAGGGCAGTCGAGTTCGCCAAGCTGGAAAAAATCAATAAAATGGAAACAGCCGCGAGGAAAGGCTTCGACCACCGCGCAAAATTAAACAACGGTCGCCGAAACGGCGCGTAACATTCAAGAACGAGAGACGTTCCTTCAAGTGTGCCCAAATGTCCCTCCAATTCGTAATCTACTTCCCGCAAATCTGATTCATTAGACGTCCAGCTTGTTTATGACCGTTGCTTCTAGTGGAGAGTTGGATTTTCTAAAAATCAGCGACAAGCGCACCGATATTGAACCCGGGACCAGCAGTGTGAGCGCAGTTACGACAAACAAAGCGGCCGTCTTTGTAGGTAATCATCGCTGCTAAGCTTGGCTCATTTGCAAGCAGAAAGCCGAATCTGCTTGGCGGGTCCTGAAAACAGGCATTTCGCGAGCTGAAAAGCTAGATATCTGATCCCGTAGCTCTGCTGGAAGGCAAGCTATTTTGAGGTGTTTAAAAGCGGTCTATTGAATGCTCACATGACGGCATGCGACCTTTCTTGTTCGCAGATCTGTTTCGAATTGCTCTTAAAGCCCTAATTAGTTGGCACGTCGTTTTGCTGCATAGGCTTTTACCTTTTCCGGGTGAGCCTGGCGACATCGTTTGTGGTGTTGATTTGCCTCCGTGCGATGAGCTCTTTGCCATTTACCATTGAGTTCCCTGACCTTTTCAAGGTTAGCGGCTCGCCATTTGCGGCTAGCTTCCTTTGCGGCGGTTGGGTGAGCTGCCCACCATCTGCGGGAATACTCGCGATCCTTGTCCCCGTTTTTTTGCGCGCCACTTGCGCAGGTATTCGGTCAGCCGTTTACGATCTTTTCGCGCGTACTCACGACTTCTCCTAATCTATTCCCGATGAGTCTGGCGGTATATCCGCGCCTTCTCTCGCTTTGCATCAGTTCTCCGCATTCACGTTGTTCATCAACTCTGATTCACGCTACTCGATAAAACGTGAACAGAAGATAAACGGGAAGCAAGTATTCCTAGCTTAACGAAGCGGTGAAACCTTTAACTCGCGAGCACCTGAGTTCATCGGAGTTCTTCAATTGTGGGATTTCAGAAGAAGGTATTCTTCTCTAACCGCTCCCACGCCTGAAGCGTAAAGCTTCTCCTCGGTCTTGCCGTACGAGTTCCTTTCCTTGGCCTGAGGCAATCTCGGTGATCTTGCCCACGGCCTCAAACTTAAACTTTTGTCTGACTCGAGGACGCGACGGCATGGCACCTCCCATCTGATGCGTATCTTTGCCGTAAAGCCAAGACCCGTCATGGGAGATGACTTTCCCGCCTTTATAATTGTCAACATCTTCGCCGAGGTAATACACAGTCCCATCGTCTTGAGCGAGGTAGTCCAGAGTGACCTCTTCGATCTCACCGCTGATGAACTCGCGATCTTCCACGATCATCACTTCCACATCATGGCTATTGAGGTTAAATGTTTTGCTGCCCGGTTTCACAGTGCGCTCGACGCGCACAGGTTTATCTTTCTTAGTACCCTCAAGAATGTCCTTTTTCAAACTGCTCAGAGGCAAGTAAGGGTTGGTAATTTCCTTGGGGTGTCTAAACCTTGGTCCTGTTGCCTGCCCCGCACTGGAAAGCAAGATAGAAATTACGGTGGCAAACAGCGCAGGCCGTTGGACAAGGTTTGTCTCCGGCCGAGTTGGGAATTTAGAGACGGCACTAGCAATTGCCAGACGTGTTACATTTCGCGAGAAGCGCTCGATGAAATCTTTCGCCGGCTGCTGTTTTATAGCTCCTTCAGCGAGTTTCGCTCATCATTCCGCGACAGTGGCGCGCTATTTGGGTTTCTTCCTCTGTGGGGACAATCTGAATTTTGTCTGCCGGGAGGCCAAGGAACTCGAGACCGTCGACAGCTAACGATCGAATGTGATCGCTGTGCTGTCCGATGCCGCCGGTAAAGACGAGAAGGTCAACACCGCCGAGGAGAGCTACATACGCACCGATTACCTTGCGCACGGAAAGAGCAAAGACATTCAGCGCAAGAGCGGCGTAGAGATCGTTGGAGCGCATGCTCTTTTCCAGCGCCTTCACATCGCTCTCACCGGTAGAGAGAGCGAAAAGACCGCTCTGATAGTTGAGCATATTTTCAAGCTGGTCGGCGTCCAGTTTCTCGGCGCGTAGAACATAGAGGAGGACGCCGGGGTCAAGATCGCCACAACGAGTGCCCATCGGGATGCCTCCGGTCGGAGTGAGACCCATAGTGGTATCGATGGAAACCCCACCGCGAAGAGCGCAGAGGCTTGATCCGTTACCGAGGTGCGCGAAGATGGCTCGTTCCGGAAGCTGATCTCCGAAATGATGCACCAGCGACTCGTAAGAAAGACCGTGAAACCCGTAGCGACGAATGCCTGCGTCGTAGTAGCGCTGCGGGAGAGGCAGATGAGATGCCACTTCCGGAATGGTGCGGTGAAAGGCATGGTCAAAACAGGCGAAATGTTTCGCCTCTGGAAAGATTGACTGCGCGGAGGCGATGAGCGACAGGGCCTGCGGGATGTGCAGCGGCGCGAAATGTGTGGCGGCGCGAAGCTCGTCCATTACCAGCCGCGTGATGGGTTGGTGCGTGCGAAGTTTGGGGCCGCCATGAACGACGCGATGTCCAACTGACACTGGCGTCGTGTGGATACGCTCCCGGACGACGGCAGCGATGGCCGCGAGTGCCTCAATTTGCGACTCGAGGATACCGTCGCGCTGCAGCAGACGCTCTCCGCTCGGAGAACTAATCTGCAAAGTGCCGTTCTCACGTCCAATACCTTCGGCGCTTCCGGTGAACAGCGGCTCTTCGTCGTTTGCGCCGCGATAGTAGATGCCGAACTTCAACGAAGACGAACCGCTGTTCAGCACGAGGATTAGATCGTCTTTTTCCGCCAGCTTCCCCATCTTGACTATCCCGGCCACTTCCAATTGCGAATCTCTTCTTTATCGATGCCTTCGGCGTGAGCGTAACGAATGCTGTCGATGATCTGGTCCTTCAGCCATTCTTTGACGTGCGCTCCTATGGG
>DASYJM010000008.1:0-3314 GCA_035996445.1 Candidatus Acidiferrum sp. | reverse complement strand
GTGCCCGAAAAAATCAGAAGGCAGTAACAGGACAAGCTGCCGCGTCGTTAAATGCAAAGACGCCAAATGCAAAGACGCCGATTCCAGATAAAAATAAAGCTAAAGATAAAGATAAAGATTCAGATAAGGTGCTAGGTTGGACGATTGCATCCAAAACCAAGTCCGTAAAAAAAAAGTCTGAACTCGACCCTTCGCTCTCAAGCATAGCCGGCACACAGCAGAGGCCGATGCCCACCGTAATCCAGCCGATGCTCGCTACCATTATCGAGCAGCCATTCGACAATCCTGACTGGCTGTTTGAAATCAAGTGGGATGGTTATCGGGCTATTACTTTCATCGACGGCGGGCGGGCGCGCCTCGTGTCGCGAAATCGGAATGATTTAACGGCGCAGTTTTCTGAATTTGCCACTCTTGCCAAATATGTGAAGGCCGAGCGCGCTATTCTCGATGGAGAAATTGTCGCGCTCGACGATGCGGGCCGCCCCTCTTTCAGCCTGATGCAACAGCGCACCGGGTTCCAGCCCGGCAAGCGCCGACTTCCGGGGCGATCAGCGGAAGGCGTTCCTATCATTTATTATGCATTCGATTTGCTCTACCTCGAGGGCTTCGACCTGCGCCGGGTAGCGCTCGAGCAACGCAAGCAACTTCTGCAACATCGAATCGAAGCCGGAGAGCTGATTCACTATTCCGATCACTATCCTGAAAAGGGCCTCGACCTTTTTGAGGCGGCAAAGCAGCGTGGCCTTGAAGGCATCGTCGCGAAGAAGCGCAACAGTTGCTACGAAGAAAGGCGCTCGCGCGACTGGCTCAAAATCAAAATCACGCAGCGTCAGGAGTGCGTCATCGGAGGCTACACCGATCCGGAAGGCAGCCGTGAATATTTCGGTGCGCTCGTCCTTGGATTGTATGACCGGCAAGGTCGCCTAATTCACGTCGGACAGGTCGGCACCGGTTTCGATCGCAAAGGGCTGAAAGAAATGTATGCGCGTCTGGAGCCGCTGAAGATGAAGCAGAATCCGTTTTATGGCTCGCTCGGAGGATTGCGGAAAGTTCAATTTGTCCGTCCGGAGCTGGTTGCTGAAGTCAAGTTCTCAGAGTGGACCCATGAAACCGCAGAAGGCGGCGTGAAGCTGCGGGCACCCGTGTTCATGGGCCTGAGGGCAGATAAATCGCCTGCAGAGTGCAGCCTAGATGAAGCGATCCCTAGTTAGAGCGGCGCGAAGGACTTATGTAGTTTGCTCGCCAGGCAGAGCACGCAAAGCTGCAGTAGCTTATAGTTCAAAACGCACTTCCCCCACCTCCACCGAATCCGCCTCCAGAAAAGCCTCCTCCTGAAGATCCGCCGCCGCTACTGAAACCGGAGCCGGTCGAACTTGACCTGGGAGTTGATACGAAGACCTGGTGCATATCTGACGCCATGCTGTGCATGGAACTGGAAAAGAAAAGCGGACTAAAGCCTGTGTAACCGTTGGGCGAAACGTACCAGTTCGGCGGATCCTTCACGATGCCGTCGAACGCTTGCGCCCAGTGGTGTTCCACCCCAAGTGCCATCGCGTAAGGGAGAAATTTTTCGAATGTATCAGGCGGCATGCGCTTTATACGATCCGCGTCAACCCGGTTCATAAACTCTTCGAATCCGAGGACAGCGACCCTGGTGCGCGCGCCGGCGAGAGTCTTGGCCGTCATCTGGCGAGCGAATAGCCACCAGATCACAATGGAGATGAGAACGCTTCCGATTAACAGCGGAATGGAGTTGAATAAGTCCATCCAACCCAGCACCTGCACCGCAACCACAAGAAGCGCAATGGCAATCGCCGCCGCGATGCTGTAGCCGTTGGCCGATTCCGGGTCGAGCATGTAGATGCCCTTGCTCTTAAGCGAAGACATGATGTCTTGACGTATCACGGGAATCACTGCGTAGAAACGGTTTTTTAGGCTGGATAACACAGTCTCAGTGCCGTCCAGAAAAATGTTCTCTAGCATCACGCGCTCGTGCGGGGTTAGGTCAGGCCCCCACTGCTCGCGCGGTTTCAATAAATGAAATAAATAATCCTTGTGGTGAAAGACGAGAAAGGTATCTACTTTTTCTTCGATCTTGATGTAACCGCGCACCGCAAGGTCGACAATCGTACTCGTGATATCTCGGGGATGAATACTGTCGTCAACTAGCGTTCCCGCTTCGGCTGGGCAGATTCCCTTAGGCGGCTCATACTGCGGCGCAACCGAAACGCCGGGATCGGGATCGCGTCCCACGGAATGCCACAGCGCAAACATCACTGCCAGGGTAAACAGCGGCAATAACACTATTGGATTGCTGCCTAGAAACCACATGAGTTTCGTGAATGCCGATGGCGCTTTAATAACTCCCTGCGGAATGTAAATGTCGATGGTGGCGCCGCCTCGCATCGGGAGCGGGCGCGTCGTTTCGACGGTAACATTTGCCCCATTGACCTCCGCGGTGGCATTGCTTTGCTTGGAGCCGTAGACTCCGGTGAAGGCCTGCGCTCGCAGTCCTCCGGCGGCATTCTCGGGGAGAGTGACGAAGGCTGAAACATGGTCGATGGGCACCGGCCAGTCGTTGCCAGTCACGTTCCAATAAAACTCGGCATAACCGTCGCTACCATTGCTTCCGAAAAAGCGTACGCCGTTTTGCACCTTGTAATCGATGTTGACTACACGCGACGTGTCAACTGCGCCGGGAATGTAGATTTTCAGATCGCGGTAGGCTCCGTGCTTGCTCGAATCGTACTTGAGCTTGCCGCCGTTTTCGTCGGTCACACTGATGATCTTAAGAAATAGCGTGTAGTTGGAGCCATCGGCTCCGGGATATTCGATGGGGATGGTGCGATGGATGCCGTGCCACTCACCGACGAAGGCTAGCGTTATCTTCTCGCTCACGAGCGCGGTGCCGTCGGCGGCAACGGCGATGGTGTCGTGGAAATCTGCGATGCGCCAGTTACGGATCTGGGCAACGGATGGAGGGACAACCGCGAAAAGAAAAGACAGAACGATCAGCAGCCGTTTCGTATAAGCTCCGCGAAACATGGGATCAACAGCGCAGCCTTACCAGGTCGCCTGTCCCTATTAGAACTTTACCGCGACTGGTTCGCGATCGGTGGCAGCAGTTTCGAAGAATTGTTTTTGCTGGAACCCGAACATCCCCGCGAGAATATTCGTCGGGAAAGATTGAATCTTGGTATTGAGGTCGCGGACAACGGCGTTGTAATAGCGCCTCGCGTTTTGGATGGCATCCTCGATCTCGCTGAGAGAATTCTGCAGCTGCGTGAATTCCTGTGACGCCTGCAGCTGCGGAT
>DASYJM010000007.1:0-1519 GCA_035996445.1 Candidatus Acidiferrum sp. | reverse complement strand
TATCGCGGCTCTGGATTTTCTAGCGTTCCGAGAAATGCCGAGCGCAACAGCAGGAAGGTTACCAGCAACCCGCTCCAGCGGATTGCCGACCGTCTGCGAGAGAGGGCCAGCAGAGCTACTGTCACATAGGCCAGGTTCAGCAAACCGAAGCCAACCGCTACTGTGGAGCGCTTTGCGTCGTCGTTGAACTCCCACCAGCGCACGTCCGGGGGAAGCGTTTCGGTTCGCGGACGGAACCACATGTCCGCGACACGCACCAATGGCAGCACAACGTAAAAGCGCAGTGGATGAGCCCGTTTGCGCTCCGCCGCGAGTTCGCCGAAACGGGCATCGAGTTCCGGCGTAATGTCCTGGGACTCGTTGTAATTCTCAACGAGACTTAGGGTCGCATCTCTTTCACCACTGTTCTCCATCGCACGAGTTGGAAGTTTTTGCGCATCAATTTTGTCGCCCGGGACGTTCCAGTAAATCTCCTCAACGGAGGCATAGTCCGCCATCCAAGTTTTTACCCATCGATTGAAGCCACGCGTTACAAGTTCGTCGCTATCGTTGGCATAACGCGGAGCCAAAGGTTGGAAGTGATGCAGAGTGCGAAAATTTCGCATCGTCCAGGGAACGAGCGGCGCCAGCGCAAAGACGGTGACGATAACCAGGGCGGCCGCGAATCGGAACACTCTTTTTCTTCCGCCGCTATCTTTGGAGATTAGGCTCTTGGAGATTAGGCTTTTGACCGCCAGGACTACCAGATAGAGTGAGACCGCGGCGAGCAGGATGCCGCCATCGGGACGCAGCAGAATGCACGCCCCGATAGCAGCGCCAGTTGCGGTCCACAATTTTAGATAAGTGGAATCGAAAACGCCGCCTGCCGGCACGAATTCTGCGTGGTTGGCGAACATCCGATTCAGCGCCGCTGCGGCAAAATCAAGCGCGAGGGCGGTAAAGAAAATCTCGAGGGTTTCCGTGAGTACCGCGGCGGAATAATTTGCCAGAAACGGACAGAGCGCCGTTAAGGCAAAAGCCAATCTCGCCGCAAACGGCGAAATGAGGCGGCGAGCAAGGTCGGCTACGATCACGCAGGTGGCCAGATCGAATAAAACTTGCGACAGCATCACCGCTTTGAAGTTGGCAGCGCCAAAGACCCAAAACACAACAGCTAGAAAGGCGGGGTATCCTGGCAGACGCGCATCGGTAGGGGTGATCTGGTGAGGCTGAGCTCCTTGTTGGCCGCCGGGCGTCAGGCCGAAAATACCGTGCTGTAGCCAGTTGGTGGCGAGGTCGGCATAAATGCGCGAGTCGTCAACAATCGCGGGAAAACATGCGACGAAAAAGAGTCGCAAAGCCAAGCCCGCCAACGCGGTTCCGATGAAGAATCTGCGGTGTTGGCGAACGAGCGTAAGCACGTTCGGAATATATCGCGAATTGGCAGCTTTCTTTCATGGCGCTGAGGGTACTCTTTTGCAATCGTACGGTTTTGCGCTAAATAAAGTTGGCAAACCATTGCGCCCACGTCCTACACGGC
>DASYJM010000006.1:0-3589 GCA_035996445.1 Candidatus Acidiferrum sp. | reverse complement strand
CGAAGCGTTGAAAGGTGATCACGAATGCTCATAGTTGACGCATCCTTGGCAGTGCTTTCGTGGCTTGGTCGGCAAGGCACGCGGGCGGTCGCAGCGCTCGTTGTTATCGGTATCGCCCTGCCATCGATCGGTGCTATACTTAAGCCTTATGTCACCGAGGCAGTCTTCCTGCTGTTGTGTATAGCATTCCTTCGGGTGGACGTCACAGCCTTCAAGACCTATATTCGTCGTCCGGCCATCGTGCTTGCTGCAACTGCGTGGACATCTGTTGCAATCCCGGTCCTGGTCGGTGTGAGTGGTCTCGCGTTTGGTCTCGATAAGCAGGCGCCCGAGCTGTTCCTTGCGCTCATGCTGCAGGCAGTTGCCTCTCCGATGATGGCAGCTCCAACATTGGCAGCGTTAATGAGATTAGATGCCACGCTTGTGCTTGTCACCCTCATCACCAGCACGACGCTGATCCCACTTACGGCGCCCGTTTTTGCGCTCGTTTTCGTCGGACCGAATCTCTCGATTTCACCGCTGGCACTCGCGGCCAAGTTAATTGCAATTCTCGCTGGTGCTGCTTTGATCGGTTTTGTCGTGCGTCGAGTTTTTGGCGTAGCTGCAATTGAACGGCAAAAGGAAAGAATCAACGGCCTCAATATTCTCGTCCTCTTTGTTTTCGTGGCAGCCGTCATGGAAAGTGTCGGTGCTCGTTTTCTTGCGTCCCCAATGACCACAATGGCCTTAGCAGCGCTTGCCTTAGTGGTGTACTGCGTTGTCCTTTGCCTCACTGTTCTCCTGTTTCTGTTCGCGGGTCGGGAGCGCGCCCTTGCGCTCGGATTCATGGCCTCGCAGCGCAACATGGGACTGATGCTTGCAGCGACCGGTGGGGCGTTGCCCGATCTCACGTGGCTGTATTTCGCTCTTTCCCAGTTCCCGATCTATCTGTCGCCCCAACTCCTTCAACCGCTGGCGCGACGAATCCTCGGACGGGCACCGCATGGGTACGCACCGGCGCAAGAGCCGAAAACGTGATCGGTCGATTGCAAGGTCTAACAAGGGCATGAAGGCGACCGCCCAAGGCGGCGCCTGGTGCCCGACGTTCGGCGGCTTTGTGAAAAGTTAGCGTGAATGTAAAACTCGCGGAAACGGATGCGGACATTGAACGGTGCTTTCCCATTAAAAAACTATGTCTGGTTGAATTCACAAGTGAGTTCGTGGAGCAAGATTGGTGCTTCAAAGGTCACATCGGATGTATCTTAGAAGGCGAACTGGACATAACTTTTGCTGGTAAGACAGAAAGATTCTCGGCAGGTGACGGAATCTTCATCGTAGGGGAAGAGGAGGAACGGCATAAAGCTAAAGCTACTGGCTCAGTTGTAAGATTGTTGCTGGTGGAAGATGCCTTCAATAGCTAAAATCATGACATGAGAGTTTTAGAGAATTGGAACAAAAGTCCTTCGTGCCGGTATGCTGCCAGCCACTCAGGGCGAACCCTTTTTGGCGGGTGTGATTCTATTTAGGCAGTTTCACAAGAAGAACGGAATCAAAGAGGATATTAGGATGCCAAAATGGCCACCCCGGGAATCGACTAGCCGCATGGCGGTTCGCTCAGGAACACCCACCGTGTGGCAAAATCCGTCCCGCTCCCCAGCCGAGGCCGCTTTGGCAGAGGCCAGGATCAATTCGACCGATGTCGAAGCTGCGCGCGCCCGCTGGCGCAGGTTTGCCCCGCTCCTTGTGAGGCTTTTTCCTGAGGAATTGAGCGGGTCCAATGGCTATGTCGACAGTCCGCTCATTCAACTGGATCGATCACAGCACGGCCACTCGCTTTTTCATCTTCCGGGTCGCGTTTGGATCAAGACAGATGACACACTTCCAATCGCAGGTTCAGTGAAGGCGAGAGGCGGAGTTTACGAGGTCCTCGTGCACGCGGAACGCATCGCTTTTCAAGAGGGCTTAGTCGGTACCGACAGCGATTACGGCGTCCTCGCCGACGTTCATTCGCGCGAGGTATTCTCGCGCTATCGGATCGTGGTAGGAAGCACCGGGAACCTCGGCCTGAGCGTGGGCCTCATCGCGAAAGCGCTGGGCTTCGGTGCGGAAGTTCACGTATGCGCTGAGGCAAAAGGATGGAAGAAGCGGGCGCTCGAGGCGGTTGGTGCCAAGCTTGTTGAACACCGCGGCGACTACGCATGTGCGCTCGCGGCTGCGAGGACATCGGCGGGCGCTTCGCCGGTGGCGCGCTTTGTAGACGATGAGAAGTCGATGGATCTGTTCCTTGGATACGCTACGGCTGCTTCCCAACTTGCTGGTCAACTCGCGACTGCCGGACGCTCGGTGAGTCTCGATCATCCGCTCACTGTTTTCCTTCCCTGCGGTGTCGGCGGAGCGCCGGGCGGGATCTGTTTCGGGCTAAAACTCTTGTTCGGTGACGCTGTCGTGTGCGTTCTTGTCGAGCCGGTCCAGGCGCCATCCATGCTGGTTCAACTCGCCAGCGGTCTCGACCGGTCGGTGTCTGTATATGAATGGGGCCTCACCAATCAAACTCTGGCCGACGGACTAGCGACGCCCGTTGCTTCCATGCTTGTCGCCGAGTTAATACGGGAACTTGTGGACGCGGTAGTGACGGTGACCGACGACGAGTTGCTGCACTGGATTAGGAGGCTTTGGACCGCGGGCGGGCGTAGGCTCGAGCCCGCAGGAGCCTCGGGATTTCCGGGTTCGCAACGGTACTTCGACACATTGCATTCTGCGACCCCAAGCGAAAACCAATCGCCGGCGCGGGATCAGAACGTGGTAATCTGGGCCACCGGTGGAGGATCGATGCCGGACGCAGAACTTTCAAGGCTGCTCGCCCTTGCGGGTCGCGCAGTCGAATGTGCCTGACGCCGCGATTCTCTCCCGGCTTCGTGATTCCATACAACGGATGCGACCTGTCGGGCGCCAGTCATCAACCGACTTCATCGGAATGCGAAAGCGGTTAGGGCGGTCGGATGTTTAGATGGAGCGAGAACGCCCAACGCGGTTCCGGCTCAGCTATTCGTTACAGGCGAACCACCGTTCGTGTGTTTCTTCATCACGGAAGAAAACACAGGCCAATGCCCAGTGCAAAATTGCATCCGAACTTGTTCTGGTCTTGGTCCACGTGCCCGTGAATCGGAATCGAACCGACGCGTCCAAGCGTTGTCATCATCCCTGCAGCATTTTGTGCGGAGGGGCCTAAAAGCCATTACCTGTTGGAATTGTCGAGGACGAAATTCACCGGACTGCATGTCTGGTGCGTCGTGGCATTCAATCCCAGGAATGTCGTTTTTGGGGCGCTGGTGTGCTAGGATTTCTGCTAGAACGCGCTAGGCAAGCCTTCGGCTGAATATGACGTGTCGGACCCATAACGCCTTTTTTTGCATATGTGCTTTTGATGGCGGGGGCGGGAAGTAATCGATAACATGGCATCCGCTGGCTCCTTCGGAACGCCAGGCAAACGCGGTCCAATCGGCGGCAACGCCGTTTCAGGGTTTTCGATCTCTTGGACACGAGGCAGAATGCCAGCGGCGAGCTTGACAGGAGGGCTCGATTCCCTTCACCCGCTTATCTATCGAAATCC
>DASYJM010000005.1:0-8533 GCA_035996445.1 Candidatus Acidiferrum sp. | reverse complement strand
CGCTTTTCTATAGTGCTGCGTATCCGCGCCACTTCCGCGATGTCCACCCCCATTCCAACGATCAAATTGCCTCCCGCAAGCAGTTCCACTACACCGCGATTATACTGAGACTATTGTGACGCCCACGAAGACGAAAACGTTATGGAGAACTCGTAGCTCCAGAAATATGCCACCAACCTCTCGCGAGGGCTGGAAGCTTCAAACATCTGCAAACGGTGTTGGCTTTCTTCAAGTCCCGGCGCTCAGCGCATTCCCCTGGTTGATCCACGGCTTCAGCACCTCTCAAGGAGGAGTCAGCAGCGTCAATGGACGGAAAGTGCTCAATCTTGGATTCACGGAATGGGATACTCGTGAAAATGTTCAGGAAAACCGCAAACTCTTTCAATCTGCCCTGGATGCCGACCGACTCGCTTTCGTTTCCGTAAAGCAATTTCATTCCGATGTGGTATGCGATTTTTCTTCCGCGCCCAATGAGCCATGCAGCGCGGACGCATCTATTTCCAAGACTCCAAATCTTCTCCTGGGCATTCAAACTGCGGATTGCGTGCCTATTCTGTTGCTCGATCCCAAAAAACGTGCCGTCGCCGCCGTTCACGCCGGTTGGCGCGGCACACTACAGCGCATCGTGGAAAAAACTATCGGCCGCATGAAAATGGAATTCAAAACCGATCCAAGCGAACTATTCGCCGCCATCGGTCCCGCCATTGGCGAGTGCTGCTATGAAGTGGGCACGGAAGTCGCCGCGGCGTTCCATTCCCAATTTGCCAATGCCCCAGAATGGTTTGACGAATTGCGCACCGGTGATGAGCCCAATCCGCTGCAATGGCTGAACCAGTTTCCCCCCGGCCATCAACCGCCGCCGAAAAATGTTCGCCTGGATTTACGGAAAGCCAATCGCGCTCAATTGCTGGTAGCGGGTCTGCATCCGCAAAATATTTTTGTAAGTGATCTTTGCACTGCGTGCCGCCCCGATCTTCTTTTCAGTTATCGCAAGCAAGGTAGTGAAAGCGGCCGCATGATGTCAGTGATGGGCATTCGAGCGCAAAAATAATTCGGGCACGAGGATCTTGGAAGAAAAATAATTCGACCTAGAAATAAGCGACGCCTGCCTTCTAAAGCGTGATCAAATTTGATCCACTTCTGTCAGCAGGCGTGTCGTTGAGCAACGCCAGTTGCCCGCATGCAGCCATCACGTCTCGCCCGCGCGAGCGCCGCACAAAAGTCGCAATGCCGCGATCAATCAAAAGTTCCTGAAACTCCGCGATGGCTTCCTCCGAAGACTCCCGGTAAGGCAAATCCCCCGGATTCCAGGGGATCAGGTTGACCTTGCACTTCAGTCCCGTGAGCAACTTCACCACCCGCTTCGCGTCATCCAGCGAGTCGTTAATTCCGCCAAGCATCACGTACTCGAACATCAAATATTCCCAGCTGCGCAAAGGATATTTTCGGCAGGCTCCCAGCAAGACTGCGAGCGGATACTTGCGATTGATGGGCATCAACGCGTCGCGCTGCGCGTCGTTCGAGGCGTTCAGCGAAATCGCCAGCTTTGGCCGCTCACTTTCCGACGCCAGCCGCTCGATTCCTGGAACGATTCCGCTCGTCGAAATCGTTACGCGTTTTGCCGGTATCCCAACGCCATTCGGATCCTGCAAAATCCTGCACGCGGTCAGTACCGCGTCATAATTCAGCAGCGGTTCGCCCTGTCCCATAAACACAATATTCGTGTGCGGCACCAGTGTGTCCTTGTTCTCCTCCAGTGCGATCAGTATTTGTGCCAGGATTTCTCCTGGCGACAAATTGCGAATCAATCCCAGTTGCGCCGTCAAACAGAACTGGCAATTCACCGCGCAGCCCGCCTGCGTTGAAGCGCAAATCGTCTGCCGCCCCTCGCTTGGCATGAACACTGCTTCCACCGAAGCCGGTCGGGTTTTGTCTTTTCCGCTGGGTCCTAAGCCGAAGAGGTAACGGATCGCACCGTCCGCGGACTGAAATCGCTTCTTCACTTCTGGGAGCCCAAGTACCGCAGCGCTGGCCAGCCTCTCTCGCAGCGCCGACGGTAAGGTGCTTACCTGCTCCAGATCAAATTTTCTTTCCGCGTAAAGTGCGCGATAAATCTGTTCACCGCGATACCCAGGCTCGCCCAGTGAAACACAGAGCTCGCGCAATTCTTCCTTGGTCTTGCCGAGCAATTCATTATTTTGCAATACGGTCACGCGCAGTCAGCTCCACCCTCAAGAATACTCCCAAGTGCGCTTCAGCCCGCATCGCCTTGCCAGCCAACTCCGCCACGCAAAACGGCGTTATAATTCATGGGGATAAATTTTTTGGCAGCATTGCCTTGGAGGGCTCCATGGCTGGCTCAACAACCGGACCCAAAGCCGACAATCTCGCGGCCGAACAACTGAATATTCAGGAATGGGTTAAAGGCCTCGCAGCCATTCCCGCACAGGATTTCTCCCTGGAGACCGTTCAGAATTATGTTCTGCGCCACGCCGTTCGCCCCGAAACCATCCAAAAGTATTGCTATTTCTCCAAGGGTAGCTACACCCGCAACCTAATTTTCAAAAACGATGTGTTCGAGTGCATGACCGTTTGCTGGGAAATTGGCCAGCATAGCCGGGTTCATAATCATCGTGATCAGAATTGCTGGATGTCCGTGCCCATCGGGCGTTTGCGTGTGCAGAACTATCGCGTCGAGCACCGCGACATTTCGCGTGGCACGTGCAAAATCGTGCCCACTGACGTCTATGAAATGGATGCCACGCATCCTTGTTACGTCAATCCGCTCGAACCTGTTCATGAAGTGATCAACGCGCCTGAGTATAATCAGCGCGCCGTGAGCATTCATGTGTATTCCAAGCCGTTCGACAGCTGCGAGGTCTACCAGCGCGACAAGGGCACTTATGCCGACGTGCCGCTCTTCTACACCAGCGAATACGGCGAATTAAATCCCGCTGAGAAACTTCTCTAATCCCCTGTACACCTTAAAAAACAGTGGCGCGCGCCATCGCTATCGCCACGCTTCGCCCGCCTGTGTCACAATCAGCTAATGCCCACAGAAACTCGTGATATCAAAAAGCATGATCTGCCCAATGGCCTGGTGGTCATTACCGAAACCATGCCGCATGTCCGCTCCGTGTCCATCGGCGTGTGGGTGCGCAGCGGTTCCCGCCGGGAAGCACCCGACGAAAACGGCTTGGCCCACTTCATCGAGCATATGGTTTTCAAAGGCACTGAGCGCCGCTCCGCGGAAGCGATCGCGCGTGAAATGGATTCCGTCGGAGGCATGCTCGACGCCTTCACCTCCAAGGAACAAATCTGCTTCAACGCCAAAGTCCTCGACGAACATCTGCCCATCGCCTTCGACGTCATCGCCGATCTGATTCTTCGCCCCAATTTTGATTCCGGAGACGTCACTAAGGAACAGCAAGTCATCCTCGAAGAAATCAAGATGGACATGGACAACCCCGAGTATCTTTTGCACGAAGTTTTCACTCGTGGGTTTTGGCCCCAGCACGCGCTGGGACGCCCCATTCTGGGCACTCCCGAAACCGTGAAAAACTTTAATCGTCAGGTGTTAAAAACGCGCTTCGCGTCGTGGTTCGCCCCGGATCACCTGGTGGTCACCGCTGCCGGCAATGTGGCGCACGAACAAGTACTCGACCTGGTAACTCGCGAATTTGGCCATCTTAAACCGAGCGGCCAGCATGCACCGCATATCGCCCCGCGCACAGAAGCTCCGATTCATTTGGAAAAGAAACGCGATCTTGAACAAGTGCATCTGTGCGTTGGCGTTCCGTCAGTTCCGTTGGGCCACGAGGATCGCTTTGGCGTTGCCGTCCTGAACAATCTTTTAGGCGGCGGTATGTCTTCGCGTTTATTCCAGAATATTCGCGAAAAGCGCGGGCTTGCATACGCCGTCTTTAGCGAAATTACTCCTTATTCCGACGCTGGCATGCTCACCGTCTATGCCGGCTCTGCCAAAGAAACCGTTGGGCAGGTGCTGGACCTGATCATCGGCGAATTTCGCGATCTAAAAAAATCCTTGGTCACCGAAGAAGAACTCACTCGTTCCAAAAATCATCTCAAAGGCTCGTTGATGCTGTCGCTGGAGTCCACCAGCGCTCGTATGTCCAATCTCGCGCGTCAGGAGCTGTATTTTCGGCACTTTTATTCATTGGACGAAATCCTGGACTCCATCGAAGCAGTCACCCGCGAGCAGTTGCAATCGCTGGCGCGGCAATATTTTCGCGCCGAGGATACCGCCGTTACCGTCCTGGGCAATCTCAACGGTTTCACGCTCGACCGCGCGCGCCTGGCCTGCTAGCGCCTTGCATTCTTTGATTGTGGCCACGCAATTTCCTCAGCAACCGCGAACATTTTCGCCATAAATCGTTGACGTTCTCATTACTCTCTGCCATCATGCTCGAAATTCGTCTTCGCTCTTGTTTCGCTGCAGTTTTTGGAGAGTATCGATCGGCTTACGCATCTCCATTCTGGCGTCTGGCAGCTCGGGGAACCTCACGTTACTCGAGACGGCGCGCACCCGACTCCTGATTGACGCTGGTTTAGGCAAGCGCGAAACTCTTGCGCGACTTGCCGCCATCGAAATGACCGTCGATCACCTCGACGGCATCCTTATCACCCACGAACACGCTGATCATTGCAACGGGTTGCCGCAAATGTTGGCGCTCTGGAAAGCTCCTCTGTATGTTACCGAGCCGACGCTCGATTCTCTGCGCCGCTGCTTGCCGGAAACCTTTGGCAAACGCATCGTGGGCATTGAAACCATTCATGCCGGCCAGCGTTTTATGGTCGGAGACATCGAAGTGCACGCTTTCGCGATTCCGCATGATGCCATCGACCCCATTGGTTTCACGTTTCGTTGTCAAGGCGCCAAGATGGCGCTGGTTACCGATCTGGGCTACATGCCGGAACTCGTGAAAGTCCACCTGCGCGACTCCGATTGTTTGCTGCTCGAATCCAACCACGATCTGGATATGTTAAAAGTCGGCCCTTATCCCTGGGTGGTGAAGCAGCGGGTACTTAGCCGTACTGGGCATCTTTCCAATCACGCCGTAAGCGAATATCTGTGCGACCCGGAAGGCTTTGACGGCCGCGCACGCTATCTAGTCCTGGCTCACGTGTCGCAAGAAAACAATAATCCCGACCTGGTGCGGCTATCCGCTGAAGAAGCCCTCAATCGACGTCCACCGGGTTCTGCATTTCTTGGCCAGTTGCTGGTTGCCTCTCAGCAAGTTCCACTGAAGCCTCTCGACCTATAAGCCAGGGCTTGAGCACTGCCAAATGTGCGCGCAGTATCTAAAAATTGTGTCTCTACTTCGCAGAAGGAACCGCCGCAGGGGAATAGATTTGCGCGGATTTAAGAAGATCGGGCGTAACGTCAAACATCAGGCGAACCGATTTAGTATCCGGGCGATCAATGCGAGAAACCTCGACGCTCTTTAGCAAGGCCAGGTAGGACTGGCGTGCGGGCGCGCCGAGTTGTTGCTGGGACCGCGCGTTGCTAAGTCCCGCGCGCGCCAGCAGCACGACGCCATTCAACAAATCCGCAAGTTGCTGGGCGTTTTTCTCTTCGAGGCTTTCGGCATCTAGAGCGACACGCAACTTATTGTTTTCCGGTTTTCCAGCTATCGTAAGCCACTGCAACTGAGCCAACAGCGAGGATAGTTGCGGAGACGAAATGCCGCCGGTGGCCCGTCGCGCCAAATCCTGCGAAGAAGGTGCGGCACTAAAAGCGTCTTTAAGATCCTCGCTGCGTATCACCGCAAAAACGGGCGAGCCGGCCACACGCGTGAACCGTTCTCGCCATTCAGCGTCAGCGATGGCTTTTGCACCGTGCAACCAAGTTCCAAAATCATCTTTGTTCGTAAATGCCAAGCGGTCGTTCCCTAAGAACGTGAATGAAAAACGCGCAGAGCTGCCGGCGATGGGCAAAGAGAAAATTTCCGTGCCGCCGGAGTTTTGCAACACGCCATTCTTTGCCGCATAGGCCTTGATTCTTTTCTTGTCAAAATGGCCCTCGCTCACAGCAAAAAAAATTCTCTGCGCACCTTGCTGTTCGAAGGCCACGGCTAACCGGTCGAGATCCCTTTCGTAATCGAAACCGGTATCTCGAACAAATTGACGATATTCCGGGTCAGCATCGGGTTTGGGCGCCCAGGCCAGCAAGTCAGCAAAAAATGGCGCCCGGCGAAGATTCGCGAGATCGATGAATAGCATCGCGCGAGCGTCCTCGGGCATCCAAGATAGAAGAGCATTCCGTCCAGGAATCGCTGGGTGAAACCACACAAAATAAGCCAGCAAGGCAACGACTGCCAAGCCGACGGCGGTTGCCAAAGCGATGAATTGGGCCTTGTATTTGGGGATTAAAGCGTTCGCGTGGGGTATGCCGCTCACGTCCATGGTAAGGTTATATAGTAAATGAAGCTCCGGCGGCGACATGGCCTGTCCGCCCAGCCCAAAACAGAGTTAGGGATACCGGTACCAAGGTAGTGGCGATGCCGACCTTGGGCCACGATTATCCACAGCGGTGGCCCCCGGCGTGCTCGAACGGCGCTTGCAATCCTCCCCGAGGTTCTGCTATTCTTACTCGGTTTGAGCGTGCTGGCGTAGCTCAGCTGGTAGAGCATCTGATTTGTAATCAGAGGGTCGGGGGTTCAATTCCCTCCGCCAGCTCCACCAGCCGTTGCAGAGGTTCTTCGGGGAATGAGGCGGAGCGAATCCTGGCAGTAAAAATCAACGGGCTGGTGTCTTTTGACACGAGCTCTATTTGTGTTTTTACTTCACATTGATTTCCGCAAGTTCACAGAAAGTTACCCGGCTAACAAAGTAGCTGGAAAATGTTCGTCATAGCGCCCGGCGATAAGCGACAGGAAGTTACGGCCAGCGTCAGATGCCACGATCTTTCCGGACGGGTGGGTGAGTGGCTAAAACCAGCAGACTGTAAATCTGCCGCTCCTTGCGGGCTACGGAGGTTCGAATCCTCCCCCGTCCACCATCACTTGCAGTAGGAGCGTCGCGGTTGCAGCTGTGTGAAAACGCAATTCGAAATTGAAGTGTTGAAATAATTGCAAGTGTAACTAACAGAATAATTGAAAAGCGTATCGGGGAAATTAATAGGGACACGGATTTGGCCTGGGTAGCTCAGATGGTAGAGCGCGTCCTTGGTAAGGACGAGGTCACCGGTTCAATCCCGGTCCCAGGCTCCAGGAATTAGGATTGGGCGGCAGCGATTTGACGTCAGGGTTTGCAGCGGGGCGGGGGTAACTCAACGGTAGAGTCTCACTCTTCCAAGGTGATGGTTGCGGGTTCAAATCCCGTCCCCCGCTCCAGACTTTGAAGAGCGGAGAATTTTTGAGGGAGCGGTTAGGTTGGGTTGCGGGCCTGCTTACGCCAGTGAAGATAGAAAAGCTTCAGTCAGATTGAATAAAGGATAAAGGAACATGGCGAAGGAGAAATTCGAACGTAATAAGCCGCACGTGAACATTGGGACCATTGGTCACATTGATCACGGCAAAACTACTTTGACGGCGGCCATCACCAAGGTGCTGTCGAAGCATAATCCCAAGGTGCAATTCCGCGCGTTTGATTCCATCGATAACGCGCCGGAAGAGCGCGAGCGGGGCATCACCATTGCCGTTTCGCACGTGGAGTATGAAACGCAGAACCGCCACTACGCGCACATGGATTGCCCGGGCCACGCGGACTACATCAAGAACATGATCACCGGCGCGGCACAGATGGATGGCGCCATTCTGGTGGTGGCGGCCACGGACGGCCCCATGCCGCAAACGCGCGAGCATATTCTGCTGGCTCGGCAGGTCGGCGTGCCGGCCATTGTGGTGTTCTTGAATAAATGCGACATGGTGGAAGACGCGGAGTTGCTGGAGCTCGTAGAACTCGAAGTACGCGAACTCTTGAAGAGCTACCAATTTCCCGGCGACAGCATTGCCATCGTTCGCGGCTCGGCGTTGCAAGCTTTGAACGGCGACGCCAAGTACGAAAAGGCCATCGACGAGTTGATGGATGCGGTGGACAAGAATGTGCCGCAACCGGTGCGCGACATTGATAAGCCGTTTGCCATGCCCATTGAAGATATTTTCTCCATTTCCGGCCGCGGCACGGTAGTTACCGGGCGAGTGGAACGCGGCAAGGTAAAAGTTGGCGAAGAAATCGAAATCGTGGGCTTTCGCCCCACGCAGAAGAAAGTGGTTACTGGCGTGGAAATGTTTCGCAAGCTGCTGGATGAAGGTCTCGCGGGCGATAACGTTGGCCTCCTGCTGCGCGGCACGGAAAAAGAAGATGTGGAGCGCGGCCAGGTAGTTTGCAAGCCGGGCTCCATCACGCCGCATACCAAATTCAAGGCCGAAGCCTACGTGCTGACCAAGGAAGAAGGCGGGCGCCACACACCGTTTTTCACCGGCTACCGTCCACAGTTTTATTTCCGCACCACGGACGTAACCGGCGACGTGAAGCTGCCGCAAGGGGTCGAGATGGTGATGCCCGGCGA
>DASYJM010000004.1:0-7476 GCA_035996445.1 Candidatus Acidiferrum sp. | reverse complement strand
GAGCAAACGGGAATCTTTTATCCGTTGGTCAAACGCGGAACTTACATTGAGCAGGGAATGAAAGTCGGCTACGTCACCGACTATCTCGGCAAAGTGATCTTTGAGGCGCGCGCGCCGGTTGCGGGAGTCGTCCTATATGTCTGCGCCGTGCCTTCGATGACGAAGGGCGCGACAATCGCAAACATCGGAGTGGTGGCGCGATAAAGATGTTGACGGCGGGACACGCCGCTCCTGGGGAGGTGCATCAAATACACAAGAAGAGTGGTTTGACTAGTGATCAGAACCCCACAGAGGTCGCTGTTTTAGTTCAGCAACAATCCCAGAATAGCCAGGAAAGACCGTGGAGGCCGTGACATCCATTTTCGACAGGAGCCACAGCAATTTCGGAGCTTCCTGCTGCGGCAAGGTAAAGCGAAACATTTTCGATTCCTTGGCATGTTTGTCGCCGGTTGTTGCGGCCATAGTAGGCACCTCATCAAGCGATAGACCGTCGAGTTCTTCAATGCCAACGTTAATAAGTCCGACCTTCGTGAATGCCCCTTGTTGGGCTCTTAGGTTCGGATTGCTGGCGCTAGGAGCGGTTACAATAATTACTGGCTCTTTCCAACGCTCTATTTCGTGGAGCGTTCCCATCGCGGGATAGTGAAGAGCCCACACCGCTAGCTTCTCTTCCTTACGTTCCGACCTACTTGCATCTTCAGCAGCGAAATAAGCAGCGATGAAAGCGTTTCTTGTCCAGTCAAGCAAACGAGTAGGCAGGCCATGATGTTGGGCTAAGGCAATTAGTGACAGCAGATTGTCGTGTGGCCAACGGTTATCAGCGAAACCGCTCTTGATAGTTGCTTCACCCATGTCGCTTCGGTGGGTTTCAAGCAGAATGCGAAGTTGCTGTGAGTCGTCGGGTAAAGCAAGTCCTCTTTTATCGGCGAGAAGGAAGAATTCGATGAGCGCGTCTCTTTCCGCAAGCACCCGTGACGCGTAGCTATCACATTTGTGTCTAGTCACTCTACTGAGCGGGTGGTCAGGTCGGAGCGCCGATGGAATAAGTTTGTAGGAATCTTTGCTGTGTCCTCGGAATAATATTGGAGCGTTAGGCGGATACTGTCCGAAAATTGGGCCGAGGGACGAAATAAATTCAATGAATTCTTCAGCAGATTCGCACCCGATTACTGAAACTGAAGCCATGCATTCAAACCGCCCTTCTCATGAGAATTCCTCAATAGCCTCCACCTCTTTCCGCACAAGCTGATTCACCATTTCGCCAACGTCCTTCCCGTTCTTTTTCGCCAGCCGCTCGACTTGCCCCTGCAACTTGGCATCGAGATAAATGGGAAAACGCAACTCTGCTCCCTTCCGGTAGAACTTTCTTCTCACGCCTTTGGAAAAGTCATACTCACGTTTCATTGTGCTATTTCCTTTCATAATGTTTCGCTTCATTCTTAGATGGCTTGCGCGCAGAAATCAGTCGAATTCGTGCGCTTGTCTCCGCCTCTTCGCGGTACGTATGGCAGACGACCAGCCAGACGCCGGTTCGGTCTAAGCCCAAAGTAATCCAGCGATCCTCATCGCCGCTCTCTTCTTTATCGAGCTCAGATAAAGCTTCCGGATCTAGGAAGATCGTCGCGGCGCGCTCAAAGGCAACCCTGTGTTTCCTCAGATTATCCCGGGCTTTAGTTGGATCCCATTCGAACTCATATGTGAACCGCTTGGCCACTCCCGCATGATCCCACGAATGAAGCCATCAGCCAAGAAACCAGAGCGGCTCCGAAGAGTCGGCGATTCGAGAACTGACCTTCGAGCGTATTTTCGTATACGCTGCGGGCCGCGAGTTTCGCCTAGACCTAGCCTCGCGTTTACTAACTCGTATAGAATCCCCTCGAATTTCTGATTTAGAAAATCGCGAACGTATGGGTTCGGCTCTCTCACCAGGCACAAAACTCGGCCGCTATGAAATCCGCTCAAAGATTGGCGAGGGCGGGATGGGAGAGGTTTATCTCGCTCTTGATACAAAACTCGATCGTAAAGTTGCGCTGAAGATCTTGCCTGCTGAAGTAGCTGCTCATCCGGACCGAATGAAGCGCTTCGTGCAAGAGGCAAGGAGCGCTTCGGCCCTCAACCATCCCAGCATCATCACGATTTACGAGATCGAGGAGATCGATTCGGTGAATCTCATCGCCACCGAATTCATCGATGGCGAGACGCTGCGCCAGCGTTTGAAAAACGGGCCGTTGAGGATCGGCGAAGTGCTCGAGGTGGCGATTCACACCGCGAGCGCGCTGGCGGCGGCTCACGCGGCGGGTATCGTGCATCGTGATATCAAGCCCGAAAACATTATGCTGCGGCGCGATGGGATTGTGAAGGTTCTCGATTTCGGTCTCGCTAAACTTACCGCTCGGCCTTCGCCTGAGTCGATCGATGCTGAAGCGCCAACGCGCGCGAACATCAAGACAGATCCAGGCGTGGTGATGGGCACTGCAGTCTATATGTCACCTGAGCAGGCGCGCGGACTTTCGATTGATGAGCGCACCGACATCTTCAGTCTCGGGGTCGTGCTGTACGAGATGGTTGCCGGCCGCCTGCCCTTCGATGGTTCAAATCGAAATGAGATCATGGCATCGGTCCTGAGCGACAAAGAGCCGCAGCCGTTGACGCGTTATTCGTCCGAGGCACCCATCGAACTGGGCCGCATTGTCTTGAAAGCGCTGCGCAAGAATAGAGACGAGCGATACCAAACGAGCAAAGATATGCTGCTGGACTTAAAGAGTCTAAAGCAGGAGTTGGAGTTCGAGCGGAAACTCGAAGGTCCGGTCGCAGCGATGGGCGCCGGTGGTGAACGTGTTGCGGCAACCAGCGCGCGCGCGGTGCAAGCGTCAAGCGCGGAATATGTCGTCAACCGAATCAAACAAAACACACTGATCGCAGCAATCGGCATGGGCGTGTTACTGGTTGGCATGCTCAGCGCAAGCTACTGGTTTTTCATGCGGCGCCCTGCAACAAGCGCAACTACCATTAATTCAATAGCCGTCCTGCCCTTCATTAATGTCAACGCGAGTTCGGATAGTGAATATCTTTCAGACGGCATTGCCGACAGTCTCATCAACAGCCTTTCGCAATTACCCAGATTGAAAGTAATCGCGCGCGGTTCCGTCTTTAGCTACAAAGGAAAAGAGGTGAATCCGCAGGATGTAGGCCGCGAGCTTAATGTGCAAGCTCTCGTCACTGGCAGGATTACCCAGCGGGGCGATGATCTTTCGATCAGCGTCGAGCTTATGGACACGCGTGACAAGAGTCACATTTGGGGTCAGCAATACAACCGCAAGATTTCAGGTTTGCTGGCGGTGCAGGAGGAAATCTCAAGCGACATCTCTGAGAACCTACGCTTGAAACTGACGGGCGAAGAGCAGAAGCGTGTGACCAAGCGTTACACGGAGGATGTCGCAGCTTATCAACTCTATTTGAAAGGCCGGCATTTTGCGGATCAATATGATCAAGAAGGATTCAGGAAGGCGATCGAGGATCTTAATGCGGCCATTGCAAAGGACCCTAACTACGCATTGGCCCATGCCGGTTTAGCTGAAGCCTACTGGATAGCGTCAGGGCAGTCCCTGCCACCGCGAGAAGCGATGCCTAAAGCGCGGGAAGCCGCTGTGAAAGCATTGAGCATTGACGATACCCTGGCCGAAGCTCACACTTCGTTGGCCCTGGTCCAGGCTTTTTATGATTACGATCTACCTGGCGCTGAAAAAGAGTTCAAGCGGGCCATCGAGCTCAATCCCGGGTCAGCCGCAGCACATCAATGGTACGGGTGGTATTTAGCCGTGCTCAAGCGAGCGGATGAAGCCCTCAGGGAGATCAGCCGCGCGCAGGAGCTGGATCCGCTATCGCTCTTAATTAATGGGGAGTTAGGGATGCCGTTCTATTTTACGCACCAACCCGACCGTGCGCTTGAGCTATACCGGAAGGCCGTGGAAATGGATCCTAATAACTCGTTCGCGCGCATCTCGTTGGCAATGACGTATATTCAAAAACGGATGTATGAAGAGGCAATTTCGGTAGCGAGTAAGCCGCAGTCGGATGACGCGTATTTATTGGCGGCAACTGGAGACGCCTATGCGCGTTTGGGAAAAAGGACTGACGCGCAGAAGATGATTGAAAAGTTAAAGGAGCTGTCAAAGCAACGATACGTCCCGACATTCGCTATGGCGATTATTCATACCGGACTCGGAGAGAAGGGGCAGGCGCTTGAATTGCTGGAAAAGTCCTATGAGAATAGGGAGGATACGATGACCTGGCTCAACTCTGATCCGATATTGGATGACCTGCGTTCAGAACCCAGATTCCAGGATCTCGTGCGGCGCGTCGGCCAGCCGCACTGAGAACTCATTGACGATGCGAAAAACATTTCTACCGATCTTCCTGGTCGCCATGTTCGCTGCCGGCGCCGCGGCGCAGTCGGGCAGAAGGGGCATGCCTCCACCACCACCACCTCCGCCAGAGAAATTATCCGAACCGCCAATTGTGTTGCCGGAGCGCGCGGCCGTCCTGCCACTGGAATTGACTGTCCTGCCGGAAAGCATTCTTAAGCGTCAGCTCGTGGCGCTCGACAACGGCACCTTTAGCCTCGCGGACTTCAGCGGCAAGATCGCGGTGATTAACCTCTGGGCCACGTGGTGCGGCCCGTGCAGAAGGGAAGTTCCTGAATACGAGAAGGTGCGCAAAGAATTCGCCGGGCGCGGTGTGGAGTTCATCGGTCTGACGACCGAAGATCCGCACACGTCCTCCGACAAGGTTAGGCGATTTGCGCGCGACTTCAATTTTGGTTTCCGCCTGGGCTGGGCCGACCGGCAAACGGCGGGGACGTTGATGAACGGCAGTAACGGGATTCCGCAGACCCTGGTAATCGCTCCCGATGGACGCATCATCGCGCATTGGCGCGGCTACTCATCGCGGCAGGGCGGCAGTCAACTGCGAGCGACACTTGAACGCGCGCTTCCGCAAGCGCTTCCTGCGCCGCAAAAGTAGAAGAGTAGTAAGAGTGATCGCGGAAGGTCAGTACTTCGGTACACTCGGATCGACGTCGTTGGACCAGGCAATAATCCCGCCAGTTAAATTAGACAGCTTGCCCGTGTAGCCCGAACGCTCCAAAGCCTCAATCGCACGGGCGCTCCGCCCACCCATCTTGCAATGCACCACGGTATCGCGGCTGGGATCGATCTCAGACATGCGCTCGATGACTTGCGCCAGCGGAATGTGAATCGAATTGGGAATGGTGCCGATGGCCACTTCGCTTGGCTCACGCACATCGACAATTTGCACGTCTTCGCCGTTGTCCAGACGCTGCTTCAACTCAGTTGCGGTAATTGATTGCATTGACTTCGATGCCTCTGTAGGCCTCTTTCAGAAGGTTGAAAAATGTTTGGTGAGACTAGCACAGAGCTAATGCGCCGCAAAGCGGCTGACCCGATCAGCAAGAGACCCGCGACTGACCCTGGCGTTTGCGGGCAGTGACGCGAGTAACGTAAACTTCGAGGACTATCACTGAAAGAGAATTGACAATGCAGGAAAGAAACACACAGCGCAAAGTTCGCCCTACTCATCCCGGCGCGATCTTAAGGAACATGGTGGCGGAGATGGCAGCCGACGGAAACGACGAGTTCGCGTCGCTGACGCAAAAGGAATTAGCCAAGCGGCTTCGCGTCTCGCCGCGCGCAGTCAATGAGTTGATTCATGAGCGCCGCGGTATGACGGCGGATATGGCGATCCGTCTATCGCGAGTGTTCAAGACTACGCCGGACATTTGGATGAATTTGCAGAAGGCCGTAGATCTGTGGGACGCGGCCCAGGCAAATAAGAATCAGTACGCGAAGCTCAGACCGATTGCTGCATGAGGTTGAACGGGTGGTTCGGCTCAACGATTGAGCTGTGCCTCTCGTCAAAATTCGAACTCCCGCGGCGCATTAAGGTACTCTCAGTTCAATACTTGACTGCACACTGAGCCAAGCCAATGCCGAAAACAGATCCTTATAGAATTGAAATAGACGGAAAGTGGACGCTGAATGATCTCCATGAATTTCCCTACGCGCATACACAAGCTTATTCATTTCTGTATTCATTGATGGTAGACGAAATCAGCGATGATGATCGGTTGCGAAAAGTCTGCGGAACTAAAACTTGATCGAGAGCATCTCAGGTGTGTTGAAGAATCAGCAGAGACATTTGCCAAGATCTTAGAGTTTGAGAATCTGGAACAATTGAACAGTTTCGCGCCCAACAGGCTCGCTGCTTTGAAGATGATTCTCGCTTCTTACAGACGAGTACGAAAGCTTAAGAAATATCAAGAGAAGAAGAAGCTGAAGTTCTAGACAGATGTTCCATTTGAGTGTGGAAAGCAGTGAGATTCGAATACTACACTGACGCGATTGCCAATGTGCCAAAGCTTTCAGTCGATGGCACGGTCGATAACGCAATTCACTTTTCGCATTGGAAAGGGAATCAAACGCCGCCGTCGGTCAAGGCCGATACCTCGACGGAGATTGCGTTGAACCTGGCCGCGGCGCCGAACCGCGAGGAGTTGACGGGCGGGATCGATCTCGTCACCAACAATCACTTCGACACTGACGGAGTGCTTTCCGTCTGGACGATGCTCAACGGCGAACGCGCGTTGGAATTGCGGGGCAAGCTGATTGCGGCCGCGGAAGCCGGCGACTTTTCCGAGATGAGCACCCAGGAAGGCGTGCGCGCGAGCATTGTGATTCAGGGGTCCGATTCGCCTACCGATGTGGGCTCGCCGCTGGCGAAACAACTCGCGGGCGAGCCGGTCGACGATGATGCGCGCTGCTACGAATTGGTTTTGCCGCAGGTCGAACACGTCCTCACGCGCACGAATGATTACGCTTCGCTATGGGTTGACCCGTGGAACCGGATCGCTTCGGCGTTGGACAGTTTTACCAGAGGCAGATCGAGAGTTGAAGAAGATCACGAAGCTAAATTCTCACTGGTGACCCTCGCGCCCGATATCTTCAGCTCCGTGGGGTTCAAGCCGACCCGTCATTGCGCGCCGTTCACGGCTATCTCTCATCACGCGCGCGGCGAAGTCTTTTTGATCGTGACACCTCTCGACGGTGGTTGGGCCTATCGCCTCGACTATCCGTACTATTCCTGGGCTGAGACGATAGTGCGGCCAAAGATCGAGCGCCGCGATTTTAGTTCGTTGATGACCCGCCTGAACGAAGCTGAACAAAATCCCGGCGGACAGTGGAAGATCGATACCAGCGAACTGGCGTCGGCCGCAAAGTTTTACGATGCCAACGGCAAACTCGCGGCTTCCAGTCTGAAGCTCGATGTCGTGACTTCTGAACTTCGCGACACTCTACTCAACGTGGCACGGGCGTCCGGCCCGTGATCATGCGCAAGATGCGCGTGCCAACTGCTCACGGTGTTCGACAAACTAAAGTTTGTCGGACATAGTTTCAGCGT
>DASYJM010000003.1:0-6375 GCA_035996445.1 Candidatus Acidiferrum sp. | reverse complement strand
TTTCTTTTTTGCACGATTTGCAGGGTTACTCCACCGGTGAAGCTGCGAAGAAGCTCCGAGTAACTGAGAACACTTTGAAGGGCGACTATGGCGGGCGCGTCATCAGCTTGCAGGGCGGCTGGGCCGGCGACTGCAACGCATCAAGGCTGACGTAACAGGAAGCGAAGGGAGAGCTCGCCGACGATGGGTGGCGAGCCTGCAGCTACTGCTAAGGGTAATTCTGGAATGAGAGAAGTAGTTTCACTACGAGGCCAGTTTTCTGCTGGACCTTTTTTATTTCTGACCTTGAGCAATCAGCTGGTTTTGGCCGCGGGGTAGCGGCCAAGGGCGCGAAGCTCGGCGGTGGCTAGGCGCACTTCGGCGAGTGCCTGTTCCAAGCTTCCGGGGCGAGTGGATTCCACATCCAGAAAGAACTGGTATTCCCAGGGGCGGCCGTGAATGGGGCGACTCTCGATTTTTAGCAGGTTCACTTCATGTCGCGCGAAAGGCTGAAGGGAAGCGAGTAGTGCTCCAGGGCGATGAGCGAGACGCATGGCGATGGACATTTTATGGGCGTTGGGGGCGACTTGTGCAGCGGCTTGATTTTCAGGAACAAGCAGAACGAAACGCGTAAAGTTCTCGGCGTTGTCCTGGACAGATTTGGCCAGGACAGTGCCGCGGTAATGGTCGGCGGCGCGTTGTCCGGCAATGGCGGCGAGAGATTTGTCCTGCCGTGCAAGAACTTCGCGCACGCTGCCCGCAGTATCTTCCGCCGGCACGCGTTTCCACGACGGATGGTCGTTAAATAATCGCTCGCACTGCGCAAGAGCCATGGGATGGGAGGCTACCGCGCGAATGTCCGCCAACGACGCACCCGGGCAGCCGATCAGGTGATGTTCGATGGGCAGAATTGTTTCAGCAACAATCTGCAAGGAACTCTCCAGAAGCAAATCGAAGACTCGCACTACCGAGCCCGCCAGGGTGTTTTCGACAGGGACTATCAGCGCGTCGGCAGTGCCGTCTTTTATCGCCGCAAAGGTGGCATCGAATGTAGCGCGTGGAACTGTCGTAATGGAGTCGCCAAGAAGTTGAAAGGCGGCCGCTTCGCTGAAGGCGCCGGGCTCGCCTTGAAATGCTACGCGCGTTTTCTGGAGTACCATGTCCGTGCCGCCTCAGGCGTCCTAATGGGCGAAGGCGATATAGTACGCCTCGCTTTGATGCGCCCTAGAGTATCAAGTATGATTTCGCGCGGCGCAGGAAAACGACATGGCGGTGATGGCGAGGATTAGATGAGTTACGTAGAGAAAAATCTTGTGCCTGGGGAGACATTGTTATATCAGACGCGACATCATTGGGTCGTTCTGATTGGACCGCTGCTGATTGCCTTGCTGGTGGGCTTGCCAGGATTATTTCTGTTGTTTGCAGTCGCCGGCAAGCGCCCGGAAATCTATGATTACGTAACGCGAATGCCAGGCGGGGCGGAGACCCTGGTCGCTGCCGGCGCCGTGCTGGTGATTATCGGACTGGCTATTCTGGCCTGGGGAATGACCAAGCGCAACGCTACGGAAATGGCGGTGACCAACCGCCGGGTGCTGATCAAAACTGGATTGGCCAACCGCAGAACACTGGACTTAATGCTGTCGCGAGTGGAAAGCATCGCCGTCCATGAAACCATGTGGGGACGTACGCTGGGTTATGGCGATGTAGTAGTGCACGGCACAGGTGGAACACCCGAATCGTTCGTGTTGATTTCTCATCCACAGGAATTCCGTAGGCAAGTGCAACAACAAATTGGAACGCATGAGGTTGGTGGGATCAATGAAACCAAGCAGGCCTGAGCAAAACGAGTACGCACCTTTTTACGCAGGTTACATTGCGCTGGTACCCGGCGACGACGTGATGGCCGCACTGGAGACCCAACGCTTGCATATGTTGCAGATGCTATCGGCGCGCAGCGAACGCGAAGGCAACTTCAGGTACGCGCCCGACAAATGGAGCGTCAAGGAAATCGTTGGACATATGTCGGACGCCGAGCGGGTTTTTACCTACCGCGCCATGCGTATCGCGCGGGGCGATAAAACCCCACTGCCGGGGTTCGAACAAGACGATTACGTGAAGAACGGCGGCTTTGGCGAACGGCGTTTGGCCGATCTCGCAGAAGAATTCGCGGCAGTGCGCAGCGGCAGCATCGCGCTATTCCGATCGCTAAATGAGCCGGCCTGGGCGCGTCGAGGCATGGCCAGCGGTAAAGAAGTGAGCGTGCGGGCGCTGGCATTCATGGTTGCGGGACACGAACTGCACCATCAAGGCATATTGGAAGAGCGCTATTTCGCGGCGATTCCGCGCGCTTGATCGATCCGTTTGATTCAAGCGCCTGTATCGGGAGGCATGCGCTATTTCTTCCGAGCATTCTGCGGCAGGAGATCCGGCGCGAGCACGTGCGAAGCGTCCTGTCCGCGTTCCCCGATGAAATCGAGGTAGCGAAAGACTGTCGGGTTCGAATGCCTTTTCATGATTGCCCCGCAGACACAGTAAACCTGGTCCACATTAGTATCCCTACTTGTTCCGATGGACAATTCAGAGAGGCAAGTGGGATTGGTGCAATGCCAGAGATCCCCCGATCGCACGAGCATAAAACCCCAGCCTTTCTTGCGAGGGGCGCGTCCCGCACACCGAAACTATCTATTTAACTCTATAGACAGCTATATACTAACGACAACAACGTGTACTTTACAAACAAGTAAACTAAGTAGCAACTAAAAATTTATGTAGAAAAGACGACTAAGGTGCGGCTACCCAGACCGCTTGTGGAAAAGAGTTGGAAAACGTAAAACAGTGCACCCGGATTAGCTAAGTTGCGGGCATGATGACGGGCTGCTAAAATTGGCCGTTTGCGGGGCCTTTACCGTTCCCACCTGTAGGACGGCGTGAGATGGCGCTTTGAAAAAACCGTCAATTCGGGAGATTGATGTTCCGCTAACTATTGAGCCATAAACGATTTGCGCGCCGGCAACGCGTTGGTACCCGCAGTCCTGAGGCCTGCGGAAGGAGAGCAGTGTGGCTAAGTACGATGTTGCGATCATCGGTAGCGGTCCGGGAGGTTATGTAGCAGCCATACGCGCCGGTGAACTTGGACTGAAGACCATCGTAGTCGAAAAAGATCCCTATCTTGGCGGCACTTGCCTGCACGTCGGTTGTATTCCCACCAAGGTCCTCCTGCACCACGCGGATGTTTACGACCATTTTAAGAACGCCGCTGAATTGGGTTTTGAGGTCAGCGGACTGAAAATCAATTGGGCCAACGTGCTGGCGCGCAAAGATAAAATCGTCAAAAAGCACGCCAAGGGCATTGAGTTTCTTTTCAAGAAGAACAAAGTGGAATGGGCGCAGGGCTGGGGACGATACGAGGGGCCTGGGCGCATCAGCGTAGAGAAAGACGGCAAGAAAACCGAAATTGAAGCGTCAAATATTCTGATGGTCAGCGGCTCGGAAGCGCGGGCGTTGCCGGGGATTGAACCGGATCACAAGACCATCCTGACCAATCGCTCGATTTTGGAACTTCCATCCATACCGAAAACTCTGATTGTTGTGGGAGCAGGCGCGGTCGGCGTGGAGTTTGCTTCGATCTATAACTCGTTTGGCACCGAGGTAACTATCCTCGAAGCTTTGCCGCGCGTGGTGCCGGTGGAAGATGAAGAGATTTCCACGGAATTGGATAAGAGTTTCCGGAAGAAGAATATTCAGATACACACGAGCAGTAAAGTGGAGTCAGTAAAGAAGGACGCCAAGGGCGTGACCGTGGCGTTTACCGACAAGGATGGAAAGAAGCAGACGTTGCAGGCGGAAAAGCTTTTGCTCGCGGTCGGACGCAAACCCATGACGGAGAATTGCGGACTGGAAAAGTCGAAGGCCAAGATGGATCGAGGGTTTGTACTGGTCGGTCCGTACATGGAAACGGAAGAAAAAGGTTTGTACGCCATCGGGGACATTGTTGCTGGCCTTCCTCAACTGGCACACGCGGCCATGATGGAAGGAATCGTGGCGGTCACGCACATCGCCGGAAAGCCGACGCATGCGATTGTGAAGACGCGCATTCCCAACGCCACATATTGCGAACCGCAGATTGGTTCGATTGGATTGACTGAAAAACAGGCACGCGATGCGGGACATACGGTAAAAACCGGTAAATTCCCGTTTGTTGGAAACAGCAAGGCTACCATTCTTGGGAATCATGGCGGATTTATCAAAGTCGTTTCGGACGACAAATTTGGTGAAGTGCTGGGCATCCACATTATCGGGCCGCTGGCCACCGAGATTCTGTCTGAGGCTGCGGCGGTGCTGCATCTGGAAGGCACCATCGACGATATGATGAACATGATGCATGCGCATCCCACCGTGTGGGAAGGCATGGGTGACGCATTCGCTTCGGTGCGTGGGTTACAGATCAACGTTTAAGCCGGTCAAGTGGATTGAGATGGTAAAAAACGGCCAATGAACAGTTGCTATATTGTAGATGTTGGACTGGTTGGTTACGCGGAAGCGTGGGAGCTACAAAAGCGCCTGGTAGCAGCGCGTAAAGCCGGCGCGATGCAGGATGTTCTGCTGCTTTGCGAGCATCCGCATGTGATTACTTTAGGCCGCAACGGAAAACGCGAACATCTGCTAGCGTCCGAGCAGGTCTTGCGGCAAAAGGGCGTGGAGTTTCATTCCTCTGATCGCGGCGGAGACATCACCTATCACGGGCCTGGACAACTGGTGGGGTACCCCATCTTAAATTTGGGTGCGATTCGCAAAGACGTGGTGTGGTACGTGCGCATGCTGGAAGAGTTGATGATTCGCGTAACGGCAGAATTTGGAATTACCTCTGAGCGCGTAGCGGGGAAAACAGGTATTTGGGTGCGCGGCACGAATAATTCGAATGCGCTCGGTGTCACCGAAGAAAAACTTGGAGCCATTGGCGTGCATATCAGCCGGTGGATCACGTCTCACGGCTTTGCGTACAACGTATCGACGGATTTGCGCTATTTTGACTTGATCGTGCCTTGCGGGATTACCGGGCGCAAAGCCACTTCGCTCGAGAAGATTCTCGAGCGCGCGGTGACACGGATGGAAACGGTGCAGCCAGTGCTGCGAAACTTTGGCGAAGTTTTTGGGCTGGAGATGCGCGAAACGTCTCGTGATGATTTGCTTGCACAGTTGGAGACCCAGGAGACTAGTAGCGAGACAAATTTGGCGGGTGCGCCAGCAGTCGAAATTGCATCCTAGTAATCGATCAGTGTGACCGGCAGGGAGCGCGGATGAAGAAGGAACTGACGCGGCAGCAATATCTGGACTTGTATTACTACATGCGTTTGAACCGCGCCGTGGAAGACACCATGGTGAAACTTTTTCGCCAGAACAAAATTGTGGGCGGATTGTATTCGAGCGAAGGCCAGGAAGGTATTTCGGTAGGCACCGCGTACGCGCTAGGAAAGAAAGACTGGATGGCGCCCATGATTCGCAATATTGGGGCGCTGTTGGTGAAAGGTGTTCCTCCGCGGGATATCTTTACGCAGCATATGGCCAAGTACACTTCTCCGACTCGCGGTAAGGATGGCACTAGCCATTTTGGCGATCTGGAAAACCTGCACATCGTTTCGCCCATTTCCATGCTGGGGGATTTAATTCCGGTGATGACCGGGGTGGCCATGGCCGGCCGATACCTGGGCCAGAAGATCGTGGCCATGACGTGGATTGGTGACGGGGGAAGCTCGACAGGAGTTTTTCACGAAGGCCTAAATTTCGCCGCGTCACAAAAGGCACCATTCGTTTTGATCCTGGAAAATAATCAGTGGGCGTATTCCACGCCGGTGAAACGGCAAGTGCCGGTGAAGGATCTGGCTGACCGCGCCAAGGCATATGGCATTGCGAGTTACATCGTGGATGGCAACGATGTGGTCGCGGTATATACCACCACCAAGGAAGCGGTGGATCGCGCGCGAGCGGGCGAAGGCCCCATTTTGATCGAAGCGAAATCAATGCGCATGCGTGGACACGCGCAGCATGATCCCGCGGAATACGTGCCGAAAGAGATGTTTGAATACTGGAAGGCGCGCGATCCCATTGTTTTGTACGAAAAGTTTTTGGCCGGCGAAAAATTGCTGGACGCCAAGAGCAAAAAGGAAATCGACGAGCGCATCGAGACATTGCTGAGCAAGGAACGCGACTTCGCGGAAAATTCGCCCATGCCGCCGGCGGAGTTTGCCAATGAGGGGGTGTACTGTACCGGCGACGAGTGCCACAAAATCGCACCCAAATGGGAAAGATCCAAAGCCGAGGTCACGCCGCCCAGGTCGAGCATCGCCGCGGTTTGGTCGGTGGAAGGATTTGGGGAAGGTAAAGGATCGGCCGGCAAGA
>DASYJM010000002.1:0-6487 GCA_035996445.1 Candidatus Acidiferrum sp. | reverse complement strand
TCGAATTTTCACCTGATCACCCGACTTCCTGGGGATTACATTTATTCCAATTTGCGCTGGTCTCCTGACGACCGCATGCTGGCGTACCAGAGTGGCCGAACGTTTGACTATGACGTCTTTTACGTGCCGGTCAGCGGTGGCGAGCCACATCGCATCACTCAGGACGGAAATCCGGAGGCGGGTTTTTCCTGGTTACCGGACAGTTCGGGCGTGGTTTTCAGCTCTTCGCGCGGCGATACCGTGCTGTATATGCGAATCATGAACCTGTGGCTAGCTCGCCTGCGAGATAACACTCCGCGGCAGCTCACGTTTGGCGAAACATCTTACATATCGCCGGATGTGGACCGCGAGGGCAATGTGGTCGCCAGCCGTGATCGGGTGCAGTTCGACATCTGGAAGTATCCCGTGGACGGAACGCCGCAGGACAATGTGCGGCGCGGTGTCCAAGTCACGCACCAGACCGGAGCCGTACAAACACCTTCGGTTGCGCCGGATGATCGCGAGATTGTCTATCTCAGTGATAGCGGAGGCCACGGAAATATCTGGATCTTGCAGCCAGAAACAGGGAAAACACGGCAGCTCACGTTCGAGCAAGATCCGCGCATCGCTTTGGGAGTTCCTGTGTGGTCGAGTGATGGACAGCACATTGCATACGTCAATCGCGGCAGCTCGGCATGGAATGTAGACCAGTGGGTAGTCAACGCCGATGGCAGTAATGCGCACAAAGTCTCGGATGGCGGAGGATGGGCGTGCTGGTCGCCAGACGGAAAGTGGCTTTACGTGTCACCCCCGACAGGGAAGGGTTTTCGCATAGATAAGGTTCGTCCCGATGGAACCGATCTCAGGCCAGTGCAGCCGGATGGCCGCGGGCCGGCCGTCGCGGCAGACGGAACGCTCTACTACGTCGTAACCCTGGCGGGTGTGAACGGTTTTTCGGATATGGAAATCCACGTGGCCAAGCCTGACAACGGTCCAAACAAAGTGTTGACCCGGCTCCCGGGCTCACGCCTGTCTTCGTCTCTGCTCATGCAACCGGTACTTTCTCCGGACGGAAAGTTCCTAGTGGTTCTGCTGACAGACGGACCGACCACGAACATGTGGACGGTGGCAACTGATAACGGCAGCCTGAGACCGGTGACCGATTTCGGTCACCAAGCCACGTTCATTGCGCGGCGAGTCTCGTGGTCGTCGGACGGAAAGTCTATCTATGCGGCAGTGGGCAAGGGCGAATCGGACATCGTGCTGCTGACCCATCTAGCGCCGTGAACGTCGGCTCCATTACTAGCGACGAGCTAACCCGTGGATCACTGGCGATTTAATCATTGTCCCCAGATATGGCGGCTGATTTTATTGGTCGGGGCGCGCGGATTACCACGAATACACTGTGGTGGTGCTGCGGACGGAGCGGACTTGCAGGGCGTTGGTGGCACCAAGGCTGTTCGTCGCAGTGGAAGCAGTTATGTGTGACCTCATTAGTTAGGAAACTTGAATCTTCGTAATATACCTCGGTTCCAAGTCCACCCGATGTCCGGTCTTACCTGGGAATGAAGGAAGCTCGAGACGCAACGGTAGAATAGCGGGCTCCTGGCTAAATGTCCTCCTTCCGGACGAGTAGCATAAAACGAGCGTCCCCGCGGACGAGTCGAAGCGATGTTCTCGTAACAAATTCAGCCGCTGCTTGCGAAAATTCCGACCGCACCTGTTCGATTAAGAATTGATGTCTCGCGTTGGTATGCTGGCAAGCCGAGCGGGGCTACCGCCCGCATCCGAGGCATTGGGAAGCGCTAGCAGAACTGGTCGGAATTACAAGTTTGCAGCTCATAGAAGCCGCGCGGCTGACTTTAGAAAAGCGACGGAATTAAACTTCAGCCAATGTGTGCCACTCGCCTAACACCTACGGGATCACCTTAAACAGCGTTCCATCGCCGAAAGCGCCGCCATAGAGCGTTGTGCCATAGAGATTTTCCGCTGCATCCAGAAGCAAGCTTGCTCTAGGATCGAACCCGTCAGTCCCCCCATGGAAGGAATGGAGCACCGTCTCAGCACCAGCCGGAGTCACCTTGAATACCGTGCCGTCGTTATAAGGGCCACCACCGGACGTAGTGCCAAAAAGATTTCCTTGCGTATCAATGACCAGTCCTGCGAGGGGGCCCTGCCCGTCTTTAGGATCGCCAGTAAAGGTATAAAGCACCGCCATCCCGACATTTGGCTTCCACTCAAACACCACGCCGCAACCGCTTGCTTGAATGGTGCACCGGATGTTATTGGCATCGCCGCCTGTCCATGTTGTGCCGTACACGGTGCCCTTCGAGTCCAGAACCACCGAGCCCATCGGCATTCGCCCGTCAGTAAGTCCCTTAAATCGGTAAAGCACCTCTTTTTTACCGGCAGGAGTTATCTTGAACACGGTCCCGCAGCCATAAGTCCTGCAGACGCCGCCGAACCTGCCGCCCGAAGCCGCCGTGCCGTAGAGATTGCCTTTCGCGTCCAAGACCACGGACGCCTGCGGATACGCACCGTCGCCTATTCCCTTGAACCGGTAAAGCACCTGTTCCCCACCAGCAGGAGTTACTTTGAACACCAAACCGCAGCCGAGAGCGTTGGAAGCGCAGACAGGAAGGTCTACTCCGGCGATGGTGCCATACAGGTTGCCGTCCGCATCGCGAACTACACCAAAAGTTGGATATGCTCCATCCGTACCTCCGGAGAAAGCATAGAGCACTTTCTCAGTGTAGGTCCCGCCGTTCTTAACTAGCTCGAACACTGTACCGCAGCCGTCGCTCGGGCAGGGTGCGCTGCTATTGCCACCCACTTGCGTTGTGCCATAAAAATTGCCATCGGAGTCTCGCACCAAGTTGCCACTCGGGGCCTCCCCGCCCGGGATTCCGGAGAACCTGTAGAGCACCGTCGCAACCCCTGATCTCGAAATCTCAAACAGAGTGCCGCAGCCAAAACTTGGGCAGAGGCCACCGACGTTGCCACCGGCTGTGGTTGTGGCGTAGAGGTTGCCGCTCGCATCTGAGATCAAGTTCGAGATGGGATCGGAACCGTCCGCACAGTTGGACACCGCACAGAAGCTGTAAATCACTCTTTCCGTCTGCGCTCGCGCCACCTCAGTGGATGCGACCATAAGTGCGGGCAACAAAGCCAACATCAATGCGCCACGCCGGGCGCTAGTAAGCGCTCGCCTCAGCGCTGGGAAGTTAGTCGTCTCACGGCGCGCTATAGCATTCTCTTGGTATGGATTCATGGCGGGTGACTCCAACTCAGCCGGAAGTATAGCCCTGATTTCTCAAAGATTGGGAACAAAGAACTGGGGCGTGGCTCGAGTTATTTTTCATTCAACTTATTTCTGCGCCTGCAAGATCGAATACAGCAGCCCTAATCGAAGCTTCCTTCCGTAACCTCGTGGATTGGATGTCTTCCGCCGGGTCCGTTCGGCGCTGATCTATTGGCACGTGCCAAGGATCGGAGTGCAATCAAGCGCGATTTGATCTTGAAGCCTACAAATATTAATAAGTGTGGGGAGCAGTGTGGACTTGTGCCTGAGAGGACCTTCGCTGTAGGAGTTCGCGGCCAAGTGCTTCCGGCGCGCGGAGCCCGCGCCCGGCGGGCGTTTGACTTATTACTGAGACATTGGTCGGGGCGCGCGGATTTGAACCGCGGACCCCCTGCGCCCAAGGCAGGTGCGCTACCAGGCTGCGCTACGCCCCGACTGTCATGATTATAGCTGCGATTATAAATGATGCGGCGGAGTGACATTTCCGACACTCCTGCGGGTGGAGTACCCCCGAATCCCTCGCACGGTCTATAATTTCAAGCGGGAGTCATGGCCAGTTCACGCTACGCATTGGTGACGTACCTGCGCAATCCGATTGGCGAGTTTGTAGAACACTTGCGCCAGGAACTCCATCCCACCACCCAGCACATGGCGGCCCATCTCACCGTTCTTCCTCCGCGGGAGTTGACGTCGACGGAGCATGCGGCAGTGGAATTTCTGGAGGAGGCTTGCTCGCGGGTAATTCCGTTTACTGTCGAACTGGGAGATGTGGAAACATTTTTGCCAACTACCGCGACGGTATTTATCCAAGTGAAGCGGGCGGCTTATCGCATGCGCGAGTTGCACGATCAGCTTTGCGGCAGGGGACTCCAGTGCACGGAAATTTGGCCCTATATTCCGCATCTCACGATTCTGAAAACTGAAGATGATACCGAAGCGCGCGCCGCCTACAAAATAGCGCACGAGCGCTGGGCACAATTTTCCGGCAGGCGGGATGTTCTGGTGGAAAAGCTGATGTTCGTCAAGGAGACCGCCGGCTGTTGGCAAGATGTAGCGCCATTGCCACTTGGACATGGGGAACTGTCCTCAAAGTCATAAATTCGAAAAACCCCAAACTCGATACAGGAATAATCCGTAATTCGCGCCCCGCGCTACTCCACGAAAACCCCCGAAAACCAGTAACCAGCGGCCCATTTCCTGTGGTGGAGGTACATGTCCTTTCTACCCGTTGCCAACTCTTTTGGACGCATTACCATAGATTCAACGCAAGACAAGCGCCAGATCCAAGCAATGCGCTTATCGAAAGTTATTGGTTTTTGGTCGGGCAGTTTGATCGAGCAGTTCAGTTGAAGGTTCGATCAGAAGAGAGAATATGCAAATTGGGGTTTATGGATCCGGTTACCTCGCTACAGTTATCTCTGCTTGCCTTGCCGATTTTGGCACCCCGGTTTGCTGCTGTCATACGGACAGCTCGCGCATTTTGGAAGTTGCCAAAGGCAACATAACTTTTTTCGAAAAGAACTTGCAGGAAGTAATTCGCCGCAACGTGCGTTCGGGAAGGCTCGTGTATTCGTCCGATCCCGAAGAATTGGCTCGCCGTACACAGGTCATTTTTCTCGCCGAAGATTCGCCTCAAGGGCTGGACGAGATAGTAGTACGTCTCGCAGCGGCATCAGCCGGACGTTTTCAGGTGCTCTCCATCGTCACGCCGGTGCGGGTCGGCTCGACCACGCAGATTGAGAAAAAACTCCGGGAAAAAGCATATAAGAGTCTGCTCGTGTGCCAGCCCATGTTCTTCACCAACGGCTGCGCCGTCGAAGACTTTAATTGGCCTGACCGGATCATTCTTGGCACGGGAGCGAGCGAAGCCGTGTCGGCCCTTAAACAAATTTTCCATCCTCTGGTGATGCGGGGTGTGCCCGTCCTGGTTACCAACTACGAAACGGCAGAACTGGCGCGTGAAGCGACCACGGCGTTTGTGGCCACCAAAATATCTTTCATCAACGAAATTGCAAGCCTCTGCGAACACGTCAACGCCGACGCTGTCAGCTTGTCGCTGGCCCTTGGCCTGGACAAGAAAATTGCCCCGCGCTGCCTGCAACCGGGCGCCGGCATGGGCGGAATCTTCGCGGAGTCTGACATGGAATCCCTGACCGGGCTGGCAAAAGAGAATCATGTCGCCTTGAAGATTCTTAACGCGGCTCGCGAAGTGAACATGGATGTCGCGAATCGCCTGATGCAGAAGGTTTCATTTGCGCTCGATACTGTGCAAGGCAAAGATGTCGGCATTTTAGGGCTGGCGTTTAAACCAAATACAAATTCGGTTGCAGGATCGGCTTCCGTGCAACTTGCGCAGAACCTGCTTGCCGGTGGAGCGCGGGTGCGCGCCTACGATCCGGTTGCTATCCCGGAGGCGCGTCTGCAACTCAATGGCACGGTGAAGTACTGCGAGTCGGCCTACGGCGTCGCCGAGGGAGTTGATGCCTTGATTATCGCCACCGGTTGGCCTGAGTTCCGGACCTTGGATTTCGCCAAGATTCGGCATCTGGTAAAACGTCCTATTATCTTCGACACCAAGAACCTGCTCGACTCAACGCGTCTGCGCGCCATGGGATTCCAGTACATGGGCGTAGGAAGGCCTTCGTAAACTGCTTCGAGCAACGCAAGACTTCCGCCGCAAATCGCTATGGCCACAAATTGCTATAGCCACAAATTGCTATAGCCACATTGCTATAATCAATGTCTGCGGTGGGAGTAGCTCAATCGGTAGAGCATCGGACTGTGGCTCCGACGGTTGCGGGTTCAATTCCCGTCTCCCACCCCAATGTTTCGTTCTTGCTAGAACCTTCCGGGCCGTTTCCTGAGTCCCCACTTCCCGGCCAAAGCCGACGGAACGCCGGCGACTTTCGCAGCGCGGACAACGAGCCGGGGACCGAGTTACATCTGAGAAGCAGGATAAAATTGTTCCGCAGGGTTGTGTCTGAATTGTTTCAAAAGTTAAGGAGGATTAAGATGCCGGCACTTCGCATTTGCAAGAACTGTGGACGTAAAAATCGAATTCCAGCTGCGCACCTGGCTGATACGGGCCGTTGCGGCGCGTGCAAGTCTGCCTTGCCGCCGGTGGATGAGCCCCTCGAAGTGGATACTACTCTGTTCGACGAAATCATTCGCGATGCTCGCGTTCCCGTCCTGGTTGATTTCTGGGCA
>DASYJM010000001.1:0-34711 GCA_035996445.1 Candidatus Acidiferrum sp. | reverse complement strand
TTCCTGCAGAATGCCTTCGCGAAGGCCAACCGCGGGGATGGCCATGCAGCGGACATTCAGATAGCGGCCGAGAGTGAGGAGCGTGATGGCGGCAATGCCCATGACGTCAGCACGGTCGCGGCGCACAGCGTAAGCCTTCATGCGCTCGCGGACGTCGCGCTTGAGGATGTCGGGCAGGCGGTCGCGCAAGAGCGATAGTTGCAGCATGGGGAGGCCATGTTCGCGTGGGCCCGGGGCGATGCCAGCTAGCGTCTCCGCGTTGCCGCCGAGGGCGACGGCGATTTGCTCGCCGAGATTTGGACGATTGGGCAATTTTGATTCAAGGAGCGCGCGCACATATTTGCGGACTTGCTCCGCTTGTGACGGGCGGATTACGCCGGGAAGATTTAAGGTGGTCATCAGGCGCACGGTACCCACCCCGAGATGGGCGCTCTGCTCGACCTGGCGGTCACGCAGAATGCTCAATTCCAGGCTGCCGCCGCCGAGGTCGATGATGCAGCGCGGCGGCGCTTCCGGACCCAAAGCGGCGAGGACCGCTTCCCTGCCGAGGCGGGACTCTTCTGCGGCATTGATTACCTCGAGAGAAATTCCGGATTGTTGTTTAATTCTGCGAACGAAGGCGTCGCGATTGCGCGCTTCACGGGAGGCGCTGGTGGCCACGGCACGGTACGTTGTCACGCCGAACTCATCCATGGTTTCTTTGAAATCACGGAAAGCCTTGACGGACTTTTTGAGGAGTTTTTCGCTGAAGCGGTGACGAACGAAAACACCTTCGCCGAGGCGCAAGGAGTAGCGCTCATCGTAGAGTGGTTCAATGTCGAGGGCCGAGTAGGCGCGGGCAACCGCCAGGCGCACGGCGTTCGAGCCGGCGTCGATGGCAGCGATGTGGACCGGCTCTGACATTTAAGTTTTTAGCGCCAGAGATGTGCGAGCGCGGAGGAAGGAGTGTATTTCGTGGCGCGTATCCCGAGCTGCTCACCGATGCGCTGGCGGAGTTGCTTGTTCACATTAGCGACGCTGGCTTCGCCATCCAGTTCTATGAAGCTGTTACGCTTGGCCATGACTTCGAATTCGCGCTTGATCATGGTTTGGTAGCGGATGAAGGACCAATACAGGTCGTGCGATAGAGACATGTCTCGACCTGCTTCCCAGTAGCTGATGGCTTGGGACTTTTTGAATTCGCGGCCGAAGGCGGTTTCGGGGCGGACGTTGAGCCAGAAAGTAAGGTGCGGCCTCAGCGCCATGGCATAAAGGCCGGTCATGTAATCGCGATTGATGCCGCGAACTACGCCGCGTGCGATTAACGTAAAAATAAAACGGTCGGCGAGGACCACGGTACCGGAGCGCAGGGCCGGCAAAATACGGTGCTCCACCTGGTCGAAGAAATCAGTGGCGTACATGAGAGCCAGAGTCAGACGGGTGACGGCGTTCTTGGCGAGTAGCTGGTCGATGTCACTGCCGACCAGATTGGACCGGCGCAAGCCGCTGGTTTGGACGGCGAAACCTTCGGATTCGAGCCATTCCTGAAGCAAAGTGATTTGCGTGGAGCGGCCGGAGCCGTCCATGCCCTCGATGACAACTAGCGTGCCGGTGATTTCTGCCGGATCGAAACCGACGAGTGGCTCGCCAAAAAAATAATGTGAAGCTTCCTCCTCGACTTCGGTGGCGGATTTGATAGCCGTCGGAGGGCCCGTGATTACCGGTGGTTCTGTAGCGATGGACAATGGAGACTTTTCTTTATCGCGATCCCTGTCCCGGTCTTTGTCTTTTTCTTTGTCTTTTTCCTGATCGGGCATGCTCACTCCGCTTCCTGAATGCGAGGCGCAAAACGTTTGAGATCAATTTTGGAGGCCACGATGTCGCGCATCTGCTTTTGTAATTTATTGACGGGAATGGTGCCGTCTAGCACAACAAAATTGTCGGTGTCGACCATTTTGTCGTACTCCTCGAGAATACGCGCCTGAAACAGACGGAAGCTTTCAGCGCGATCGTAAGACATGCCTAAATCCATGCCTGCTTCGTAATATTTTAATTTGGGGCGTCCGCTGAGGATGCGGTTCACGGCAATGTCAAGTGGCGTTCGGAAGTAGAAAGTAATGTCCGGGACCGGCGCGAAGCGGTATAGATTGCGCAGCCAGCGCGGAGGACAACCGCGAGCGGCGTCGCGGGCGAAGGCAGTGTAGATGTAACGGTCGGCAAGTACCAGATAATCGCCTTGCAGCAAAGGCATGATCTGGCGTTCGCAGCGGTCCGCAAAATCGGCAGCGTGCAAAAGAGAAAATGTCGTGGGCGTGAGGAGGCGGCGTTGCTTTCCGCGACGTGTGGCGGATTTCACCAAGGGCGAAGAATTCCACTCCGTGAAGTGCAGACGATAGCCACCAATTTCGAGCCAGCGCTTTAATAAATATAGCTGCGTAGACTTGCCGGAACCGTCGGTTCCTTCCACAACGATTAGGGCGCCGGGGTAAGCGCGGCTGGGGACGGGGCGTCCTGGTTGAGGGAGCGTTGATTTGCTAGGTTCGACACGCGGTTTTTGCAGTACTTCCTGATTTTCCATAGGCTCGACTTGAGAGCCGCGTCGGCTTTGCCGGCCGCGGTGGATATTATGGCTTTATTGTTACAAAAACATTACAAGATAGCTCCGGGTTACGCAAAGTTTGCGCAGGGAGCTAGAATACGCTCACTCTTATGCGTAGGAACTTCGCCGGATTCTGGCGAAACTCGCCGATGAGCAAGCGCAAATCGCCAGTCAAGCCCGCGAGATTGTCGTACAACTTGGGATCAGAAAAAAGTTTGCCGGCCGTGGTGGTATTTTCGTTTAGCTTGGCGGAAGCCTTGTCCAGGTTGGCGCTGGTGTCACGCAAATTATTGTACAGCGCGTCGTCGTTCATGAGTTTTCCGAAGCTGCCTTTTCCGGAGCGCACGTCACTGAGCACGGCATTGCCATTGTTGAGGGCCTGCTTGGCTTCATCGTAGAGCGTTGGATCGTTCAGCAATTTGGCGATGGTGCCTTTGCCGGAGCGAACGTCGGTGACTAGGCCGTTGATATTGTCGACACTCTTGTCGACCTTGTCGTACAACTCATTCGAATTTACAAGTTTGCCTAACGTGCCGCGGCCGGACTGAATGTTATTCATCATGGTATCGGCTTTGGCCATGACGCTGTTCAGGTGGTTGTAGGCTTGCGGATCGGTCACCAATTTCCCGATCGAGCCCCGGCCTTCTTTTATGTCATCCAAAATTACCTGCATGGAATCGGAGAGCGCCTGGAGGCTGCCGAGCATCTCTTTAACTTCTGACGGGGGAACTTCTTCGCCATCTTTCAACGGAACACCAGTAAAACCGCGCGAAATATTTATGTATTTGTTTCCCAGCAGGCCTTCAGTGACGAGGCTGGCTGCGGAGTCGGTGAGAATATCGGGTTGATAGCGGCGATCGACCCGCATTACAACTTCTATGTTTCTGGATTTCTCAGCGGGCTTGCCTTGGGTGCGGGGCACCAGCGTTATGGACTCAACGTTTCCTACTTCCACGCCGTTGACGCGCACAGGCGCGCCATTGGCGAGACCGGAAACGTCTGCTTGATAAGTTCTCAGGCGGTACTTCGGCCCCAGAATTCCTGGACCGGTGACATAGAAAATGCCGGCCGCCAACACGAAAAGGCCGACCAGCACGAATAAACCAACACGCAATTCCGTCCAGGTAAGCTGCTTCCTCTGGGCCATTGAGACTCCCCTCCGGAGTCTGGGAATAAGATTACAGCAAATTCAAACTAGAAAGCGGCGTAGATATGGATCTTTGGTGCTGGCCATCTCCTGCGGGTCGCCATTGAAGTAGATGCGACCATCTTTGTAAACCATAAAACGGGTTGGCGCCGTTTCGCCGTCCTTGGCGCCTTTCCCAAGGTTGATATGCACGACATGCCTCGTTTCCTTGTCGAAGCAGAAGTTGGCGAGTGCGAAGCCATCCTGCAAACGGTGGGTGGCCATGAGCGCGGTGACGCCGTACACGTCGCGAAGGCGCATGATGAGCGAAATTATGGTTTGTGAGGTTATGGGATCGAGACCGGCGGTAGGCGAATCGTACAAAACAATGTCCGGGCGATTGATGAGTGCCCTCGCGATGGACACGCGGCGACGCATGCCGCCGGACAATTCGGAGGGGAGTTGGTCGGCGGTGTGTTCCAGCTCAACGAACTGCAGCGCTTCTTTGACGCGCGGCTCGATCTCTTCTTCTTTCACGCGCTCTTCACGGAGACGATAGGCTACATTTTCGCCGACAGTCATGGAATCGAAGAGAGCCCCTTCCTGAAAAACAAAACCGATGCGCTCGCGCAGGCGCAGAAGTTCACTTTCGGACATGGTGGAAACTTCCTGGCCGAGCACGGAAATACTGCCGCGGGTGGGTTTGAGCAGGCCGGCGGCGAGTTTTAGGGTTAAGGTTTTTCCGGTGCCGGTTTCACCGAGGAGCACCAAGGTCTCGCGTGTAGGAACAGAAAAAGAGACGCCGCGGAGAATGTCCCCTTCGTCGAAGCCAAGGTAAACGTTATCAAATACCACGGCAGGGCCAGCATTGGTCGTTGCGGTGGCAGCGGCTGGAGTCATTGAATGTGCCATGGATTATAGGGCAATTGGTCAGGTTCGCTGTGCCATCGCGAAAGAGGAGTGTGGGCGCGCAGATGCGAGAGCTTTAGAAAAGTTTGTCGCCAAGGTACAAGGCCAATTTAGTGAGGAAGAGATCGGCAGCGATGATCATGACCGAGGCGAGAACTACGGCTTGGGTGGTGGCCCGGCCAACACCTTGTGTGCCCCCACGGACGTTGAGTCCTTTGTAGCAGCCCACGGTCGCGAGGATGAAACCGTAGACCATGGGCTTGGTGAAACCTTGCATCAAGTCGGCGAAATCGAGAGCCTTGATGGCGCGGGTCCAGAATTCTACCGCGCCTAAGCGCAGCGAAAAAACGGATGCCACGCAACCGCCCAGTAAGCCGACGAAATCGTTGAGAGCAGTAAGCAGCGGCAGCATCAAGACCGTGGCGAGCACTCGCGGAGTTACCAGCTTGCGGCTGGGGTCTGTGCCCATGGCGCGCATGGCGTCGACTTGTTCGGTAACCAGCATGGAGCCCAATTCTGAAGCGATACCGGAGGAACAGCGGCCCGCGACGAGAATACCGGTTAGTGTTGGACCCAATTCGCGGACCAGAGCGATGGCCACGATGTCGCCGGTGAGCGCAGCTTGTCCAAAGCGGGTGAATTGCGATCCCGTCTGTAACACCATGACCGCGCCGATGAAGAAGCCGGAGATCAGAACGATCGGCAGGGAGCCTACGCCGATATCGTCCATTTGGTCGAGGGTGTCTTGAAAATAGCGCGGGCTGGTGGCGAGATTTTTTATCGAACGGGTCGAGAGTAAAGAATAATCCTGGACGCTGAAGACCCAGCGCTTCAGGGAGTCGACCAAGACATCGACGACCGAGAGCTTAGGTTCTGAAGTGGCTTCGCGTTCGATTTGAAGTGGAGTACCTGCCACGATGGCCTTTTTTTGATCGGGAACGATTTCTAGCGAGTGCAACAAAAGCCTAACTGCGCGACGTGGTCACGTCAAGCATGGCATCTTTTGGATGGCGCTAAAAACATCCGATGATGCGATTAATCGGGAGTCGCCGGCTGAGGGGATTCGATTGAGACGTTTTTTATGGCGTGAGCGACGGCGTCTTTAACGGCTACTTCATTTCGGCTGTGATCGGTGATGTTGTCGTAAAGGAGTTGTGTCGGTTCGGGGTTTAGTTCCCGGTTGTAATCAGCAGCGATAGCAGCGGCGGTTTGTTGAAGAAACTTGTTTGATTCGAGCTGCAGATCGGTGCCGGTGATGCCAACTTGTTTGCCGACGTACGTCGCGCCGATTCGTTCTGCTAATTTGTCGGCGGTCTGGTAGTAATACTCGGAGATTTGACGATGGCCTTGCTCATGTTCGGTGACGTGCTCGGTTACACCGTTCGGCAACCAAATGTTGATGTTGAGCTGCAGATTCATCTTGATGCGCGTGACAATCACCGTCGCGTGGGTGGCATCCGTCGGTCGAGTCTCTCCAGCGACCGAAGCGTTAGATAGAAATTCGGAATCGCACGCGGCGTTTTCTCCCTGGGTCAAGGCCGGCATGTCGGACCGCGGATTCGTGGGGTCAAAAGTGCGGAGCGCGAAATTGACCGGCTGCTTGTTGATGGTCACGGCAGGCGTTTCCTTGAGTGGGCGGTTACAGGAGAGAGCCCACCAGCCGAGCGAACCAATGAGCAGCACTTCGATCAATGCCGAACGGGTAATCAGTCGCCGAGAGAGCACTTTTGACTCCGCTGTCGTCGATGTGCATTTAAGATTTCATCCAGACGTGCCAAAGGAATAACCCCGCGTAGCTGATCGCGAGGGCGAAGAACAACGATGTCAACAGCAAATGGCCGATAACGAACTGCTTACCTTGCGGCCAGTCCGCATGCGAAAAATAGACGGCGTCGACCAGAATACGCGCCGTCCAATAAATGGCTATGAAGCAAGTAAGGCCGAGGGCAGCGCGGCTGCCGCGAAGCAGGTCATCGTGAAGTACAAGCGTGAGGATTCCAAAAGCCAGGATGGTTAGAGCAGTAAAGGCACTTTGGACCCATAGAAGTTTGCGGTTCAACGGCATTAGTGACTGCAAATCCTTTTTCCAATTTAAGCGATAGGGAACTTGAAAACTGGCTATCAAGATAACGAAATGCCCGACACCGGCCAGCCACAGATCAAAATTGAAAAGTCGCTCCATGGATGCACTGGTCATTGCGCGTGGATCGCTTTCATGAACGGAATTATCACATGCAGCACGAACGGTGGATGGAAAAGAAAATATACGGGAGCGACCGTGAATGCCGTCATGAATAGCCAGCCGCGATAACCTCGGCGGAGACGGAGTTGGCTACCCAGAGATGAACGCTCTACCGCCACGCCTATGCCTTGAAGAGCAAAATAAAACGTCGGGAGGCCGTAGCCTCCGTGGGAAGGGAGAGAGATCACCAGATCATGGAGGAGTCCGGAGGCAACGAACACCAAAAACCCAGCCTGTCCTACTCCGAGTCTGCTATGTAGCGGGGCGAATATTAAATCGTGCGCGAGCTGGCGGAAACCTAGATTCCACCGCTTTCCCCAGAACTCGCTAAGAGAATGAGAGTGCAGAGGGGCGGACATAATGGGCTGCGCATCAATGCCCAAGTGCTGCCAAAACAACGCGGCGATTTGAAATGTTCCAAAGTGAAGCAACAGGATCATACCCACCATCCCGATCCAACCACGGAGCAGCAGGAGGTGCGGAGGGGGAACGCGGGAGGCAATCCATAGCAGGGCCGCGCCGGCACCCGTCACTAATACCGCACGCAGCCAGTCTCGAACGGTCGGTGGCGAAACGCGCTCAGAAGAACTTAAAAAAGTTTCCGCATCCATTCCGGGCCAAGCCAAAAGATACGCGATGTCGCGCAAGACCTCGTGGTGAATATGATTTCGGGCACTCCACCAAGTCAGCCACTTCAGCCCGGCGTAGATGGACACGGCCAAAATCCACATGAAGACCCAAGGCACAAGGAGGTTGTAGAAGGCCAGCGCGGCCGCAGGTAAAGCCACCAAGGGCAGCCAACCGATCACTTTTGAACGAGCGGGAGTTTTTGCCTGTTGCATGCTGATCATCGTTCGCCGTGTTGCTGAAATGACCGAGGTCGATTTGATCTAAGCTGTAGAAGATGAATAACCTAGCCGACATACTACCGCAACCGCTCAATCTCGAAGCCACCGCCATTCTAGACTTCGATCGAGGCGAAGTTTCAGGGATAGCTGTGGATCTGATTCGGCCAGATAAGTCGGAACGGATGTTTCTTCAGAGAGCCCCCCTTTATCTGTGCCAAATGGTTCGGCCCGTATATATAGCGTGAACGAGTGGCAACCTGTTTCTAGAACGCTGCGGTTGAAGCAGGGATCGCGGATCCAACGCATGGCGTGTTTGGAGGCATTTGCAAGAGCACAGGGCATCGCACGAGAGTACCGGCTTTGCACGTGGAAGGGGCTTTTTGGTATTCGCGTTTCTGGTTTTCGCGACCGTTTATCCCCAAGTACATTCTGCTGATATGGCCTCAATACTACTTGGCGGGCACCTGGGTTGATATCGATGAACTCTATTCTTTGGCAAGACCTGCGGTCTCTAGTGTGCGCCAGACCGGACCAGCATCTCGCGATTTGTAGTGGGTGATGCCAGCGTTTTCGATACTCGCGATCAAGCTCTCCTACGTTTCGGTTCTTTTCAGCACACGCTGCGTGGGCGTGCATTTGAAATTGTATTTGGAGGCCGAAAAAGTTTTTAGAAAATTATTCATGCAAACAAACGTTGACCGACAACTGGACGTGGCGGCGCTTCGGCAGATACACTCCTTTTCTTAATCTGCACAGATTATTTTGATACTCGAGGATGCCTCAGGAAATGCTGCACTTTTACACTGCGGGTGAATCGCACGGGCAGGCGCTGCTGGCGTTTGTTTCGGGGCTGCCGGCTTCGCTGCCTGTCGATGTGGCGTTTATTAACCACGAGCTGCACCGGCGGCAGCTGGGGTATGGGCGCGGCGGGCGGCAGAAAATCGAGAAGGATCGGGCGGATATTTTTGCCGGCGTACGCCATGGAAAAACGATTGGCGCGCCAGTGGCTTTGCGGATTGAGAATCGGGACTGGGCTAATTGGGAAAATAGCTTACCGGTGGAAGAGTCGGCGCAATCCGCCGGGAAGGAACGCAAGCTGGTGGCGCCGCGGCCTGGGCACGCGGATCTGGCGGGGTCGCAGAAATTTAATTTTCATGATGCGCGATATATTTTGGAACGGGCGTCGGCGAGGGAGACGGCTGCGCGGGTGGCAGCTGGAGCGTTCGCCAAGCTGCTGCTTCGCGAACTTGGGACGGAGATTGCGAGTCACACGATCCGCGTGGGGCATTTTGTTCTGGAGCGTAGCGCAGCGTGGAATGAGATTCACGCGGTGAGCGGGGACCTTGAATCGCCGTTGCGTTGCGTAGATGCGGATTTACAGGAAAAAATGAAAGCGGAAGTGGACGCGGCGCTGAAAGCCGGAAATACCGTGGGCGGGATTTTTGAGGTGGTGGCGCACAACGTGCCGGTGGGACTGGGAAGCCACGCGCAGTGGAACGAAAAACTGGATGGCCGGCTGGCGCAGGCAGTGATGAGTATTCAAGCGGTGAAGGCTGTGGAGATCGGGGCAGGCGTTGCGGGTGCGGGATCCTATGGCAGCGAAGTACAAGACGAGATTTCCTACAGTCGAGACGTAAAACGATTTCTGCGATCGTCCAATCGCGCCGGCGGCGTCGAAGGCGGAATTACCAACGGGCAAGACGTGGTGGTGCGCGGATATTTGAAGCCGATTTCCACACTGCGGCGGGCGCTGGGAACCGCCGACATGGTGACCAAAGAGCCGGTGCAAGCGGCCTACGAGCGTTCGGACTGGTGCGTCGTGCCGGCCGCGGGAGTGGCGGGCGAGGCGATGGTAGCGCTTGTGTTAGCGGATGCTTTTCTGCAAAAATTTGGAGGAGATTCGCTGGCGGAGATGCGGCGGAATTTCGATAACTATGCCAGACAAATCGAAGAGTTCTGACGCTGTGGCCGCGACAACCGAAACTGTTTCGCCGGCGGTGCCATCCGGGCCAGCGCGAAAGATTTATTCGATTATTAAATACGGCGACCCCATTCTGGAAAAGCCTACGGCTGCGATTACGGAGTTTGGCCCCGAGTTGGAAGAATTGACCGAGGACATGTTCGCTTCGATGTATGCGGCGCAGGGCGTGGGGCTGGCTGCTCCGCAAATCGGCAAGAATTTGAGGCTGACGGTGGTGGATGTGACCGCCGGGAAAAATCCCGAAGGAAAAATCGTACTGATCAATCCGGAAATTATTCATGCGGAAGGGGAAAAACGGGAGGAAGAGGGTTGTCTTTCCCTTCCAGGCTTTCGCGGGTACGTAGTGCGGCCGCAATTTGTGACCGTGAAAGCGCAAAACGCCAAGGGCGAGCCTTTTGAGATTCGCGGAGAAGATTTGCTGGCGCGAGCTTTCTGCCATGAGATCGATCATCTGAATGGCATCCTGTTCATTCAGCATCTGAGCATGCTGAAACGCGACCTGATCCGGCGCAAGATCAAGAAACTCAGAAAACAAGGCGAGTGGTGAACAGTAGTTAAGGATTGGCCTTCTATTCCTCAGAATTCCTGTGTGGATTTCTCATGACTGTCGTAACGTCAAGTCGGGTTGAATATGTCTCATAACTTCGGTGGCCGGAAGGATGATCCATGCGGATTATTTTCTGCGGAACGCCTGCCTTCGCAGTGCCTACGCTGAAGGCCATACTGGCAGATCCGAGTCATACAGTGGAGGCGGTGATTACTCAACCGGACCGGCCGCGAGGGCGCGGTCAGGAGATTTCATTTTCTCCCGTTAAAGAAGCGGCGATAGAAGCGGGAATACCGGTACGCCAGCCGGTAAAGATTCGCGCTCCTGAGGCCCGCGAGCTACTGCAAAGCTTCGAGCCTGAATGCTTCGTAATCATCGCTTATGGACAAATCATTCCGGCAGGGTTTCTGCCGCTTTCGAGGTGCGGTTGGATCAATCTTCATGCTTCCCTGCTGCCTAAATATCGTGGCGCAGCGCCGATCAATTGGGCGATTGCGAATGGCGAGACCACGACGGGGTTAACCAGCATGCGGATCGATGCGGGCATGGATACCGGAGACATGTTGCTGCAGGAAGAAATTGATATTTTACCGGCGGAGACAGCGCCTCTGTTGACGGCGCGGATGGCAGAAGCCGGGGCGAAGTTGATGATAGAAACGCTGCGCGGACTGCCTGATGGACTGGTTACCCCGAAAAAACAGAATGATGCGTTGGCGACTTACGCGCCTTTGCTGAAAAAAGAGGACGGGAAGATTGACTGGAAGCGGCCTGCGCGGGAAATTTTCAATCGCATGCGAGGTTTCGAACCGTGGCCAGGGGCATACACCACCTTTCGCGGAAAGACCTGCCATCTTTGGGGTGAACCCGCACCACGAGAGCAAGCGCCTGCACCTCCGGGAACGTTATTGTTGGAAGGGGGTGAGTTACGGGTGGCTTGCGGGGACGCAACCGTTTTGCGTGGCTTGACCGTCAAACTGGAAGGGCGCGCGGAAGTGTCGGCACAGGAATTCGTGAACGGGGCACGGTTAGTCAAAGAAGAACGCTTTGGTAACAGCTAAATTGCACATAGCCCAACCCTGAGGCATACTCAGGCTCTCCGCTGTTTTTGTGGATCAGGCAAGTCGAATCGTCACATCGATCGGAGTTCACCGTTAATGATTAATTTTGGCCCAGCAGAAAAGTATGGACGCCGGAGTGTACTGGCGAAGGACGTGTTTCGTATGGCGGCGTGCGCGGTGGTTTGCGCGCAACTGATTGCGGCGCCTGGTAGTTGGGCGGCCATGCAAGATTCCGCGGCAGGCCGCGCAGAGGTGGCCTCGGCCGACCCTAAGGCTGGCTCTTCCAGTGCTTCCTCAGCCGCTGTAGACCCTAAGAAAGTCGCGAGCGATCCGGTACTAAGGGTGATGCAGACGGAGCTATCTCGCGCAAACAGCGAGTTGGGCAAGACCGACCAGGCGCCTTACTACCTGAGCTACACGGTGTATGACCAGGATTATGTGGTGCTGGTGGGAGCCTATGGAAGCTTGCTGACGGATGCGGCGGCCAAACGGCGGCAGGCAGACGTAACCATGCGTGTGGGCTCGCATGCATTGGACAATACGCACGGGCAGAGCCGGTCCAGCGGCATTACGTCGGGACCATTGCCGCTCTCAGATGATCAAGACGCCATTGGGCGGGTGCTTTGGGAATTGACGGACCGCGAATACAAACGCGCCGTTCCTTCACTGATGAATGTGCGAACGAATACGGCGGTGCGCGCGGAAGAAGAAGATAAGTCGCCGGATTTTTCGAAAGAGGCATCTGCTACGCACATTGGTGAAGCAAAAGTGCCGGTAACGCTAGACCGGGCGACATGGGAAGGCGAAGTCAAAAGATTGTCGGCGATATTTCGGAAGTATCCCGACGTTTATTTCGGGAGCGTGATGTTGCAGGTACAGAACTCGAATGCGCGAATGGTGAACAGCGAAGGGAGCATGGTGGTTACTCCCAGTGCTTCGACACGATTGATTATGGAAGCGCAAACGCGGGCCGACGACGGCATGGAATTGTTGCGCGTGGAAACTTTTCAGGCGCCAACCGCCAAAGGATTGCCAGCGGAAAGCGAATTGTCCGCAAAAATCGAGAAGATGGCGGCGGATTTGAAGGCACTACGGGCGGCACCGGTCGCGGAGCCGTATGACGGGCCGGCGCTCTTGAGTGGACGGGCTGCAGCGGTGTTTTTCCATGAAGTACTGGGACACCGGCTGGAGGGGCACCGACAGCGAGATGAGGAAGAAGGACAGACCTTTACGAAGATGGTGGGACAGGAAGTGCTCCCGAAATTTCTGAGCGTGTCGGACGATCCGACGACCAAGCAGATTGGCGATGTGAAACTCTCCGGGTCGTATGATTTTGACAACGAGGGGACGCCCTCGCAGCGTGTGGATGTAATTCAAAATGGTGTTTTGAAGAATTTCTTGATGTCGCGGATGCCTATCAAGAATTTCGGAGTTTCTAATGGGCACGGGCGAAACCAGCCGGGACTGATGCCCACTGGAAGACAGGGAAATTTAATTGTTACTTCTAACCAGACAATTCCTGAGAAAGAAATGCGCCAGAAGCTGATTGATGAAGTGCAGAAGCAAGGAAAATCGTACGGACTGTACTTCGACGACATCCAAGGCGGTTTCACACTGACGACGCGGGCTTTGCCGCAAGCGTTCCAGGTGCTTCCAGTGATTGTCTACAAGGTGTATGTGGATGGGCGGCCGGACGAGCTGGTGCGCGGAGTTGATATCGTGGGCACGCCGCTCGCGGCACTGACGCGCATCGTGGCTACCGGAGATCAGGAGCATGTATTCAACGGGATCTGCGGAGCGGAAAGCGGGAGCGTACCGGTATCGGCTGTGGCACCGGCAATCATTTTCTCAGAAATGGAAGTGCAGAAGAGAGCGCATGCGCATGAGCGGCCCCCTATTCTGCCGCCACCGGGATTTGAAGACGCGGCCCCCGCTGTTGCAGCGCAAAGCGTAGCGCCCGTTGCGGGCTCAGGGGCAAGACCGTGAAGAAAACTTATCTAACTTTACTTAGCGGGATTTTATTTTTTGCGGGGCCAATCGCTGGGACGCCCGTTCCTGGGAGTGATCACGCCGTGAGCGATTCGCCGGCTACGGAAAGTGCCAGGCCTCTCAATACCAGCAGGCCTCTAAATGCCACCGCCATGGCCACGGCCGTCGCAGCGGCAAAGGGCGACGCGTTACTTGAGGCGCTGCTCACGGAACTATCGCGGTCCTACACTCATTTGAAAATGGATCAGGTGCAGGCCCCTTACTACATCGAATACCGTGTCAACGATGTGGATGACTTCAGCGCGGAGGCGGCTTTTGGAGCGCTGGTACAAAGTCAACGCGTGCACGTGCGCATATTGCGGGTGGTGGTGCGCATCGGAGATTACAAACAAGATAGTTATTTCAGCCAGGGTGTGGGGGAGACAAATATTTTGCCGCTGGATAACGACCCCATCGCTTTGCGTCACCAGATTTGGACCGCAACGGACGAAGCTTATAAGAGCGCGGGGGAAGCGTTCGCGGAAAAACAAGCGGCACTGAAACAGTTCAGCGCGGAGCCGAACGCGGTGGATGATTTCGCCAAAGAGCCGGAGTTGATTGCGCTGATGCCGGCGACGACATTAAAGGTCGACCAGAAGGAGTGGAAAAGGACGCTCGAGGATGTGACAGGGTTATATAAGCAGTATCCGGATGTGCAGACTTCGACGGCGTCGGCACGCTTCACTGGCGTGAACGAATATTTCGTGAATTCGGAAGGGACCGTGACGCGTGACGGTCGCGCGACCTACAGTGTGCAATTGAACAGTGCAGCGCAGGCAGCCGACGGGATGCGCGTGACGCGCAATCCGGCATGGATGGTGGCTCATGCGGAAGAATTGCCGAGCCACGATGCGTTAATGGACGATGCGAAAAAAACATTAGACACCGTGGTGGCGTTGCGGAATGCGCCAATCGTCGAAGAGGAATACCGTGGCCCCGTTTTGTTTGCGCCGGACGCCGCGGATGACATTGTAGCGTCGCTAATTGGGCAGAACGTTATAGGGCGCAAGCCACAACTTGGGAAACCGAACCGTACGACGGGATCATTTGCGTCCAGTTACAAGACCCGGGTGCTACCAAATTTTTTGAGCGTGGTGGATGACCCGACACTGAAGGAATTTCAAGGCAAGAGCACGGTGGGAAGTTATGACGTGGACAGCGAAGGCGTGAAAGCGCAGCGCGTGACAGTGATTGATAACGGAACATTGACCAATTATTTGGTGGGGCGCCAACCGATACGCGATTTTACCGCCTCGAACGGGCATGGCCGCGCGGCGCCAGGGGTCTTCCCTGCCGCGGGTATCGGCGTGTTGGTGGTGAAGTCCTCGGAACCGCAAAGTTCGGCGGCGCTGCGGCAACGCGCGCTCCAGATAGTGGCCGATCAAGGATTGCCGTACGCGTATCGCGTGGATACGCTCGGGCCAGGTAACACGCCGCGTTTGCTTTATCGCGTGTATGCGAAGGACGGGCACGAAGAGTTGGTGCGCGGTGCAGTGTTCAGCGAGCTGGACGTGCGCGCGATGCGCAGCGATCTGATTGCCGCCGGTGACGATCCGCTGGTGAGCAACCGCTCCGGAGGTGCGCCGACGACAATCATCAGTCCGTCGCTGCTCTTCGGGGAACTGGAAGTTAAACGCGCGGACACCAGCAAAGACAAATTGCCGGAGTATCCGGCGCCGCCCTTGGTGGCATCGGCGAACGCCCGCCAAGACAAAGCTTCGGACTGATTATTGTTTTAAAGTTGAGATTTTATTTATGACCCTGCGCGAACGACTGGAATGGGTAAGCAGGATGTCGCTGCTGGTTTTTATTCTGGCTTCGGCAGCATTTCTCAGCGCAATTACGGCCATGCGGGTGGCAATTCACGGGCGCGAAGTAACCATGCCGAATCTGGTCGGGAAGAATGTCACGGAAGCCAGTCCCCTTTTGAGGTCCCGCGGTCTGGTTTTGCGTGTGGCGGACCGAGTGTACAGCGATTTACCCGCAAACGTGGTGGTGCGGCAAACGCCCACGGCCGGGTTGTTGATGAAGGTTTCGCAGCAAGCTCACGTGGTGCTCAGCCTGGGACAGCGGCAACTCAGCATTCCCCGGCTGGAAGGAACCACGTTGAGAATTTCGCGCATAGAGATGCTGCGCGAAGGGCTGCAAATCGGTGAGGTTTCCAATATCACGTTGCCAAACGTGCCTGCCGATATGGTAGTGATTCAAAATCCAAAGCCGGGAACCGGGGCGGCCACGCCGCGCGTAGATGTGTTGGTGTCGCAAGGCGATCGCGATAAGGCCTACGTGATGCCGCACCTCGTAGGGCTGAATGAGAGCGACGCGCAACATCGCCTCGATATTGCTGGGTTGCGGCGCAAAGTGAATTACGTAACAGCTCCGCAATGGCCGCATGGCGCGGTGGTCGATCAGACGCCCTTAGCGGGTTCGCGGATTCCGGCTTCCGCGCCGGTCGAGCTGACCATAGCGTTGTAGAACAAGCAACGCGCTCAACGCCGAATGGCACTCCACATCCTTACTGCAGGGCATACAGGTTGCCATCGGTGCTGCCAAAGTAGACCTTGTCCCCGGCGATGACAGGTGAGCTAAGAATCGCCCCGGTGGCAAAGAGTTTGTAAACGCCAACCATCATGTTGTCATAGAAATTTTCAGTGAATACAGCCTCATAATTTGTTGTTCCGTCGGGCTTGGACAGACCCGCGAGATTTTGGCGTGCGCCATCGGTTTGAAAGGACCATGCCACCTTGGCAGTTTTCAGATCGACCGCGGTCAGCACGCCGTTGTGGCTGCCCAAATAAACGGTGTCCCCCGCTATGGCCGGGGATGAAAAAATAGGCCAGGTAAATTTCAACGACAGAACCGGGGTTCCTCCACCTTTAGCTTCAAATGCATAAAATTGTTTGGTGTCGGAGGTCCCGAAATAGACTTTACCGTCATAGAGCGCCGGCGAAGTGATGACCCAAGAGCCCTTGTTATTGAAACTCCATTTTTTCTCTCCAGTGGCGGCGTCCAAGGCGTAGAAATTTGAGTCCCGGCAGCCAAAGTACACGATTCCATCGACGACGGCAGCGGAGGATTGAATACCCACCTGGTTGTGAATGTCCGGGTCGACACCCGTTTTGAAGCGCCACTTTTCTTTTCCGGTAGCAGTATCGATGGCATAAAAATAACTGTCCCAACTCCCGACGTAGACGGTTCCATCAGCAACGGCAGGCGAAGCATGCACCACGTCACCGGTCGTAAACTTCCAGTTTAGCTTTCCGGAAGCAGCATCCAGGGAATACACGTTTCCGTCGCCGCTGCCGAAGTAAACGGCATCTCCAGACAGCGTTGGTGAAGACAGGTAAAAGTCGAAAGGATCTGGCATGATTTCCGCTTCAGGCAGCGAGCCATGAAGATGTTTCGCGGCAAAACGATGTTCGCCAGCAGTCTGGAATTTCCATTTCAATTTGCCCGTATCAGCATCGAGGGCGTAGAACTTGCCGTCATAACTGGAAAAATATACGGTGCCACGTTCGACCGCTGGAGAAGAGGTAATGCGCGCTTCGGTGGCAAACTTCCATTTTTGATCCCCAGTAGCGAGATTCACGGCATAAAAGTTACCGTCGGTGCTGCCTACGTACGCGGTTGAAGTAACGATGGCGGGCGAGGAAATAACGAAGCCAGCGGTGTGAAATTTCCATTTTACTTTGTGGAAAGCGGGCACGCCGGTTGAATCATAAACGCCGGTGTGCTGCGGATTGCCGCGAAACATGGCCGCAGGGGAGTACGCCGAGGGCGCCGTGTTTTGACCTATGGCAGCAACCGGTATGAGGAGGAAGGTCAGCAAGCAGGCAGTTTTCATGAGCGCGTTAGACGGAGAACCTGGAGAAAGGTTAAGAAATAAAGAAGATAGGGAGGCAACCCGCTCGTACGGGGGTGGTTCTCATTAACGGGATTTGCTGTCCCAAAGGGCAAAGTTGAGTGCAGACTGCCCTTTCGTTCAGGTTATAATCCGTGAGTTCGGGGTTTTTGGGCGGCTCTCCCCTAGCGGCCGCGGCAGGCATTTGAAGGAATATCAACATTTAGAGAGGTGTTGTTTGCTACGTACTCCGCCGTATGCACCTAGCCATCGGTTAGCCTACCTATTGATTCTGGCAATTTCCCTCGTGGGAGCAACGCAATCCAGCGCGCAGATTCTGCACAGGAAGAAAAAGGTTGATAAGTCCACCAGCGCGGACAATAACGTCCAGCCGGACAAAGTTTTATATGACCGCGCCGCGGACGACGTCAAGCACGGCAAGCATGAGGTTGGACGGTTAAACCTGCAGACGCTTATCAACACTTATCCCGACAGCGAATATCTGGCCAAGGCCAAACTGTTGATCGCCGACTCATATTATAAAGAGGGTGGCACGGCCAATATGACGCAGGCCATCTCGGGCTACAAAGATTTCATCGTGTTCTTCCCTTTCCTTCCCGAGGCCTCTTACGCGCAACTGCAGGTGGCCATGGGGCACTTCAAACAGATGGAGAAACCGGACCGGGACCGCACCGAGGCCAGAGAAGCGGAACGCGAATTCCAGACCTTCCTGCAGAAATATCCGAAGGATCCGCTGGCAGATAAAGCGATGCAGCAGCTGCGCGAAGTGCAAGAGGTGATCGCCGAGGGGGATTACCGGGTGGCCTATTATTACTACACGAAAGGCGACAAGCGCGCAGCGGCAGCACGGCTGATTGGACTGACGAATCGTTATCCGCTATATAGCAAATCGGATCACGCGCTTTGGATGTTGGCGGATATTTTCGATAAGGCGGAGAAGAAAGAAGTCGCGGCAAATTATTACGCACGAATTGTGAAGAATTATCCGCTTTCTAATGAAGCCCCGGAGGCCAAGGCCCGGCTGGTGGCGATGAAAGTGCCGTTGCCGCAAGCCGATCCGAAAGCGCGTGCACGCATGGTTGCTGATCAGAATGCTCCGCGGCCGCGTAACAGCTTTGCAAAGAAGCCGCTGCAAGTCCTGCATTCCGGACCGACTGGGGAAATGAGGACGGCTGCTCGGGTGGGAGAGCCGAATCTCGAGCCTGAAGCAGACACAACTTCGGCAACCGATGTGCTTACCGGAGGCAACTCGTCGCGCATTGTGGTGGGCGGCAGCGGAGGCGGAGGAGCAGCCACGGGCGCTTCGGGGAATGCCACTGGCATTGTGGCCACGGTAACGCCCGGCGGCGCCAAGACAGAAGCGGAAAGCGCTGCGCCAGCTGATGCGAATGCGCCCGCTGACGCCTCCGTACCGGCCGGTACTACGCCGGAGAATGGCGCGCCAACAACGGCACCGCAGCCGGAATCGAGTTCGGCAATTCCCGGAGAATCGACGTCAGCCGCACCAGCGGCTGCCAGTGGAGACGCCACCGTGGCAACCGGAACCGACGCGAGCGGTACGACCGCTTCTGGAACAGCGAACACGACAGATGCATCCAAGACCGATGTTGCGCCGACCCCTTCGGGAAACCAGGGCGACAATATCAAGGAATCGACCAGCAAGAAGAAGAAAGGCGTCCGCAAATTAGTGCCTTGGTAGGACGACGGCCTCCAGGGATCAGACGTGGAAAAGGCGTGGCCTCTGGCCACGCCTTTTTTTTGGCTACAGTCGAATCTTGCGACCCGGCCATTGGTGCAGGTGACCAGCGTATTCACTTGGGACACAGGGAAACCGCTGATGCGTTGACGACCACGATGGAGGATGCTCCAATACCTGAGAATCGAGCAAAATCCCGGCCAGCGGTGCTTGGGGCTGCGGTGAAGTTCGCGGAGGACGTGGGTGGCCAAGATTCTGGTTGCGGACGACAATAGCAACATCCAGCGGATGGTCGGGCTGGCCCTGAAGGATCAGGGTATTGATGTCGTCGCCGTGGGCAATGGCGAAGCTGCGGTGCGAAAAATTTCCGAGATACGTCCCGACCTAGTGTTAGCTGACGTATTTATGCCGGTGCGCAACGGCTACGAAGTTTGCCAGTATGTCAAAGAAGATCCGTCACTGAAGCACATCCCGGTAATTTTGTTGGTCGGGGCATTTGATCCTCTGGATGAACAGGAAGCGCAACGCGTAGGCGCCGACGGAGTATTGAAAAAACCTTTTGTTCCACCTGATCCCTTGATTGTGATGGTGAAATCAGCTCTTCAAAGAGCCGGAGTTTCGCTGGGCAAGGGAGACAGAGAGAAAACTCCTGCAGTAACTCCGCGCAAATCTGCTGATGTTTTGTCGTTTACGCCACCTCCAATTTCAGCGGGGGTGCCACCGCCGGCCGAGACGGCTGGGTCTCCGCTAGGAGGATTGTCATTTAGTCGTCCAGCAACGCCAGAACCGATCGTGGTAGGCGATGAGAGCTTCGTGGACGCGACCACGGTTCAGGAACCGGTGAAGATCGACGCGGCGCAACAGCCGACGGCGTTCGGAGACCTGCTGGGCCCCACAACTACCGAAGAAACCGAATTCGTATCCAGCTATCAAGCCGAGAAGGCTATGCGGAACTGGTCTGAAGACGAACCGAACGAGGTGCCTGAAGAAGAGGAAGAAGAATCGAGAGCATCCGCACCGTCGTGGCGGCGCGAGGAGGCTGCGGGCGGTTTTCGCGGAGACGACGAAAGCGGCCCGGTGAAGGATTGGCGCGACCTGCCGATGTTGAATTCAACCGGAAGGAAGAGCGCGAGAGAAACGTGGGAACAAACGGAAGAAAAAGGCGGCTTTGTTACGGCCGCGGAAGTACCGACGGATATAGGCGCGTTTGCCACGGAAATCAGCGTACGCAAGGGCGAAGCGCTGAATGCCAAGACGGAAGGGGCCAACGCACCCGAAACCGCTGTTGCGGAAGAGCCTCAAACGGGATCTTCAAAACAGACGGAAGCATTTTCCAGTGACGTCGGTGCAATTACCGTTGCGGAAGAATCTGAAGTTCGGCCTACAGAGTCGGCAAGTCAGCGAGCTTCGGGAAACGCGGGTACCGCCGGCGATGTTGCGAACGAGGCGATAAGCGAACCGTTGCCGGAGATTGCTCACCTCGAAGAGGCTGCACGGCAGGCAGAAACTGCGCGACAAGAGGAAACTGCACGACAAGAGGAAACTGCGCGACAAGAGGAAGCTGCACGGCAAGAGCAAGCTGCACGGCAAGAGCAAGCTGCACGGCTGGCAGAAACTGCGCGACAAGAGGAAGCTGCACGACAGGAAGAAGTCGCACGACAAGCAGAAATTGCGCGGCAGGAAGAAATTGCGCGACAGGCGGAAGCTACACGACAAGAAGAAATTGCACGAGAGGCAGAAACTGCACGACAAGAAAAAATCGCGCGGCAGGAAGAAGCTGCACGACAAGAAGAAATTGCACGCCAGGAAGAAGCCGCGCAGCAGAAAGAGAAACACGCTGAGCCTGAACCCGTCAATAGTTGGTTTTCACGCCCGGCGAGCCCCTGGGATAGCGACGCGAAGAGGTCCAATCCATGGGCGGCGGCGCTGGGTTCGACAAAACAGGATGAAATGGGTACTCGAACGGCGATGGACGGCGGTTCGGACTCGTCACGCGGCAGCGGGGACGCTTCCTCGGACGCCTTGGCCACGGTGATCTCAGATTTGTCGGCCGCGGAGGTCGCTTCGGCTTCCTCAACGGCAACGCAGGCTGAAGTGGATGCGGTGGTGGCCAAGGTATTGTCAAAACTCAGCCCGGAAGTTTTGCAGGCGGTAACTCGGGAACTCTTAAAGCCAGTAGTAGCCGCGCTGGTGCAAGACGAACTGAAATCGAAAAAGTAATTCCTTTCCTCGCCAGTCTCTCCACAATTCGCTCATTGGCATTAAAATTCCAATGTCACGGCTTTCCAGTAACACCGCGGCATAATTGACGCCGTCGCTTTGTCCCTCGTATAGTCGAAGATCATTCTAGAAAAGAAGTTGCTGGTGCAGTTTGAATGGCAGATCGTGCCAAGCATTCGTGGAGAAATTTGCGTTAATGGCTAGCGAAATTCCCAAGGGTTACCAACCGCAAGAAATTGAACCGAAGTGGGCCGATTTTTGGGTAGCGCAGGCTCTCTTTCGCGCTAATGCGGATGCACCACCGCCTATTTTTTCCATTGTAATTCCGCCCCCCAACGTGACCGGATCACTGCACATCGGGCACATGCTGGACCATACCGAGATAGATATTCTTACGCGCTGGCATCGCATGCGCGGATACAACACCTTGTATTTGCCGGGCACTGACCATGCTGGAATCTCAACGCAGCGGGTGGTGGTACGGCAACTCGCGGAGGAAGGCAGAGATTACCGCGAGCTGGGACGCGAAGAGTTTGAGAAGCGAGTATGGAAGTGGAAGGAAGAAAGCGGCAACACGATTACCGAGCAGATGAAGCAGATTGGAGAAAGCTGCGATTGGTCCAGGGAGAAGTTTACGCTGTCGCCGGAGATGTCTCGCGCAGTGCGCGACGCGTTTGTGCGCTTGTATGAGGAGAAACTGATTTACCGCGCGCATTACCTGACCAATTGGTGCCCGGTGTGTTTGACGGTTTTGAGCGATCTGGAAGTGGTGCACGAAGAGCGCCAGGGACACTTGTGGCATATCAAGTATCCGGTGGCCGATTCAGGTGGTGCCGTTTCCGCGGGGCGTGCTGGGAAATTTCTGGTGGTCGCTACAACGCGACCGGAAACCATGCTTGGCGATACGGCGGTCGCGGTACACCCCGAAGATGAACGATATAAAGATTTGATCGGGAAGACCGTGGCGCTCCCGTTGATGAATCGCTTGATCCCAATCATTGCCGATGAGATGGTGGATCGCGAGTTCGGGACGGGCGCGGTGAAAATAACCCCGGCTCACGATCCCAACGATTTTGAAGTTGGGCGACGGCATCACTTGCCGGAAATCAATGTGATGACCGACGACGGAAAAATGAATGCCGCTGCGGGCGCTTACGCGGGCATGGACCGCTTCGCAGCGCGGAAGAAGATCGTAGAGGACCTAAAAACACAGGGACTGCTGGAAAAAGTCACTGAGCATACGCACGCGGTGGGATTGTGCGAGCGAAGCAGAACGATCGTGGAGCCGCGAGCATCGACGCAATGGTTTTGCAAAATGAAGCCACTGGCGGCGCCGGCCATTGCGGCGGTGGAGCGCGACGCAATTCGCATCGTGCCGGACAATCGGCGCGAAGAATATTTTAACTGGATGCGAAATATCCGCGACTGGACGTTGTCGCGGCAACTGTGGTGGGGACACCGGATTCCAGCATGGTATTGCGAGGAGTTCGGGCATGTTACCGTGGCTCGTGAAACGCCCACGAAGTGCAAAACCTGCGGCTCGGAAAAGCTGAAGCAGGATCCGGACGTGCTCGATACCTGGTTCAGCTCGGGCCTCTGGCCCTTTTCGACGCTGGGCTGGCCGGAAGAAACGAAAGATTTCAAGACCTATTATCCAACAAGCTTACTAATCACCGGATACGACATTTTGTTTTTCTGGGTCGCACGAATGATCATGCTGGGGATTCACTTTACCGGGCAAGTTCCCTTTCGCGCCGTGTATTTGCACTCGCTGGTGCGTACCGGCAGCGGCGAAAAGATGTCCAAGTCCAAAGGGACGGGCCTTGACCCGGTATTGCTGAATAAGCAGTACGGTACGGACGCCATGCGGTTCTGTCTCGCGTCGATGGCCGCGCCGGGAACGGACATTGTGCTGTCGGATGACCGGCTGGCCGGCGCTCGCAATTTTGCCAACAAGATATGGAATGCGGCGCGTTTTCTGTTTGTAAACCTGGAAAAGTTCGAGACGGCGGGGGCCACATTACAAGAATTGGCGGCGCCAGAAATTCGCGCGAACGCTCCATATGCGTTTGAGGGTGCTATACCGCTGCGGGATGCCTGGATTTTTGCGCGGCTGGCGGCGACCATCGAGCAAATGAATGAAGCATTGGCGAATTACCGCTTCCACGACGGAGCGCAAGGGGTGTACCAGTTTTTCTGGGGCGATTTTTGCGATTGGTACATTGAATGGGTGAAGCCCGATCTGCAAAACGCTGATAAGGAGCGCGCAGTTGTGGCGTGGCGCAATTTATTTGCCGTGTTCGAGGCGGCCCTGCGGCTATTGCATCCGTTTATGCCATTTCTCACGGAGGAACTCTGGCACCAATTTCCGCAACGAGTCGACGCGAAATCGATAGCACTAGAACGTTTTCCAGAAGTGCCGGACAGTTGGCGCAATAATGCGGCGCTGGACGAATTTGGCCTGCTGCAGGAAATAATTACGGCGGTTCGCAATATTCGCGCGGATATAAAGCTCGACCCCAAGAAGAAAGTGGCCGCAGAACTCTCGGTGCCTGATGAACGGACGCGCGCTTCGGTGGAATCCAATCGTGATGGTATTGTGCGGTTAGGGATGTTGACGGATTTAAAGATCACTGGCGGGGCGCTAACCAAGGGCGGCGGCGCAGTGCGATCAAGCGCTAAATTCGACTTGCGCATCGAATATGCAGAAACGGTGGACGCCGCTATGGAGTGCGCCAAAATCACGAAGGAGCTTGATGGACTGCGCAAAGCCATAGGTTCCAAGGAAAAACAACTTGGTGATGAAACATTTCGAAGCCGCGCGCCGGAAAAGATCATTCGCGGATTGGAGGCGACGCTCGCGACGCAACGCATCGAAATGCAAAAACTGACAGAGCGTTTTGAGCAGTTAAATTGTTAATGGATGATAGAACCGCGTCAGGCTGTGTGCGTAGTTGCTTGAGTCAGGACACCCCAAATGGCAGTCCGCGTTAAATCTTCCGGAAATATTGCTGGCACCACGGAGCGGCAGGTCGCCGCGCTGCTGACGCTGCTAGCGGAAAATGGAACAATCGTTATCAGCGGAGCGAGAATCGCGCGCGAAATCGGAGTATCGCGATCGACAGTGTTCCGATGGGTTACGCGTTTGAGGGAATTGGGCGTAAAGGTAAAAGGGCGCCTGGCTACCGGATATTTTCTCGAGCAAGTGCCGGACATTCTGACCGCTGACATGCTGCGTCAGAGACTGCGCGGCAGTTTATTTGGGAAGCGGATTTATCACTTCTTCAAGACGGATTCGACCAATCGTGTGGCCCTGGAGCTTGGACACGCCGGCGAGCCGGAAGGCGCCGTGGTGCTCGCGGAAGAACAAACGGCAGGTCGGGGCCGGTCAGGGCACACCTGGCATTCCGAGCGCGCCACAGGGATTTACGCGACGCTTCTGCTACGGCCGCGACTGGCGCCGGTGCAAGCTCCGCTCCTCACCATGATGGCAGGGTTGTCGGCGCATGCCGCAGTACAAGGAGTGACCGGCCTGAATGTAGATCTGAAATGGCCCAACGATTTACTTATCAATGGGAAAAAAATCGGCGGGATTTTGACGGAAATGCATGCGGAACCAACGCAAGTGCAATTTGTGATTGTTGGAATTGGGATCAATGTGAACCAGGAGAAATTTCCAGCCGATTTGACCGGCAAGAGCACTTCCCTGCGGATGGAAACCGGCCGGGCGCAATCGCGGCTGGAAGTGCTAGTACAGTTCCTGCGACAATTTGAGCGCGATTACCATGAGATGCTACGCGATGGTGCACAAAGCGTGGTGAAACGGTTCGAAGCGACCTCGAGCTATGCGCGGGGCAAGCGCGTACGGGTAACGAACGGCAAAGAAAGTTTCACCGGAGTAACGGCTGGATTGGAAGAAGAAGGTTTGCTACGGGTGAAGCGCGATACGGGCGAAACAACAGCGGTGATTGCCGGTGACGTCACCGAGATTCGGTAAACTGAAGATGCGCATGAACTGGCCAATATGCTCCTGACCATTGACGTCGGAAATACAAATACGGTTTTGGGTGTTTTTCGCGACGCTGAGCTGGTTGCCAATTGGCGGCTGAGCACGGCGCGGGAGCAAACCGTCGATGAATATGGCGTGTTGACGAGGAATTTATTTACGCTGGCGGGGCTGGACCGGGACGCAATCACTGGAGTGATGATCAGCTCCGTGGTGCCGCCTGTAAATTGGACGCTCAGCGAAATGGCGCGAATTTATTTGGGGAAAAAGGCGCTATTCGTGGAACCCGGCGTAAAGACTGGGATGGCCGTGTTGGTTGATAATCCGCTGGAAGTGGGCGCGGACAGAATTGTGAATGGCGTGGCGGCCTTTCATGAGTACGGCACGTGCATTGTCGTGGATTTTGGGACGGCCATTACCTTTGACGTAATTTCCGCGCGCGGTGAATATCTGGGCGGGGCGATTGCGCCGGGCATCGGAATTTCCTCGGAGGCGTTGTTTGCCCGCGCGGCAAGACTATCGCGCGTGGAAATTAAAGATCCGGGAAAAGTCATCGGAACAAACACGGTGAGCCACATGCAATCCGGATTGTATTACGGATTCGTGGACTTGGTGGACGGCATGCTGAGACGCATGAAGGATGAACTTGGCCACGAAGTTACGGTGGTCGCCACTGGTGGGCACGCTAAACTGGTTGCGCGTGGTTCCAGACATATTCAGCACACCGACGAATTCCTGACACTGAAGGGTTTGCGGCTGATCTGGGAAAAGAATCAAGCTGCGGAGTCGACTAAGGCGGGCCGCCTTCGTGAAGCGAGTACCGGCGCTGCAGACAAGAAAACTCCGCGATAATTAGCGGCGGCAGAGTTTGACGGCTGGTCGGCTACCCCTTTGTCATCACACATGGACGGCTGGAACTACTTCAACTACTTCACGGAAATCGAAGAATATTTTTGGAAGAAGCGTGGCGCGCACCTTCTGGTGTCACCGCTCGACTGGGCGATTATGGAGACCTGGCAGAAAGCGGGGATTCCTCTGGATGCGGCTTTGAAAGGAATCGATCGCGCCTTCGAGAGTTACCAAAGGTCGAGGCGGGGCGGGTTGGGCAAGCCTCTGAAGAGCCTGGCTTACTGCACAGACGCGGTACTGGAAGCGGCGGAGGAACAACAAGAGGCGGCGGCAGGAAGCGGCCCCAATGCCACGCGGGCCGCGCGAGCTGCACCAAAGGAAATGTTTTCGCGCGAGGAGATTAAGGCTTACTTCGCGCGAAATGTGGATCGAGTGCAAACGGTGGCGAAAAAGCTGGCGGTAAACCAGACGCCCAACCAGGCGGAAGTTGAATTCAGTTCGCGTTTAAGGGAAATCGCAAAATCGCTCGAATCCAGCATGGTGCTGCTCGATACACCTGGGTCACTCGATCTGGAAGATCTGGAGCGGCGATTGACGATTCTGGACGACAAGCAGCAAGCGCTCATGGCTAGCCACGTCAACGAAGAACGCATGCTGCAAATCAGACGAGAAATGGACGGACAATTAGCCGCGTACCGCAAGAAAATGAAAGCGGAACAACTGGCGCTGGTCGAAAAACAATATATACAAAAGCGATTGCTGGAAGAATTTGGATTACCGAGGTTGAGTCTTTTCTACCTATCGTGAGCACGTGCCGGCATAGTGCGTCGCTTCAAATTGAAGCGTAGTCTCTCGCTCAAGAATTTGATTGAGCGACGCCGTGAATTGCCCCGAGTACAAGCTCGGGCTGATCTTGCATGATCCAGTGGGTACTCTTGTCCGCAAAGACATGACGGCCTTGTGGCAAACGTTGGGTGATCAGCATGTGCTGTTCGCGCCTCTTTGCGGGCGTGGACTTCGCGGAGAGAATGACTACCGGCTTATCACACAAATTGTCCAGCTCCGCGATGCGCCTCGCAGATTCCGGAAGGCTCTCGAGCTGGCTCGCGATGGTGTTACAAAATTTCTCTTGAACCCAAAAGACCGCCGCCATCTGCCTTTCATTGGGCGGTAAATTCCAAAACCAGGGGCTGGAAACGGTTCCTGAATCGGCCGGTGTTCCTCGACTGATCAGCCGCACCATATGGCTTGCGACCTTCTTTGCACTCGAATTCAATAGGGCCGCGACAAGACGAATGACACCTGCGCGGCTGAGCAGCGCGGCGCGGCGGCATACTTTGGAACCAATGCTTGCGCGCTTAAGATCGTGTTCTGATGGCGGATTCCATTCGGCAGGCACCACTGGGTCGACCAGCACCATTCCCGCGATCTTCTCCGCATACCGTGCCGCAAATAAGGGCATTGTGAGTCCACCGAAGGAGTGTCCGACCAGAACGTAAGGCGGAGGAATGGCCGCCCGCTCCAGCAATGAATGAAGTTCCTCCACGATGCGCTCGGCTGTTCGTGGCATGGGACCGATGTCGCTCCAGCCCAGCCCGGCGCGGTCGTACGTGACGACGCGATACGATTCAGCAAGTTTGCGCCGGATGTCCGTCCAGCTCAGGTTTGTTGACATCAGCCCCGCTTCGAGAATTATTGTTGGACTTCCTCGGCCTTCCTCCAACAAGTGCAGACGATGAGTTCCCATATCCACAAACTTGCCCGGCGGAGGATGGAGCCTGCTGTCTCTCCGCTCCCCTACTCTTTGATAGGTCATGCCGCCCAGCAGGCCGAGCAATAAAAATCCGGCAATCCAGATAAGCGTGTGGATCAAACTTTGCATCCTCTTCTGTGAACTGCAGTCATTGGATGCTTCAACCTGGAGCGCGGCTATGCAGCAGATCTGCCGCCTGAAAACCCGACTCAACACAATCGCCGATGGAGCGGCCCGACAGATAGTTACCCGCCAGGAAAAGCCCTGGCAACCCGCCCGTAGCTTCGCGAATATCTTTCACGCGCTGCGCATGACCAACGTTGTACTGCGGCAGCGCGCGTGGATATTTCCGCGTCATGCGATCGATCGGTGCACCGCTGACGCCCAGAACCGCGGCGTTTTCCGCCTCGACTTGTTGCACCAGCAGATCATCCGACATTTCGGTTAGGTGGCCGTCTCCGCCGCGCGCAGCAAAACTGGTCATCACTACCGTTCCGGACCGAGCCTGCGAGGGGAATAGCGATGAATTCCAGAACGTGCAAATTGTGTGCAATCCTTCCCGCCGCGGAGCCATGAATCCAAATCCATCCAGCGGATGACCAACTTGTTTGCGGCCGAAGGCTGATGACACCACGTCCATCGGCGTGTGTTCGATTGCCGCGAGTAGCGCGGACAGCTTCGGCGCACTTCCTTTGAGCAACGGTACAGCGGCATATGCTGGGGTGGCCACCACGACTGCATCGGCATTAATTTCATCTCCGCTGGACAAGCGAATTCGCCAGTCACACTTTTCTTCTTGCCCATCATTTCTCGGCCCGACAGACTTGACCTGCGCCCCGAATCGAAGATCTTCTCCCAGTTTTCGCGCCAAGCATTCAACCAGCGTGCCCATTCCCGCTTTGAACGAACCGAGGGATGGTAAAGCATCGGTAACGCGCAAATCTCCATGCTTCCGATTTGAAGCGTTTGCTGACGGGCCCTCTTCCGGAGACTTGGTTTTGCCATATCGTTTGGCTCGGTAAGCACAAATGGCGCCGCGTACAACGCTGCCCCGGCTTTGCTCCCATTCAACCAGCGCCGGAAACGCGCTGTGCATGCCCATTTTTTGCGTATCACCAAAAAAAATCGTGGAAATAAACGGATCTACCAGATAGTCCAACACCTCGTCGCCGAATTTTCGGCGAACAAATTCCGCCAGTGATTCCTCTGCTGGAGGTGGGTAAGAGTGCCGGAATACTTCGCTAAGCAGACGATATTTGGCCTTGAGACTAACCAAGCTGGTGGTGAGCAGGCCACCCGCGGAAAAAGGCGCCCGGTGCAGCACGCCATTTCGCAGGATGTAGCGGTTCGCCCTGGGATCGCCCGCCACGAATTCGTCTTGCAGCCCTAGCTCGCGAATCAGCGCCCATACAGACTTTGGAAATCGGGGACACTGCGGACCTGCTTCAAACAAAAACCCGTTTTGTCTGACCGTGGAGATGACTCCCCCGGGTTTAGCGGAAGCCTCCAAAATTAATGTGCGGATTCCCAATTGTTGCAGGCGAAACGCGCAAGCCAATCCGGTGATGCCCGCGCCGATCACCACCGCTTTGCGTATGTCACCCACAGCATGTAATTTTATCAAATGAGGTGGATCGCCAGTCTCGCAACAAGGTGCCCCGCATCGGTGACGGATTTGCCGAAAAGTCTTCTTCAAGGCCGCCCGTGCAATCGCTAGTCGATTTCGTCCAGAAGTATGCGGCGAACGGGAACGAAGTTGCTGTACGCCACCGGCGCGGCTATCGCATGGAATTCTGGAGCTATGCGCAAATAGTCCAAGGAGCCAATCGCCTGGCCCGCGAATTGGAATCTCAAGGTATCGGCAAAGGCGACGCCGTTTTGTTATGGGGCGAAAACTCGCCCGAATGGATAGTTGTGTTTTTCGGCTGCCTTCTGCGCGGTGCCGTAATTGTGCCCGTGGACCATGGCTCTACAGTTGAGTTCGCATCGCGCATCGCACGCGAGGTCAATGCAAAACTGATCTTTCGCGCTCGTACGCTTCCCGACCCCGATTTGTCGATTCACCCCATCATCCTGGAATCGATTTCTGAACTCACGGCACAGCAAGACTCTTCGCCCTACGTTGCACCTTTCCTCTCCCGCAGCGACACGCTGGAAATAATCTTTACTTCCGGCACCACGTCAGAACCCCGCGGTGTCGTGATCTCTCACGGCAACGTCCTTGCCAACATCGAACCACTCGAGCGTGAAATCCACAAATACCTGCGCTACGAGCGCATCGTTCATCCTTTGCGCTTTCTGAATCTGCTTCCCTTGAGTCATGTGTTTGGTCAAATGCTGGGGATATTCATCCCGCCCTTTTTGGCCGGCATCGTAGTCTTTATCGATTCTCTGAAGCCTCCCGAGATTGTCGACGTAATTCGGCGCGAACGTATTTCTGTCCTCGTAGCCGTCCCTCGATTTATCGAATCTCTGCAACGCGAAATCCAATACAAAGTGGAACGTGACGGCTTGACCCGGCAATTTAACGAATATTTCGCTCGTGCAGAGAAGCAGCACTTTCTTCGGCGTTGGTGGCATTTCCGGCGAATCCGCTCCCGTTTTGGCTGGAAGTTTTGGGCCTTTATCTCCGGAGGAGCTGCGCTGCCCGAGCACGTAGAAGCGTTCTGGACACGTCTCGGATATGCCGCGATTCAGGGATATGGCATGACGGAAACCACTTCGCTAATCAGCCTGAACCATCCCTTCCATACCGCACAGGGCTCAATTGGCAAAGTCTTCCCGGGTGTGGAAGTTCGTGTCGACGAGAACGGAGAGATTCTGGTCCGTGGTGAGAACGTCGCTAAGGCCTATCGCCGGCAGGCTGGAGCGCAAGCTGTCGCAGAAACTGATGGCTGGTTCCGCACCGGGGACTTGGCGGAAACCGACGCGAATGGCCGGCTGTATTTCAAGGGGCGCAAGAAAAACGTGATCGTAACGCCCGCAGGGATGAATGTATATCCCGAAGATTTGGAAAAAGCGCTGCGACGGCAGCCAGGCGTGCGCGATTGCGTTGTGATCGGACTGGAACGGGATGGCAATGCCGAGCCGTGTGCAGTGCTCTTGATGGATGGCCTAGGTTCGAATCCCGAATCAGCGATACAGAACGCCAATCATGCACTGGCGGAATACCAACAGATTCGGCATTGGTTCTCGTGGCCCGATGCGGATTTCCCACGGACGCCAACTCTGAAGCCGCAACTCGCGCCCATCCGTGAATTTGTGGACTCCAAAATCGGTGTCACATCACCCTCCGACGATGGAGAAAGTGTCCTGGCTGCTCTGATCACCAAAATTACGGGACGTGCGGTCGGCTCCGGCTCGCGAAATGCCGGTTTTGAGACGGACTTGAAATTGACTTCGCTCGATCGTGTCGAGTTGCTGAGCGCTCTCGAAGACCGCTATCAAACTGAATTCAATGATGTACGATTCAGTGAATCGGGAAGCATCGCACAACTGGAGAAGCTTCTCACCGAGGCGCGCGCGACGTCCGTTGAGCATGCCTATCCGCGTTGGCCGCAGAGCTGGCTTACCACGGCTCTTCGCCTGGCCGTCTACTACTTGCTCGCCTGGCCCGCTACCTACCTTCTTGCAGCTCCTCGCGTACGGGGCCGCGAGAATCTGCGCGGACTTCACGGCCCTGTTTTGGTTATCTCCAACCACGTCACCTACCTGGATATCGCCTGGATTCTGCCCGCCTTACCCGCGCGTTTTCGGAACCGTCTGGCTACCGCCATGGGCGGCGAACGACTGACGCGCATGCGGCGTCCGCCCAAAGACATGAGCCTGTTCGGACGTCTTCACGAACGGCTCGATTATTTTTTGGTGTTGTCACTTTTCAATGTATTTCCGTTACCACAACAGTCTGGCTTCCTGAAGAGTTTCTCGTTTGCCGGCGATCTAGCGGATCGTGGCTGGAATATTTTAGTTTTTCCGGAGGGGCAGACGACGGTAGACGGAAACATCGTTGCATTTCAAGCTGGCATCGGGCTGCTGGCGAAACACCTGAACATCCCCGTCGTGCCCCTATGCCTTACGGGGCTGTACGATCTGAAACAGCGAAATCGCAGCTTGGCGCGTCCGGGCCACGTCAAAGTAGTGATCGGGCAGCCAGTTCGCTTCTCGCCGGATCAGGGCGCAAACGAGATTACGCGCGACCTGGAGCGCCGCGTGGCTGAGCTCTAGCAGCCCGTGGCGAAAGTCTGGACCTCTGGAAATCCTAAGGTGGTCCGGGTTAGGATTTGACCACTCTCTGCGCCGCCATGATCCGCGAGCGAAAAATCATCGTCTACATCACTGCCAGCGCCGACGGCTTTATTGCCCGATCCGACGGCTCTGTCGACTGGCTCGATCGTCCCCATCCAAAAGGTGGCTATGGTATGGATGCGTTCTATAAATCGATCGACACGATCCTTTGGGGACGGAAGACGTACGATATGGCCCTCGAGTTCCAAAAGAAAGGTGTGGCCGGGACGGCCTTCGATACAAGCGTTAAAAACTATGCCTTCACACGCAGTCTTCTGCAATCGCCAGCGCCTGCGGGTGTGCAGTTCGTGAGCGAAACAATCAAAGCATTCACAACTCAGCTACGCGCCGAAAAGGGGAAAGACATCTTTATGATGGGTGGCGCGGGCATCATTGCGTCGTTCCTCGATGAAGGCGAGATCAATGAGTTCATCATTAACGTGATTCCAACATTTATAGGCCAAGGCATTCCGTTGATCGCGCCGCGCCGTCGCACTGTGCCGCTGACACTGCTCTCATGTAAGAGGTTCACGGACGGCGTGGTGAAGCTACACTATGCGGTCCGTAAGTAAGCTTCACAGCTACAGCCCTGTTGGGGATTGCTGATTTCTGCGATGAATCGGGAACCACCGGATCGCCACGAAAATTGCGACCAGCGCTACAAGTGTTATAAGGGAAGCGATTTTTTGATGGAATACAAATTCCCTCGCCGTCGCGCCGTAACGGACGCCTACGAAACCCTCCATAAAAAACAGCGCCCCACGGCCCACAAAAGTTCCCACTACAAACGGAATAAAAGGCACTTGAAAGACACCCTGTGCAATTACAAAAGGTTTAAATGGCACGGGAAACGGCGCAACGGCGGGCAATAAAACGGATGCGAACGGATATTTCTGCACCCATTTCCGAACCCGTCCTGACGGCTGTTGCTGCTTCTTGCGGTAGTAAGCTTGACCGCCCTTCCGCGCTAACCCGTAGATCCAAATACAGCCCGCGACCGAACCGACTGCCGCCATTGCGGCGTAATACGGCATCCTCAAGGGATTTCGGCTGGATAGATCCACTACGATGAGATCTGTGACCAAGGGTAGTGGAACGAAGGACGAGTCAAGAAACGCGGAGAGAAATATTCCTACGCCACCTAGCGCCGGCAACGTCGCCTTCACCCAAGTCATGACTTGAGTCCAATGCAATGCGCCAAGCTCCTAAGTAAACCGCAGCTCACAAGTCACACTTAGTGACGGTTGTTTCTTTTCTTGCGCAGGTCTGGCCAGAACTCCTTAATTATATATGTGGCTACATCCCACGCTATTTGTGTACCCCCAACACTCATCACATTGCCGAAGTTTCCTTCACGTTGTCGATGATTCGCGTACGTTGAAATAGCAGCGGCAGATACTCCTCCCATTATCTCTGAGTGTACCGCTTCTAATTTCTTGTGCCTCCTGAGGCAGAGGATCGGTTTGCTGGGGAATTGCTTTCCCTTTAGCCGAGTCCGCCAGATCCACTTGCGGCACTGGAGTGGCTAGTGAATTGGCGGCTGGATTCGCACGGAATCGAGGTAAAGGCGCGAGTTGCGACTCTTGCGCCCGCAACGCTAGAGGCGTCAGAGAGAAAACGGCTATCACCGCGCAGTAAACACGAAACTGCACGCAACGCCTGCCTAGACCGAGAAGCGCCGTGGTTCCCTAACCAAGGATGGCCTCTCCCGCGAGAAAATAGATGCACCAAATAATAGAAAGACACATGGGTTCCACGTTTTTTCTTTGGTGCGATAGCGTACAGACTTTTCCTCGATTGAATTGTATCTCTCCCACAACTTTCTGAATCAAACGCGTTATAACACAGCTGGTACTCTTTCTCGTCAGCCCGTAGGGGGAGTGCTGTGTAGGGCAAGGGCGGAGTAAGAGACATCGGGGCAGTGAGTATCGAACAAAACGCAGTGGTCGGTGAGACTGCGTCATCTCACAAGCATCGAGGAGTCGACTTATGTCCGAAATGCAGCAGTCACTTCCAACTATTCCTTCTTCTCCGTTTCGCCTGGATGTACCGTTGCATAGTTTGCTCCAACAACCACCAGAAAAACCTTCGTCGAAATATTCGAAGCAGCCAGAAACTCTGCCAACACCCGTTTTCCCGCAACATCCCGAGCTCATGCATGATTTGGACGCTGAGGATATTGCCGCACATGACCATGTTTTACAGACCGGCAAGAGGTACTGGCCGGCCTCGCGCATTTTTCAGACCATGCGCGGCTGGATGTTTCCGTACTTCAAATCTCGCGTTCTGCCTGGAGACTTTCAGCCAATCATTGCGTACCTATTCACTGAGTGGAAATGCAATCTCGATTGTCACTACTGCTGGTCTTACGACAACCGCATCAAAGGCATGACAGAAGATACGGCGCGGCGCGCGATCGACTGGCTTGCCACTACACCCGCCCGCGTACTCGCTTCTACTGGTGGCGAGCCCCTGCTGCGTCCTGACTTTGTACACAAAGTGATGTACTACGCCGCGAAGAAAGATTTCTGGGTTTACCTTGCGACGAATGCGCGGCTGCTCCGCCCGGAAGTCACCGACCGTCTCGCCGATGCGGGAATCGCCACAATTAATTTTGCCGTCGATGCAATTAAAGAGAAGCCCGGACTGCCAAAGGCTTTCGAACACGTGCGCTCGAACTTCGACTACCTAGTAAGACGCCAGTATCGCTACGGCTATACGGTT